>NZ_JAICZA010000183.1 GCF_025933915.1 Mycobacterium sp.
AGCCTCGACGCATACGGGCCGACAAAGGAAGGGTGCTCATGCAAGGGTTCGCCGGCAAGGTCGCGGTGGTGACGGGCGCAGGGTCGGGTATCGGGCAGGCGCTGGCCCTGGAGTTGGGCCGCTCGGGCGCCAAGGTGGCCATCAGTGACGTCGACCTCGACGGTCTCGCCCGGACCGAGGAACAGCTGAAGGCCATCGGTGCGCCGGTCAAGGCGGATCGCCTCGACGTGACCGAGCGCGAAGCCTTCCTGGCCTACGCCGACGCGGTCAAAGAGCACTTCGGCACGGTCAACCAGATCTACAACAACGCCGGCATCGCCTTCACCGGTGACATCGAAGTCAGCCAGTTCAAGGACATCGAGCGCGTGATGGACGTCGACTTCTGGGGAGTCGTCAACGGCACCAAGGCGTTCCTTCCGCACCTGATCGCCTCCGGCGACGGACACGTGATCAACGTCTCCAGCGTGTTCGGGCTCTTCTCGGTCCCCGGCCAGGCGGCCTACAACTCGGCCAAGTTCGCCGTCCGCGGCTTTACCGAGGCGCTACGCCAGGAGATGGTGGCGGCCGGCCAGCCGGTGGCGGTGACGACGGTGCATCCGGGCGGCATCAAAACCGCGATCGCGCGCAACGCCACCACCGCCGAGGGCCTCGACCAGGCCGAGCTGGCCAAGTTGTTCGACAAACGGCTGGCCAAGACCACCCCGGACCGGGCGGCCCAGATCATCCTGGACGCGGTGCGGAAGAAGAAGGCGCGAGTGCTGGTCGGGCCGGACGCCAAGGTGTTGGACATCCTGGTGCGGCTGACGGGTTCGGGTTATCAGCGGCTGTTCGGGCCCGTCATGGGCCGGTTGCTGCCCAAGCAGTGATCGATCTCTCAGTTCGCCGGGTGCTCGCTCCTGCCCAGCTCAGGCGCCACTCCTCCGGGTCGCGCGCGGCGTCGGCGATCGCCGATTCACCATTTCGCCCTGCTTTGGCCACCACCGCTGGTAACGATTAGCGTCAACGCGGTCAAACCTCCACGAGGGAGTGTTGCATGGATGGGTTCGCCGGCAAGGTCGCCGTGGTCACCGGAGCGGGTTCGGGCATCGGCCAGGCGCTGGCGGTTCAGCTGGGCCGCGCCGGCGCCAAGGTGGCGATCAGCGACGTCGACACCGCGGGACTGGCGCAGACCGCCGCGCAACTGACGGCGATCGGCGCGCCGGTCAAATCCGACCAGCTCGACGTGACCGAGCGCAACGCCTTCCTGGCCTACGCCGACGCGATCAACGAACATTTCGGTGCGGTCAACCAGATCTACAACAACGCCGGCATCACGTTCATCGGATCCATCGAGGACAGCCGGTTCAAGGACATCGAACGCGTGATGGACGTCGACTTCTGGGGAGTCGTCAACGGCACCAAGGCGTTCCTTCCGCACCTGATCGCCTCCGGCGACGGACACGTCATCAACATCTCGAGCGCGCTCGGCCTGTTTTCGGCGCCCGGGCAGGCGGCATACGTCTCGGCGAAGTTCGCCGTCCGGGGATTCACCGAGGCCCTGCACCAGGAGATGGCGCGGGCCGGCCACCCGGTGCGGGTGACGACGGTGCATCCGGGCGGCATCAAAACCGCGTTCGCCCGCAACGCCACCGGCGTCGAGGGGCTCGACCACGCCGAGCTGGCCACACTGTTCGAGGAACAGCAGGCGAAGACCACCCCGGAGCGCGCGGCTCAGCTCATCCTCGAAGGGGTGCGCAAGCACAAGGCCCGGGTGCTGGTCGGGCCGGACGTCAAGGCGATGGACCTGCTGGTCCGGGTCGGCGGTCCGAACTATGAGCGATTGGTGCGCGGCCCCGTGCTGGGCCGGCTTCAGCAGTTCGTGCACCGCCTGATGCCCAAGCGCTGACCCGGTCGATGAGCGCGTGGATACGCGCGAAGACAGCCGGGGCCACGACTCCAGACGCGACCCCGCCCTTCAGCGCCCGAGTGGGTGTTCGCCGAGCCAGCCCGCCGCCGCAGCCTGCGGGTCGGCACCGGCCGCCACTTGCCGACGCATGTCGACCAGCGCCGCGGTGTCCAGCACGCCCGCCACTTCGTTGATCGCCAACAGTTGCCGATCGCTGAGCGCGTTGCGGCGATAAAGCGGCACCACG
Organism: Mycobacterium sp.; assembly: GCF_025933915.1. GTDB lineage: Bacteria > Actinomycetota > Actinomycetes > Mycobacteriales > Mycobacteriaceae > Mycobacterium. Next base: position 2,133 of record NZ_JAICZA010000183.1, read on the forward strand.
TTCTCGGCCCGAATCAATGCTGGCTTGCCGTCGGCCAGCGCGACGAGATCGGCGGGGGCGCCGGGGTCGGCGGTGGTCGTCCACCCCGCGGTCAGCTGTCCGGCCTCAACCGCTGCGAACATCGCTGTGCCATTGGGGAATTCGCGTGGAGCGGGAAGCCGGCAGGGGCCGACCTCCGATGGCGGCCGGCGCCCCGTGACGGTCCCGACGACGAGGCCGTCGCAATGTTGCGGCAGTGTGCTCAAGTCCGCGCTGACATCGCTGCCGCCCCACGCCTGGGCAGTGGCTCGACTCACCAGCAGCACGGGTTTGTCCTCGGCGGCCGTCGTGTAGTCGCCCGCCGCAATGCCCTCGGGTAGCGCGGCGATCATCGCGCGGTAGACGTCCTTGTCGGACATCGCGGTTGCTCCGGGTTGCAGGGCCTGCAACACACGGCCGGTGAAGGCGGGAACGACGGTGACTGCACCCGAATCCAATTGGGCCTTCGGGTCGGTGGTCGTCTGGAAGCGCGCGCCAAAACCGTAGGACCGCAAGGCGGCAACGTAGACGCCGGCCAGCAGGCTCGAATCGGCGTCAGGCCGGGACGCGACCACCACTTCCGCGCGGGCACGACGATCGCCCCCGGTGTCGGTCGCGCAACCGGCCACGGCGAGTACGACGGCGAGCAGCGGTGCCGCCAGCCTGCCGATTCTCACCCCTCGAAGAGGGAAGTGTCGGACGCGATCGCCACGGCCGCGGCGACCGCTTCCCCGACGCGCAGGTCCAGCGGGCTGGGAACGATCCGGTCGGGCGCAAGGTCGTCGCTGACGACGGAGAAGATCGCCTCAGCCGCGGCGACCATCATCTTCTCGGTTATCCGGCGGGCGCCGGCTTCCAGCGCACCGCGGAACACCCCTGGGAATGCCAGCACGTTGTTGATCTGGTTCGGGAAATCGCTGCGGCCGGTGGCCACAACCGAGGCGTACTTGGCCGCGATCTGCGGATGGATCTCCGGATCGGGGTTGGACAGTGCGAACACGATCCCGTTGGGCGCCATCGTGGCGATCATCTCTTCGGGGACCACGCCGCCCGACAGACCGAGGAACACGTCGGCGCCCCGGATCGCTTCCGCCGCGCTGCCGGTCAGTCCGGCGGGATTGGTCCGCCGTGCCAGAGCCACCTTGACGTCGTTCATGTCGTCTCGGGCGGTGTGCAGAATTCCACGCGAGTCGAGCACTGTGATATCGGAAACACCCATCACCATAAGAAGATTGGTGCATGCCACGCCGGCGGCACCGGCTCCGGAAACCACCACCTTCAGCGAGCTCATGTCCCGGCCGAGTAGCTTGCTCGCACCCATGAGTGCGGCCAGCACCACGATGGCGGTGCCGTGCTGGTCGTCGTGCATCACCGGGCAATCCAGCGCCTCGATGGCTCGACGTTCGATCTCGAAGCAGCGCGGCGCCGAGATGTCCTCGAGGTTGACCGCGCCGAACGTCGGGCGCAGGCGCACCAGGGTCTCCACGATCTCGTCGGGATCCTTGGTGTCCAACACGATCGGGATGGCGTTCAGCCCTCCATACGCCTGGAACAGGGCGCACTTGCCCTCCATGACCGGCAGCGACGCGGCGGGCCCGAGGTCGCCCAGGCCGAGCACCGCGCTGCCGTCGCTGACCACGGCAACCAGCCGGTTCGCCCAGGTGTAGCGGGCCGCCTGAGCGTGGTCAGCGGCGATCGCACGGCTGACCTGTGCCACGCCGGGGGTATAGGCGATCGACAAAGCGCGCTGGGTGTCCAGCGGGGAGGTCAGGCTTACCGAAAGCTTGCCGCCTACGTGTGCCTCGAAGATCTCGGCGTCGGTGATCGCATCATGCTTGGCCTGCGTCTGTATCGATTCAAGCAATTCGGACACGGGCTTCAGGGTACTGACTACCCATTAGTAGGCCTAATTGGTGACGTGGATCTCACCGGGCCGAACGCCGCGCCCGCCGATGGCGGCGACCCGCTACGCCCGGCGACCGCCGCGCTAGATCAGCTTGAGCTCGGTGACAGCGGTGCGCTCGTCCACCAGCTCGGCAGTGGTCTTGTCGATGCGGCCGCGGGAGAACTCGTCGATCTCCAGTCCCTGCACGATCGACCAGTCGCCGTCCTTCGTGGTCACTGGGAACGACGACACGATGCCCTCGGGCACGCCGTAGGAGCCATCGGAGAAGACCGCCATGGACACCCAGTCACCCTCCGGGCTGCCCAGCAGCCAGGAGCGGGCGGCGTCGACGGTCGCCGAGGCGGCCGACGCGGCCGAGGACGCGCCGCGCGCGTCGATGATCGCCGCGCCGCGCTTGGCGACCGTCGGGATGAAGTCGTTCTCGATCCAGTTTTGGTCGTTGACGACCTCGGCGGCGTTCTTGCCGCCGACCTCGGCGTGGAAGATGTCGGGGTACTGGGTCGCGGAGTGGTTGCCCCAGATCGTCACCTTCTTGATGTCGGTGACCGCGGCACCGGTCTTCTTGGCCAGCTGGGAGATCGCCCGGTTGTGGTCCAGGCGGGTCAGCGCCGAGAACCGCTCCTTGGGGATGTCGGGGGCGTTGCTCAGCGCGATCAGCGCGTTGGTGTTGGCCGGGTTGCCGGTCACGCCGATGCGGACGTCGTCGGCGGCGACCGCGTTGAGCGCCTTGCCCTGGGCGGTGAAGATCGCGCCGTTGGCCTCCAGCAGGTCGCTGCGCTCCATGCCCGGGCCGCGCGGCCGCGCGCCGACGAGCAGGGCCAAGTTCACGCCGTCGAAGATCTTGTTCGCGTCCGCGCCGATCTCGACGCCGGACAGCAGCGGGAAGGCGCAGTCGTCGAGCTCCATCACGACGCCCTCGAGCGCCTTGAGCGCGGGCTCGATCTCAAGGAGGCGCAACTCGATCGGGCGGTCGGGGCCCAGCAACGAGCCACTCGCCAGGCGGAACAACAGGCTGTAGCCGATCTGGCCGGCGGCGCCGGTGACGGCGACCCTGAGAGGACTTGCGCTCACGTCGATGTGCTCCTTGTGGAGATGTTCGTGCAGATTCGGGTTTCGGCTCGAAACTAGCGCACCCGCACCGGCCGACAACCTCCGGTCCGCTACCAGGGCTTTCTGCGACACCTGATCGTCAGGCTTTGAACAGCCGGGACGCGTAGCATGGAGCACCGCCTGGTCGGACCTGCATTGCGTGGGAGGTGGATGTGTTCCAAGGATTCGACGCACTGCCCGAGGCGCTTCGGCCGCTTGCGCAGGAACCGGACCCGCAACCTCAACCCAAGGAAACGCTGGTTGACTGCGCCGTCTACGCCGACGGACACCGCTTGCCCGGAAAGATCGGTTACGCCGCCTCCCTGGACAAGGTGCGCGAGATCGAAGCGCTGGGGCACGAAGGATTCGTCTGGGTGGGCCTGCGCGAACCCAACCAGGCCCAGATGCAGGAAGTAGCCGACGTTTTCGGGCTGCATCCGCTGGCCGTGGAAGACGCGGTGTGTGCCCATCAGCGGCCCAAGGTGGAGCGGTACGACGACACACTGTTCCTTGTCCTCAAGACCGTCAACTACGTCCGCCACGAATCGGTGGTGCTGGCCCGCGAGATCGTCGAGACCGGCGAGATCATGGTCTTCGTCGGCCGCGATTTCGTGGTCACGGTCCGCCACGGTGAACACGGCGGGCTGTCCGACGTGCGCAAGCGGATGGACGGCGACCCCCAGCAGATGCGGCTGGGCCCCTACGCGGTGATGCACGCGATCGCCGACCATGTGGTGGACCACTACCTCGAGGTGAGCAGTTTGATGTTGTCGGACATCGACAGCATCGAGGGTCTGGCGTTCGCTCCGGGCAGCAAGATCGACGTCGAGCCGATCTATCTGCTCAAGCGCGAAGTCGTGGAGCTGCGCCGGTGCGTCAACCCGCTGTCGGCCGCGTTCCACCGGATCCAGATGGACAACAAAGACGTGATCTCCAAGGAATTGCGGCGCTATCTGCGCGACGTCGCCGACCACCACTCCGAGGCGGCGGACCAGATCGCCAGCTACGACGACACTCTCAACTCGTTGATCCAGGCGGCATTGGCCCGGGTCGGGATGCAGCAGAACAACGACATGCGCAAGATGGCGGCCTGGGCCGGCATCTTGGCGGTCCCCACGATGGTCGCCGCCATCTACGGGATGAATTTCCATTTCATGCCCGAGCTGAACTGGACGTGGGGCTACCCGGGGATCATGGCCGGCATGGTCGTCGTCTGCCTGGTCCTGTATTTCCAATTCCGCAACCGCAACTGGCTGTAACGTTCCCTGCCGAGCATCAGCTGGGCTGTGCGGCAGGGCGATTCGGGTTCAGCACATCGACGCCGTCGTTATCCCACGCTTGCCGCATCGCCTCGGCACCTTTCAGCCGCACCCACGCCGCTTCGGTCGCGGTGATCGGAGTCGCCGACAAGAATCGCACCGGGTCGCGGGGCGGCTCCAATGGCAGATCCCGGATTTCGCTGGCGCCCAACAGCACGGCGGTGAATGGCACCCGAATTGACGGTGATTCCCATAGCGGCGCGCCGAGGTCGACCAGCGCGTCGGCACTCAGCACGGCACCCTCGACGGACGGAGTCGCCGCCAGGATCGCGAGACTGCGGGCGACTCCGGTGATCGGGCCGGAACCGCGTAATTGTAGGACGATTTCGGCGCGCGGGCCGCGCACCGGGTCGGCGATGTCCAGGGTCGGTTCGGCCATCGGGTGGCGCGAGCAGCCCAACGAAACGTAATGCACCAACCCGTTTGGCCCGCGGAATCGCAGCACGTCGATGGTCTCGGTGCCCAGGAACGTCACGCTCGCCGAATCGGGCTCGACGTCGCCAAAGTGAGCGCGCACATGTGCACGCACCTGCTCCAAGGGCTGTGTCATCGCGAGCCCGACGGCGCGATGGTCAGGTTGGTCCCCGAGCCGGCGTCGAAGACCGCCAGCTTTGTGGTGTCGAACGCCAATTCGATCGACTGCCCGATGACCGCTTTGGATTCGGCGGGACCCCTTGCCACGAACTGACTTTCGTGTGCGTCACCCTCGGCGAGCAGTTCGTCCAGTTGGGCCGAGTGCGCGGCCCACGCCGGGGTGGAGAAGTACACATACTTGTCAGCGCCTAGCGATTCGACCAAGTCGACTTTCACCTCGAAGGTCAGCGCGGTGATGCGCTGATAACCGTCGATCAACGCGGCGTCGGACAGATGCTCGGGTCGCACACCGACGATGACGTTGTCGGGGGTGGGATGCTGGGCGATCAGGTCTCGGGTTTCCGGTTTCAGCATCACCTCCCCGAACGGCAGCGTCAGACCGACGGGCGTCAACGTGGCGGGAAAGAAATTCATCGCCGGCGAACCGATGAATCCCGCGACGAACAAGTTGGCCGGATGTTCGTAAAGCTCGTCAGGTGTGCCGATCTGCTGTGCAACGCCGGAATGCATCACCGCCACGCGGTCACCCAGGGTCATGGCCTCGGTCTGGTCGTGGGTGACGTAGACGGTCGTCGTGCCCAGCCTCTTCTGCAGCCTGGCGATCTCGCCGCGCATCTGGACACGCAGTTTGGCGTCCAGGTTGGATAACGGCTCGTCCATCAAAAATGCCTTGGGATGACGAACGATCGCGCGACCCATCGCCACCCGCTGGCGCTGCCCACCGGACAATTGCGATGGCTTGCGGTCCAGGAAATCGGTTAGATCAAGGGTTTTGGCGGTCTCGGAGACCTTCTGCTCGATCTCGGACTTTTTCATCTTCGCCAGCGTCAATGGAAACGCGATGTTTTGGCGCACGGTCATGTGCGGGTACAGCGCGTAGGACTGGAACACCATCGCGATATCGCGGTCTTTGGGCGCTCGCTCATTCACCCGTTCGCCGCCGATGCGCAAC
>NZ_JAICZA010000205.1 GCF_025933915.1 Mycobacterium sp.
GCGAGCCCGCCGCTGCGTCGGGATCACATCCCGCGAATGACCATGGGCAGCCCCGCCCGTCTCCACCAAAGCCCGGATGAAGGCTGTCGGGAAACAACCCGCTTGCACGCTACGTAGGGCAGGAGACGGGCGCGAGGCCCCGCCCACACGCCAACAGCACACCCCGCAACACCAAACCAGCCCGCCGGCGAACCCGGCGAGCCGACTTCCCCTTGCACAAATCAACAAAACCAAGCCCCTTGACTTCGTCCCCATAGGCTGGTCATTTCACCGCCAATGACGCGGCGTGGCCCGCTGTTCGACCGTCTGTGAAGCGTGCCCTGGGCTGCTCATTCGCGTGGTCGGGGTTAGTCCGGGTGACCTTTCGCGACTGATCCAAGCCGATCTCGGTGACGAGCGTGCCGGGCGGCTCCCGGGCAGGACTGGTGTTTGTCGGGTGGGCATCCAGTGGCGCCGATGCGTTGGGTGATCCGGTCGAGGAACGCTGGGAGGGCGTAGCGGTGCCAGTCCTCGAGGGCGTCGGGGGTGACGGCGTAGGTGGCGTTGTGTCGTTGGCAGGCGAGGGTGGCGATCTCGTGGGCGATGTGGGGGTGTTGGATCCAGCAGATCGGGATGAGCCGGTCGACTCGCCAGGTGTGTTCCTCGTTGATCCAGGCGGCGACGTCGTCGAGCCAGCGCCAGAGTTGCTGTTGGAGGGTGGCGGGGCAGGTGGGTGGGTCCCAGGGGCGGGGCAGGTCGGCGAGCCACCGCAGTTCTTCTCGGGTTTCGGGGGGGCGTTCGGCGGCGAGCCGCAGGTCGTCGAGGAGGCCGATGAGCAGCGGGGACGGCTGCGGGAACGACGCCGTGATCGGTGGCCCGTCCTGGTTCATCTGTGCCCCACGGGGTGGCGTGCGGCTGCTTGGGCGGTGAGCAGTTGGCGGCCGTGGGGTCCGGTGATGCATCTGGTGAGCCGGGCGATGAGGGGGCGGAGGTTCTCGGCGACGACGAGGGCGTGTCGGTCGGGGAGTTGCCGGATCTCTTCGGGGCGCAGGACGGGGACGTCGTCGCCGTACACGCTGGTGCCCCAGGTGCCGCGGCTGCGGTTGAAGCTCCACCGGGCGATGCGGGTGGTGCCGATGAGGTCGGAGATCTCTTTGTAGAACGCGACGTCCTTCCCGCCGCCGAACACGACGATGTTGTTGGTCAGCGCGAACAGGGCGCGGGCCTCGTCCTCGCCGTAGCAGACGACGAGCTGTCGCCAGGTCTGCGCGGCGTACAGGAACGACAGCCCGAGGGCGCGTTCGTTGGCCATCCGGGTCCGCAGCGTCGGTAGCGGGGTGGTGGAGGGGAGCTCGTCGAGGCAGGCGAGGAAGCTGGGGCACAGCCGCCCGTACGGCGACGTGTGCGCCATCGCGAGGGCGGTGTCCAGGACGTGCTCGGCGATCGCGGTCAGCAGCGGTGACGCGGAGGCGTAGGGGTCTTCTCGGCCGAGCAGGTACACGGTGCCGCCGCGGCTAATCAGGTCGCGCAGGTCGGTCGCGGCTCGCCCGGTCCCGGGGGTGCATCGGCGTCGGATCGATTCCTGGAAGAACAACGCCATCGCCTGCTGGACGGTGGTGATGGTGTTGCCGGCGGTCCGGTCGTCCCCGTGTAGTGCGCCGCGGAGCAGTCCGTCCCAGAACGGTGCAGCCCTGGGATGGGTGCGTAGGACCTCTTCGGGGTGGGTGGCGTTGACCGGGTCGGCGATCCACCCGAGCACGTCCGCGAGGGTGCCGCCAGCGAGGGCGGCGGCGTGGAAGTAGGCCTGCAGCACCTTGGCGGCCTCGGCGGCGTAGAAACGGGCGGCCTCGTCCCCGGACCCGCGGGTGACGGCCCCGCGGACGGTGCCGGCGGTGAACGCCTTGGCGCGCCGCTCGGCGGTCATCGAGTCCGCGCATCCGGCGACGGGGTCCCACACCAGCTGCGGGGTGCCCGGGACCAGGTCGAACGGGTCGAGGACCGCGACCGGCCGTCCACGGCTGCTGCGGTCGGTGATGGTGAGCAGCAGGTCGTCGGGTTTGGTGAGGGTGACCAGGGCCGCGCCGGGGGTGGCGAGCAGGGCCGGGGTGAGCAGGTCGAGTGTCTTGCCCGACCCCTGTGGGCCGTAGACCCCGGTGGTGCGGTCATAGGGCACCCACAGCTCCACCCCGCGCGGCACGCTGGAACGACCCAGCCGCCACCCCGCGGCGGTCCGGTCGCTGGTCTTCATGACTGCTGCTCCTGGTCGGTGCCTGGGGTGGTCAGGTCGGGTCTGATGATCGGCAGGCGGCGGTGCAGGTTGGCGGGGCCGAGCGTCGCCGCGACCTCGTGGCGGCTGGCCAGCCCGTACTGGGCGCCCGGCCCGTGCGCCCGCCACCACCACCAGCACACCAGCACCGCTCCTAGCGCGAGGGCTATCTCGGCGACGGCGATGATCGAGTACGTCATGAGCGGGTGGGCGTCGGGGTGGCCCCGGGCCACGTCCAGGGTCGCCTCGACCAGTCGATGGGACGGCCACGCGAACCCGTCCCCGCCCATCCAGGCGGCGGCGGCCTGTCCGGCGGGGAGTGCGAGGAGGGCGAGGAACATCCAGCTCGCGGCGATCGTGGTCGGGATCTCCCAAGTCAACGGGAGTACGTCGGTGCGGGACTGCTGGACTCTCATGGCTCACCTCCGGAACGGGCCTATTCTTTGATAGGCGCCCGGGGGCCTCGGTCGTGGACACGCATTCAGCCGAGGGAGGTGAGGGTGGCGAAGACCAGGGGATGGTCGGTGGTGCGCCGTACTGCGGCGCTGCGGTCGACGGTCCAGTCGGCCCACCCCACGATGGGGCTGCCGAAGATCCAGTCGATCCCGCCGTACCGGGGTGGTCGGCAGGTGCCGGCGGCGTGTGAGCCGCCTGCTGCTGCGTGCAGGTCGCCGTTGGCGGTGAGCCGACAGAACGTACTCGTTTTCTCGTTGAGGTCCCCGATCAGGATGACGGGCGCCCCGGTGGTGGACAGGAGAGCATGCGCCAGTGCGATCTCTCGCCGGATCGCCTCCCGGCGGTGGGACTGGTTGTGGCCGGAGAAGTGGGTGTCGGCGGGGTTGTGCACGCTGATCACCCACACCTGCCGGCCGGTGGCCCGGTGGCGGAGCAGGACCACCGGCATCGCGCGGATCCGGCCGCCGAAGTACGGGATCGGGGTGAGCCGCCGCTCGACTGCCTGCCAGGTGTCGGTGCGCCATGCCACGGCGTCCTGGGTGTCGTGGGGGGCGTGCCACAGGCCCCACCGGGATCCGACCATCTGGCGGAATCCCTGGGCCTGCACCGTCTGCAGCTCTTGGAGTCCGACCAGGTTGATCCGATGGTGTTCCAGCAACCGGAGCGCCCACCGGATCCGCTGACGCCCGGACGCCATCTGGGGGTGTTCCCCGTCGGGTCGGGTGTGGCTGTCGCCGAGCACGTTGAATGACGCGATCCGGCCCAGGCTGGACCCGCCGACGATCCCGCTGATGGCTCCGTCGAGGGTTCGGCCGACGTGGTCGGCGAGCCATCTGCTGGGGTCGATGGGGTCCTGGTAGATCGATCCGCCGTGGGGGTGCACTTCGAGGTGCAGGTGACAGCCGTGTGCGTTGCCCTGCTCGCCGACTCTGCCGATGGTGGCGCCGGCCTCGACGTGGTCGCCGTCCGATACGGTGACGGCCTGCATGTGGGCGTACCAGGTGGTCAACCGGCCGGGCGCGACGGCGATCTTGACCAGCCAGGGTCCGGCCCAGGCTTGGTCGGTGACGATCTGGACCGTGCCGGCGTGCACGGCGTGCACGGGGGTACCGCAGGCCACCGACAGGTCGGTGCCGGTGTGTCGGTGTGCCCACGAGGACCCGGTGGCGGCGAAGTTGTGCTGGTCGACGTACCCGGACCCAGTCGGCAGCGGGAACCGGACCACTCCCCCACCCGTGGGTGCCCCGCAGTCGGCCCCGGTGTCGGCGCCCATGTCGGCCCCGCTGATCACGACGCTGTTGACGCCGCTGTTGACGCCGCTGTTGAGCTGGGTCAGCAGGTGGCGTGCCAGGGGTTCGTCATCGGCGTAGGCCGACGGGTACGCCGAGTTCTGCACGGACTGCGCGGCCACCGCGAGCGGTAGCTGCTGCCAGGACGGCACTCGGCGCAACGCGGTGTAGAACAGCCGCGCAGAGGAGGCGGGGTCCATCAGCGTGCGCATCGGTCCCCACCACGGCCACTGCTGTTGGAAGAGGCCGAGGCTGCCGTGATCACGTCCGACCGCGTCGTGGGGCAGCCTCAGTGAGGCCGCTATCCCGATCTGGTCGGCCGCGAGCGCGCCGGTGCCGTCGTTGGCGTAGACCCGCAGCCGCGACTCCTGCAACGCGGTGGCCAACGCGACCACGATCCCCCGGTCCGGGACATCGGCGGCTCTGCCGACCGCGATGATCGTCGCGGCGTGCCCGACCTGGGCGGCATCCAACCCGTCTGCCCGCGAGGAGCCCGGGATCGCCGCGACCTGACCGTTGGAGGTGGGCCCGGGCACGCAGCTGGTGCTGGTCGGCGGCGCCCCCAGGGAGCCGACGACCAGCAGCGGCACCGAGACGACCAGGGCGGCGGCGACCGCGATGAAGACCCCGAGCCCGTGCCCCTTCCCAGCCATCGGCTCAGGCAGTGCTGAGGGCTTGGTTGGTGTTGGCGAGGTCGGTCTCGAGGGGGGTCATCCGGGTCTCGACCTTGAAGTTCCTTTCCCCCACCGTCCACAACGCCCGGCCCTTGCCGCCCATCGCCCAGCCGGTCACCAGGGAGGTGGCGATCGGGTTCAACCCGAGGAGGTCGGCGAGCTCGTCGCCGACCGCCTTGTCCTGCCCGTGCAGGACCCGGATGTCGGCCAGGTGCAGCAGGTCCTTGGCGATCGCGACGGCCTGGGAGTCGGCGGCGCCGGCCGAGAGCGGGTCGGACGGCTTGTGGTAGACGACGACCTGGACGTCGCCGGCGTGCCGGGACAGCCGGAGGTTGGAGTCCAGGGTCTTGACCGGTTCGAGACCGAGCCGCATCTGCTTCCAGGTCTCGTCGCGGACCACGATGCGTACGTCGCCCGGGTCGGTGATCTCGCGGATCCCCTGTCCCCACGAGTTCAGGCACAGCAACGCGATGCCGACGGCTTCGTCTCCGGACTTGTCCAACCGGGATAGCGACAGCGACTGGATGGGTGCCTGCCAGTCGGGGCTGATGGTGGTGGCGGTGTCGAACAGTCCGGCCAGGTGCCCCTTCACAAGCGCCCCTAGGGCGTCGCGCAGGGTGCGGGTGCCGTCGTAGAAGTCCCGCACCGATCCGTACCGGCACTCGGTCACCAGCTGGTCGCCGGGGACGTCGAGGGCATGCCACAGGTCCGGGATCGTCACCTCCCGCAACACCGTTGCGGCGGTGGAGTGGCCGGTCAACGCCCGCAACGCAGCCGAGACCGCGGTCTCGTCCGAGGGACCGAACGGGACCGCCTCCGCACCGACCTTCTGGGATCCGACCAGGCCGCGGATCAACATCAGCCACCGGTTGAACACGATCGCGGAGCGGCGCGACGCCTCCGCCGCATCGAGCCGGTCCCAGCCCACCCCGAGCGGACCGATGTCGAGTGGGTTCACCCGGGCGGGGAGGCCGTGACCGATGACGAACGGCTCGACCCCCAGGGCCCGGCACAGCGCCTCGTACTCGTCCTTGGTGTCGCCCAGGATCAGCACCCGATACCCGAAGTCGATCATCCTCAGGCAGAACACCTTGACCGTCCCGGACTTTCCCCGGCCCGGTTTCCCGAACACGAACAGGTTCGGGTTCGTCACCGAGATCCCGTCGTGCTTGACCCACCCCAACGGGTCGCAGTAGAACGTCCCACCGGACAACAAATCGACACCCATCTGTGCGCCGGTCGGGGGGAGGCCGTGACCGGCGATCAACGGCCACATCACCGGTGTCTGCTCCGAGGTCATTCGCCACACCGACAGCGGCGGCAGCGCCGGTGACCACCCGTTGCCGGGTTGGCGACGCCCCCGGGGGCCGACGAACTGGGTGAAGAGCCGCGCATCGTGTGTCCGCACACCCCCGTAGGCACCGTCTCGGCCCAGTCACGGACAACGGCGCTACCGGACCGGGCGGCGGCTCACCGTCGGTGTCGGGTTCCGGCGCATCCCAGCGGGATGGTGGCGGCGGCGAACCCGGCGTCCTGGGCGCCGTCGAGTCGTTGGGGCACGTAGCCGGCAAGTCGCACCGAGGCGTCCAGTCGCCGGCCGAGCTCGGCGGTCGGCCAGGTCCGCGAGACCGTCACCGACACGGCCGCGCTAGTGCGGACCAGCGATCGCCCGCGGGCGAGTTTCTCATCGGTCGCCTGGACGGTGCCGACCGCGCGGCGCTCCTTGGCGCGTTCCAGCCGTCCGGTACGGCGGCGAAGCTCGGCGCCGGTGACGGCGGACATCTCTTCTCGACCGGTGATCCGGTCAGCGGCCCGGGTCGAGACCGGGGA
>NZ_JAICZA010000147.1 GCF_025933915.1 Mycobacterium sp.
ACATGCTGCGGCCGGCATCGTCGCTGCCCAGCCACGCGATGACGCCGCCGCGGACCGCCATCGCGGTCGCGTCGGGTTGGGCGGGGCTGTGCACCCGGCCGTTGACCAGCAGGGTCACGGGGGCGGGACTATCGGTCACGTCCCGCGACGATGCAGGCCGTGAAGCGGCCTGAGGAGGGGCGGGACTATCGGTCACACGCCAAAGCTACGTGTAACTGTTCGGATGGCGATAACGATCAGCGCGTGCGTACTGCGCGGCCCGCGCGGCGGCTCAGCGCCCGTCGAAGCGTGGGGTCCGAACGGGTGGCTCGACGTCTTGGACATCGATGACCTCGCCGTCGATGTAGTCGCCGCGGCCGCGTCCATCACCCGGGTAAGGCCCGGTCGGATAGGACGTCGGATGGGAGTCGGTGCGGTGAGCGGTCGCGTTGCCGATCCCTGGCATTCGGCGCTGCAGCGTGCGCACCGCCAGCGAGCCCAATCCGGGACCGACGGCCGACCGTATCGGCGGGATGAGCAGCAACGAGCCGAACGCCGTGCTCACCAGCCCGGGAATGAGAACGAGAAGCGCGGCCAAACTGACCAGCGCGCTATCGCCGGCCGCGTGGCGTGGTTGGGTCAACCCGGAGCGCAATTGGCCCACCCGGCGGATGAGGTGCGAACCCGCCATCGGGGCCACGATGCCCCACCCGAGCACGAACGTCACCAACAGCACCAGCAGGGTCCACCCCCATCCGATCGTCGACACCAACGCGAAGATCACCGCGAGTTCGACGACGGCATAGACCAGCAACAGCCGCGACACCATGCCCGGTCAACGTCCGCGGACCGCGCCCGAGTTCCCGTGGTGCGATCCCCCGCGATTGCAGTTAGATGACGCTATGACGACGATTCAGATCGACACCCCCGGCGGACCGATCGATGCGTTACTGAGCACTCCCGCAGGATCAGGCCCATGGCCGGGAGTGGTGGTGATCCACGATGCGTTCGGCTACGGCCGGGACAAGCAGTCGACCAACGACCGCATCGCCCGGGCGGGCTATCTGGCGGTCACCCCGAATCTGTACGCCCGCGGGGGCCGCATCCGCTGCATCACCCGGGTGATGAAGGAACTGCAGACGCAGCGCGGCCGCGCGATCGACGACATCCTGGCCGCGCGCGATCACCTCAAAGCCATGCCGGAGTGTTCCGGCCAGGTGGGTGTCGCGGGCTTCTGCATGGGCGGTCAGTTCGCACTTGTGATGTCGCCCAAGGGTTTCGGAGCCTCCGCGCCGTTCTACAGCACTCCCCTGCCCCGCAACCTCGACAAGACGCTCGACGGGGCGTGCCCGATTGTGGCCAGCCTCGGCGGCCGTGACCCACTGGGACGGGGCGCGCCCGAGAAGCTGCGCGAAACCATCGCCAAGAAGAACATCACCGCCGATGTGAAGGTCTATCCCGACGCCGGTCACAGCTTCGCCAACGAGCTGCCCGTGCAGGGCCTGCTTCGGATCACCGGTTTCGGCTACGACGAGGCCGCCACCGAGGACGCCTGGCGCCGCGTGTTCGCGTTCTTTGGCGAACACCTGGCAACGGGGGCAAAGGCGTAGCGGTCAAACCACTTTCAGCTCGAGCCCCACGTTGTGTTCCATGCCACCGCGCAGCTTGCTGAAGAGGTTGAACACCTTGCCCACGATGCCGTAACGCTTGCCGATCGCGTCGTAGACCGCGCCCGTTTGCGACTTGTCGAGGATGACGGCGGTCCCCTCGACGGCCTCACTGGTCGGGCGGCCGCTCATCGTGCAGGTGGCCAGCGTGACGCGGGGTGTGTTGCGGATTCGCTTGACCTTCCACGACTTTTCCTGGGTGATGACCAGGAGTCGGTCTTTTTCCAAGGCCGCCCAGATCGGCGTCGGCTTGGGCTTGCCGTCCTTGGTGAAGGTGGTCAGCAGGATGTATTGCGCCTTGGCGAGATCGGCGAAGGTCGGTGTCACGGTGTCAACCTACCGCCGTCCGGACTCAACGTTGACATTCTCACGGCTGCGCTGCGATAGTCATGAGAACTTAAACGAAAACGTGATTTTCATTTAAGGGTTGGCACCGACAGAAGCAGGCAATCGTGAGCGATCCCAACAAGCCGCTGGCGTGGCTGCCGTTCTCCATCGCCGAGGCGGCGTTGTCGGCAGACTCCGATGGCGCCGATCTGGATCAAGCGTGGTCGCATCTCCTCATTCGACTGCGTGAGGCTGCGCAGATTGTCGAATCCGACCCGGCGAATCACAATCGGGTCGACCTCGCCGCCGGGATCAGGCATCTGTTGGTACTGCTCGCCGCAGGCATAGACGAAGTGTTGCGGTTCGATCCGCATCCGATGTTGCGCGTTCAACGCACCAGTACGGATGACATCGTGAGCTGGGGAATGGAGTGCCCGGACTGCCTTTACACCCGCGCCGTGCTTCGCGGCGGGGAGAGCTATCGACTGTTCGGCAATCGCGGCACCGCCCGCTACGTCGGACTGCAGACGATGAACGGCATCGCGGCGACGGCGAACGAGCTCGTCGACGAACTCGACACGGATGCCCACGGAAACTTCGAGGTAGTGCTGTCAGCCTCCGAACCGACGGGGCGAGCGGGCAATTGGATGCGCATCGACGGTCAGCATCCCACGTTGACCGTGCGGCACTTTTTCTACGACTGGGATGTCGAGGTGGCATCGTCGCTGCGCATCGAGCGGCTCGGTGACGCAATGGCGGCCAGAATCCCCCCTGTCGAAGCGGACGTCGCGGTCTCGAGGCAGCTGGCCGCCCTCGGCGACTTCGTTCGCGACAACCTGACGTTCTTTCTGCAATTCGGTGCCGCCGCACCGCCCAACGGTTTCCTGCCCCCCATCGACCGCTCCGATATGGGGGCGGCGGCCGAGAACAGGCCGGTGATCGGCCGCTGGGAGCTGCAGCCAGACGAGGCGCTCATCGTGGAAGTGGAACCGCCAGAGGGCATTTACTGGAGCTTTTCCATCGGCAATCCGTGGTGGGAGACGATTCACTACGGCCGCCACCAGTCGAGCCTGAATGCCCATCAGGCCGTGGTGGATTCCGATGGTTTGGTGCGCGTGGTGCTGTGTGAACGCGATCCCGGCGTTGCGAATTGGCTCGACACCGCCGGCCACAGTAACGGCCCGATCATCCTTCGTTGCGTGCGAACCAAAACGGCGCCGACACCGACGACTCGACTCGTGCCCTTCCCCGATCTTGACGCGGCATTACCCCCGGATACGCAAAGAGTCAGCAGCGAAGAGCGTAAAGCGACCCTCGCGGCGCGTGCCCGGGCCGTGCACGAAAGGTTCGGGAAGTGACATTCAACGCCGACGAGTTGGAAGATGGGGCGCGCGCCGCAACGGGTCTCGAGGACTTCGGCTCGCCCTACTACCGCGAGGGACTCGAGCGCATCGTCGAGGCGCTGAACACTGAGGCCGATCTCAGCGAGATCGGCCGGGTGATCCAGCACGCCACCGTCAGCAACGCCCTGATCCAGCGCCTCAAAGTAGAGGACACGTACCGGCAACACCCCGAGATCGACGACCAGGTGGTCGGTGGCCCCGTTTTTGTCATCGGGTTGCCCCGCACCGGTACCACCGCCCTGAGCCAACTGGTGGCCGCTGATCCCCAGTTCCGGTCCCTTCGGATGTGGGAATCCCAGGCACCAGCCCCACCCCCGGAGGCCGCCACCCAACACAGCGACCCCCGGATCGCGCAGGCCGAGGCCGGTCTGAAGATGCTCGACGACATGTTCCCGTTGATGAAGACGTTGTATAACTCCGAACCCACCGCCCCGACCGAATGCCAAGACCTCATGGGAATGAGCTTCCGCACCTTCCACTTCGACGGTGCCGTTCGCGCACCCGGGTATCTCGCGTGGCTGATGGACTGCGATATGCGCGGGACCTACGCCTTCCATCGGCGAGTGCTCAGGCTGTTGCAATGGCATTGTCCGCCGGTGCTGTGGCACCTCAAGACTCCCGTACACATGTTCGCCCTCGACGCGCTGGTTGAGGCGTACCCGAATGCGAAATTCCTTTGGAGCCACCGCGATCCGGCCAAGGTGATGGGATCCGTCTGTAGCCTCATCCGATATGTGCGCAGCTGGAGCAGCGACCGCACCGACGACGAAGAACTCGGCGCCGAGCAAGTCGACAGCTGGGCCGAAGGCGTGCGGCGTGCCATGGATTTCCGCGCCAAGGTGGGCGACGACCGTTTCGCCGATGTCTCATTTGCCGATCTGCAGTCCGATCCGGTAGCCACATTGCAAACCAGCTACGACGCCCTGGGCTTGCCTTTCACCGACGGCACCCTTGCGTCCGTCGAGCGTTGGGCCGCGGACCACCGACCCGGCTCCCGCGGCGCACATGACTACGACCTGGCCGACTACGGCCTGACCCCCGAAGGCGTTCGCGAGCGGTTTGCGGACTATCTGGCCTCCTACGACGCGACGGCGTGATTCGGTGAGCGCTCCCCGCACGCGGCGACGCGAGAAGCTGGGTCCTGACCCGACGGTTCGCCACCAGATCCTGGCCGCGGCGTCGACAACGCTGCGCGAGCATGGAGTCGAAGGGCTCAGCATCGCCGCGGTCCTGACCCGGGCCGCATTGAGCACGCGAGCGTTCTATCGGCATTTCGGCTCCAAGGACGAACTCGTCGCCGCGGTCTTCTTGGAGAGCGCGCGCACCGAGAAGCGGCGCCTCAGGCGTCGAATGGCCGGTGCCGCAACAGAAGTCGAGGCTGTCGCGGCGTGGATCGACGGAAGACTCGACCTGGTATTCGACGAGCGCCTCGGAAACGATCTGCGGCGCCTGTCACTGGAGGCTCAATCGCAGATCTTCGCGTCCCCCGGTGTGGTTCAGCCCGCATACGCGGAGATGCTCGCACCGCTGCGCGACGCAATTCGACGCGGCATACAGGACGGGGTCTTTCACCAGGTCGATCCGGTGGCCCACGCCCAGTTCATCCACGGGGTGGTGTGGGCGGGAATCGACCAGCAATGGGCGAAGGGTGCTGGTGATCGCGACGATCTACGCCGGAGCATTCAACGGTTCTGCCTGCGCGGGCTAGGCGTGGCGGCCGAGGTGATCGACCAGCTGTGTTGACGTGATCGAAAGGGACTGACGATGGATCTGGGTCTTGCGGGATCGACGGCCGTGGTCACGGGCGGCAGCAAGGGAATGGGGCTGGCGATCGCCGAAACCCTTGCTGCCGAAGGAGCCAGGGTGGCGGTGATGGCCAGGAGCCAAGGTGCGCTCGATGCCGCCGTGACGTCGCTGCGCGAGGCCGGTGCCGCGGATGCCGTGGGGATCAGCGTGGATATGGCTGATCCCGCATCTATCGCCGAGGGTTTCGCCGTAGTCGCCGATCGTTGGGGGCAACTCAACAGCCTGGTCCACACAATTGGGCCGGCCGACGGCTATTTCGAGGACATGGACGACGCACAATGGGACGAGGCGTTCGCCCTCGGCACGATGTCGGCGGTGCGATCGATTCGCGCCTCGTTGCCGCTGCTGCGCTCCGCGGACTGGGCCCGCATCGTGACGCTGTCCGCGCATTCGATTCAGCGCCAGAACCCCCGGATTGTCGCCTACACGGCATCGAAGGCGGCGCTGGCCAGCGTCACCAAAAATCTGTCGAAAAGCCTTGCCAAGGACGGCATTCTCGTCAACTGCGTGTGCCCGGGGACGATTGTGACCGCCAGCTTCACCGAGGCGCTCAAAGACATCCTGGCCGCCGATGGCCTCGACGCCACCAATCCGGTCGACGTCATGACGTGGATCGACGACAATTTTCACCAGCCCTGCGACCTCGGCCGTGCCGGCCTTCCCGAAGAGGTCGCCTCCATCACTGCTTACCTGGCATCGCGGCGAAATGGCTATGTCACCGGCGCGACGGTCAACGTGGACGGCGGGTCGGACTTCATCTGACGTTTCAGCCATGCCGAGTGTGCGGCCAACCGCACGTTCGGTGCCGAGTGTGCGGCCAACCGCACGTTCGGTGGGTGCGGAGAACTCGCGTGGGAGCCTAGCCTTCCAGATCGCCCTCGGTTTCCAACAGCGCCCGGCGCAGCCCATCGAGGGTGTCCGGTTGCGGCTGCGCCCACATGCCCCGCCCGGCCGCCTCCAACAGTCGTTCGGCCATGCCGTGCAGCGCCCAGGGATTGGACTCCGCCATGAATTTCCGGTTCTCCGGGTCCAACACGTAGCGCTCGGTGAGCTGTTCGTACATCCAGTCGGCCATTACCCCGGCCGTCGCGTCGTAGCCGAACAGATAGTCCACCGTCGCGGCCATCTCGAACGCGCCCTTGTATCCGTGCCGGCGCATCGCCGCCATCCAGCGCGGGTTGACCACCCGGGCCCGGAACACGCGGGTGGTCTCCTCCGACAGGGTCCGGGTGCGGATCGCGTCGGGCCGGGTGTTGTCGCCGATGTAGGCCGCCGGTGCCTGGCCGGTCAGCGCGCGCACCGTGGCCACCATGCCGCCGTGGTACTGGAAGTAGTCGTCGGAGTCGGCGATGTCGTGTTCGCGGGTGTCGGTGTTCTTGGCGGCCACCGCGATACGCCGGTACTGGCGATTCATGTCGTCGACCGCCTCACGTCCGTCCAGGTCACGACCGTAGGCAAACCCGCCCCAGGCGGTGTACACCGCGGCGAGATCGGCGTCATCGCGCCAGTTGCGGCTGTCGATGAGCTGCAGCAGCCCGGCACCATAGGTGCCCGGCTTGGAGCCGAAAATCCTTGTGGTCGACCGGCGCTGATCGCCGTGCTGAGCCAGGTCCGCCTGGGCGTGGGCGCGGACGTAGTTGTCGTCGGCGGGCTCGTCGAGGCCGGCGACCAGCCGCACCGCGTCGTCGAGCATCGTCACCACATGCGGGAAGGCGTCCCGGAAGAAGCCGGAGATCCGCACCGTCACGTCGATGCGCGGACGGCCCAGCTCGGCCAGCGGAATCGGGGCGAGGTCGACGACCCGGCGCGACGCGTCATCCCACACCGGCCGGACGCCCAGCAGCGCCAGGACTTCGGCGATGTCGTCGCCGGCGGTGCGCATCGCCGAGGTGCCCCACACCGACAGCCCCACCGATTGCGGCCACCGCCCGTGGTCGTCGCGATAGCGGGTGAGCAGCGAATCCGCCAGTGCCACACCGGCTTCCCAGGCTAGGCGGGACGGCACCGCCTTGGGATCGACGGAGTAGAAGTTGCGCCCGGTGGGCAGCACGTTGACCAGCCCGCGCAGCGGTGACCCCGAGGGGCCGGCCGGGATGAACCGTCCGTCCAGGGCTCGCAGCACCTGGTCGATCTCGGCGGAGGTGCCGGCCAGTCGGGGCACCACTTCGGTCGCGGCGAACCGGAGCACCGACGAGACCTCCGTGTTGTCGGTGAGCCTGTCGGCCGCCTCGGGATCCCAGCCGGCGCCCTGTAGTGCGGCGATGAGCTCCCGTGCCGCGGCCTCGGCTTGGTCGACCGCCGTGCGTTCGTCGGTGCCGTCCTCGGCTAGACCCAACGCCTGCCGCAAACCGGGGAGGACGTGCTCGCCGCCGAACAGCTGGCGGGCGCGCAGGATCGCCAGCACGAGGTCCAGTTCGGCCTCCCCCGTTGGCTTTTGCCCCAGGATGTGTAGGCCATCACGGATCTGGACATCCTTGATCTCGCACAGCCAGCCGTCGACGTGCAGCAGCATGTCGTCGAACGAATCCTCGGCGGGGCGCTCGGCCAGCCCGAGATCGTGGTCCATCTTCGCGGCCCGGATGAGGGTCCAGATCTGCTGGCGGATGGCGGGCAGCTTACCCGGATCCAGCGCGGCGACGTTGGCGTGCTCGTCGAGCAGCTGCTCCAAACGCGCGATGTCGCCGTAGGTTTCGGCCCGCGCCATCGGCGGGATGAGATGGTCGACGAGTACCGCGTGCGCGCGCCGCTTGGCCTGGGTGCCTTCGCCGGGGTCGTTGACGAGGAACGGGTAGATCAGCGGCAGGCTGCCCAGCGCCGCATCGGGTCCGCAGGCCGCTGACATGCCCAGCGTCTTGCCGGGCAGCCATTCCAGGTTGCCGTGTTTGCCCAGATGCACCACCGCGTGCGACCCGAATCCGGCGTCCAGCCAGTGGTAGGCGGCGAGGTAGTGGTGGCTGGGCGGCAGGTCGGGGTCATGGTAGATGGCGACCGGATTTTCCCCGAAGCCCCGGGGGGGCTGCACCATCAGCACCAGGTTGTCCGATTGGATTGCGGCGATGACGATTTCACCATCGGGATCGTTGCTTCGATCGACGAATAACTCCCCCGGCGGCGTTCCCCAGTGCGCCTCGACGGCGTCGGTGAATTGCGCCGGCAGGGTGGCGAACCACGCGCGGTAGTCCCGGGCGGACACCCGGATCGGGTTGCCCGCCAATTGCTCCTCGGTGAGCCAGTCCGGGTCTTGGCCGCCCCGCGCGATCAGGGCGTGTATCAGAGCGTCGCCGTCGTTCGCCTCGACGCCCGGCACCTCACCCACTCGGTACCCGCGATCGCGCATCGCCTGCAGCAGCGCGACGGCGCTGGCGGGCGTGTCCAGCCCGACCGCGTTGCCGATTCGGGCGTGCTTGGTGGGATAGGCCGAGAACACCAGGGCGACCCGCTTGTCGGCCGGGGCGACGTGCCGCAACTGAGCGTGCCGCACCGCCAGCCCCGCGACACGGGCGCATCGCTCGGCGTCCGCGACGTAGGAGATCAGCCCGTCCTCGTCAATCTCTTTGAAGGAGAACGGAACCGTGATGATGCGACCGTCGAACTCAGGCACCGCCACCTGACTGGCGACATCAAGCGGGCTCAGCCCGTCGTCGCTTTCGCACCATTGGGCACGCGGACTGGTCAGGCACAATCCCTGCAGGATCGGAATATCCAGGGCGGCAAGGTGTTCGACGTTCCAGCTGTCGTCATCGCCGCCGGCGGACGCCGTAGCGGCTTTCAGTCCGCCGGCGGCCAGGACGGTCACCACCATCGCATCGGCGTCGCTCAGTCGTTGCAGCAGTGCCGGTTCGGCGGTGCGCAGCGACGCGCAGTAGACGGGTACCGGCCGCGCGCCGGCGTCCTCGATGGCCTGACACAGCGACTCGACGTAGCCGGTGTTGCCGGCCAGGTGCTGAGCGCGGTAGTACAGCACGGCGATCGTCGGGCCCCCGGCAGCCCGGGCATTGGGCCGCGCCAGCTCGCCCCACGTCGGCGTCACGACCGGCGGGCTGAATCCGAACCCGGTCATCAGCACGGTGTCGGATAGGAAGGCGTGCAGCTGGCGCAGGTTATCGACGCCGCCGTGCGCCAGATAGATGTGCGCCTGCACCGCGATGCCGGCCGCCGGCGTCGACAGTCCGGTCAGCTCGGCGTCGGCGGCCTGCTCGCCGCTGACCAGCACCGCGGGCACGCCGCTGGCGATCACGGTGTCGATGCCGCTCTGCCAGGCCCGGTAACCGCCCAGGATCCGCACCACCACGATGGCGACGTCGGCCAGCAGGTCGGGCAGTTCGTCGTCCGACAGCCGCGACGGGTTGGCCCACCGATAGTTCTTCCCGCTGGAACGGGCGCTGATCAGGTCCGTGTCGGATGTCGACAGCAGCAGGATAGTCGGCTCAGCCACCCATCATTCGTACCGCAGCGGCAGCGGACGGCCGAATCGGCACGTAGGGTCCCCCTATGAGCAGAGGATTCGTCGTCGCCTTCGCGGTCGGGGTGATCGTCGCGTTGTTCGGTGTGATCTGGGCACTGCAGGGATTCGGGGTGCTCGGCGGCAGCCCGATGAGCAACACCACCACCTGGTCCGTCATCGGGCCGATCACAGCGCTCGTAGGGATCGCGATCGCGGTGATCAGTTGGCGGAAACTATCGTCGAAATAGGTTGCTAAGCCGGCACGACGGCGAAGTTTGCCGTGTGCCAGCCGGTGGCACCGTCGGGGACGGGATTGGCGCGCTCTTCGGTTTGGACGGCACCGGTATTGTCGATCGCCCGCACGGTGATGGTTTCTCTTCCGGGGCTTTTCGCCTGCCACGGAAAGCTCCACAATCGCCATGTCTCATTGGAATAACTCGCACCCAGTTCGGCCGGTTCCCAACCGCCGTCGCCGATGCGGACTTCGACCGCCCGCACACCACGATTTTGTGCCCACGCAACGCCGCCGAACACCACCGGCCCCACCGGCACCTTCTGGCCGCCCCTGGGCACGTCGATCCGCGACTCCGTCTTGATCGGCGCCTGCGCCGCCCAGCCCTGCCGCGTCCAGTAGGCCTTGGCCCTGTCAAACCGGGTCAGCTCCAAATCCACCACCCACTTGGTGGCCGACACGTAGCCATAGAGTCCGGGCACCACCATGCGGGCCGGGTAGCCGTGCTCGACCGGCAGCGGTTGACCGTTGAGGCCGACCGCCAGCAACGCGTCGCGGCCGTCCGTGAGAGCCTGCACGGGGGTGCCGACGGTGAATCCATCGATCGAGGTGGAGAGCACCATGTCCGCGTCCCGGTGCACACCGGCCGCCGCCAGCAGGTCCGCCAGCCGGTAGCCCGTCCAGATGCCCGTTGAAATGAGGTCTCCGCCAACGGGATTGGATACACATGTCAGCGTGGTCACCGTCTCGACGACGTCGAAGCCGACGAGGTCGTCAAAGCTGTAGGTGGTCTCGCGATCCACCATCCCATGGATACGGAGGCGCCAGTCGCCGCGGCTGAGCTGGGGAACGCTCAGCGCGGTGTCGACCCGGTAGAAGTCAGCACTTGAAGTGATAAAACTCGGCAACGCAACGCCTTTCGGCTGCACCTCAGGGGGTATCGGGCGCGCCGAGGATCGCGGTCGGGGCAGGGCGAATGTCGTGCGGTCGGCTTCCACCGAATGCGCCAGCCGCGCGCCGAGTGCTCCCACTACCCCACTGACGACGCCCAGTCCGAGCAACCCGTACATGACCAACCTGCGCCGGCCGGGATCTGCCTGCTTCTGGTCGTCTGCGTCGTCGTCCGGCTCGGGCCAGAACCGCCGGCTGAGCACCCGCAGCACCCCTACGCCACACACGGCGCCGACGACGGTGGGGATCGTGTCGAGTGCGGTCCCGCCTGGTCGGGACAGCACCGCAATGCAGCCAAGGACGCCCGTTGCGGCGATCACAGCGCTGCCGAACGGGCGGCGCCGAGTCTCGAGAGTGCCGGCGATCGCCGCGATCGTCGCGATCACCGCGAGCACGACGACGGCCAGGAAGGGTTTGTCGAGCGGACCGAGCGTTTGGATGGCCCACTCTTTGACGGGGCCCGGTGTCAGGTCGACGACCGCGGAACCCACGGCGGTGCGGGCATCGGCCCGCGCACCGAACGGGATGC
>NZ_JAICZA010000080.1 GCF_025933915.1 Mycobacterium sp.
CGGTGGCGGGGGCGCGCCGGCGGGCGGCCCCTGGTGCTGCGGTGCCGCGGCCGGCGGTGCCGCGGCCTGCGGTTCGCCCCCGGGAGCGACATTGCGCACACCGTAGTCGCGGTATTCCGACGAGTGGCGTGACGGTGCGCGGCGACCGGACTCGGTGTAGGGGGGCGGTGGGGGCACCGGCTCGACCGGCAAGGCGTCCCGGGATTCGTCGCGGGATTCATCGAGGCCCGAATGCCGCGCGCGCCGCCGTCCGCCCGCCGATTCCCCGGGGGAGTCGGCGCCGGCCCAGTTGCTGCCCGGTGCCCCGGGCGGCGACCACAGTCCTTCGGCGGTCACCGGCTGCCACTCCTGGCGCTGCCGTTCCGCCTGCGGTTCCGGTTCCGGCCGTGACACGGGCTGCGGTTCGGGTTCCGGCGGCGGGGGCGGTTGGTGACGAGGCTCGAACCGCGGCTCCGGCGGGGCGGTGTACGTGGGCTCCGGCGGCGCGGCGTAGGCGGGTTCAGGGGCCGGTTCATACTGGTAGCTTGGCCGCGCCGGCCGGGGTGGTGGCGGCTGCCGGGGCGGCAGCAGGGGTTCTTCGGGCACGTCGATGATGGCCGTCTCGTCGGCGCGGCCGTGCGGGTTGCCCTGGGGCACCGAGGTGACCCGGTCGCTGGACACCCAATCGACGGGGTTGTCGCGGGGGCTCTCGCCGTTGCGGCCCCACTCGCTGTAGGCGCGCTCCGGTTGCGGCTCCGCCTCGACCGTTCCGAGGGCCGGGCGGTGCGCGAGGTCGGTGTCGAACAGAATTTCCAGGCTGGTGCGCAACGCGCTCAGTTCCGTGCGCAGCTCGGCCAGATCATCGGCGGCCTGGGCGCGCAGCTCGGAGGCCAGCTCGCGACGCAGCTGGGACTCCACCGTCAGTTCGTATTCCCGCCGGGCAGAAATCTCCCGGTCGAGCTGGAGGTCGTACACCAGCTTGAGGTCGCGGACGCGGGCTTGGTCGGCATCGCTTTGGCGGCGATAGAGCACGGAAACGAAGGCGCCGGCGACTGCGGCCCACAGCGCCAGGATCACAGCGAGCTTGAGGAGTTCCACCCGATCGGTGAAAACCAATGCGGAACTGGCACCTATCGCGAGGACCAGCAACGCGGTCAAGAGCACCCACCCCGGCCTGCGGCCGCCGCGCCGAACCCGGGCGCCGCGGGACAGAACGGTCATGGCCTGACTGTACCTGCGCGAGGTCAATCCGCGTGTCGCCCGACTCCGGCGATTCTCACGTGGGTTGATGCGCGATGTGATCCCCGGCTAAGTTTCCGCGCCCTCGCCATGCTCGGTCGGATCGTGCGGGGACTTGCAGCAATGTTGCAGCCACAGCGCAGCAACCACCAACGCCAGCGCGCTGATGGCCGCCACCACCGTTCCGGAGGTGTCCTCGGCGGCGGCCCGCAGCCAGGAGCGCCGCGGCAGGAAGTACACCAGCACCCCGACCCACCAGCCCAGCGTCAACGCCCCCACCCAGGCCGACGCCTTGGCGACCATCAGGCCGCGTGCCACCGCGAGCGGATGCAGCCAGCCGGGACCGGGCCCGATCTCGCCGTCGCTGATCTTGGCGCGCACGTAGCGCGCCCACAGCGCCTCGGCGATCGCCACCGCCAGCAGCGACAGCCCGGTCCACACCGTGATCGGCGGAAACCACCGGTACAGGCCGTTGACCAGCAGGTAACCCACCACGGCCGCGCCGACCACCGCGGCCGCCAGGTCACGCTTGCGGGTGGGTCCCATCAGGCCCCGGGCCCCCGATCGGCCGGGGCTGTTCCGTTCGATCCGTTCAGTCTCAGCGTCAGGCTGGTCGGCCGGACACCCTCGCGGTCGACGTCTTCCAGCTGGGCGAGCAGGCCGGCGACCGGCTGCGGCCCGTCGGCCACCGTCAGTCGCGCGTCCGGGTCGACGGCCAGCCACGGGATCAACACGAAGGCCCGTAGATGGGCCAGCGGATGCGGCAGGGTCAGGTTGTTCTCCCGGGAGGTCACCTCCGTTTGCCCGTGGCCGGCTTCGTAACACGCAATGAGATCGACGTCGAGCGTGCGCGGGCCCCAGCGCTCGCCGCGGACCCGGCCCGCCACCCGCTCGAACTCCTGCGCCCGGGCCAGCCAGCCCTGCCCGTCGCAGACCGGGTCGTCGGCGATCAGCACCGCGTTCAAAAACGGGGCCTGATCCACCCGGCCCCACGGGTCGGTTTCGTACACCGGTGACACGGCGCGAACCGCCTCGCCCAGCCCGTCGACGACCGACTGCAGCCGCGCCAGCCGGTCACCCAGGTTCGAGCCGACGGACAACACCACGCGAGTCATGGGCGCCCCTGGCCGATCCCGGCCTCGGCGCGGGTCATGCGGGGACCACCGAACCGCGCCCGCCGCGTCGCGACCGCCGCACCACCACCGCGACGTCCGCGAACTGTTGCGGGATCGGGGCCTGCGGCTTATGCACCGCCACCTCGACGGCGTGCACGCGTTCGTCGTCCATCACCTGGTCGGCGATCTGGGCCCCGACGGTTTCGATCAGGTTGCGCGGGGGGCCCGCCACGACACCGGCCGCCAGCTGAGCCAACGCGGCGTAGTCGTAGGTGTCGGCGAGGTCATCGGTGGCGCCGGCACGGGCCAGGTCGATCCACACCGTGATGTCGACGACGAAGTCCTGCCCGTTCGCGCGTTCGTGGTCGAAAACTCCGTGTTGTCCGCGAACCTTCAACCCGCGCAACTCGATTCGATCAGCCATCGTCTCCAGCCAGCTCAGTGTGCATCTCGTCGTTCCACGCCACCACGACCTTGAGCGCATCGACCGTGGCGCGCACATCGTGCACCCGCACCCCCCAGGCCCCGTGCAGCGCGGCCAGCGCGGAAATCACCGCGGTCGCCGTTTCGCGCCCATCGGGCGGTCGCGGAGAACCGTCGGGCCCGGCTAACAAGGTACCGAGAAACCGTTTGCGCGATGCGCCCAGCAGTACCGGAATTCCGGTGCCGACCAATTGCGGCAAGGCGTGCAGCAGGGCCCAATTGTGTTGTCCCGTCTTGGCGAATCCCAGCCCGGGATCGATCATCAGCTGGGCGGGATCGACGCCGGCGGACACCGCGGCGTCGACGCTGGCGAGCAGTTCGGCGCGCACTTCGGCGACCACGTCACGGTAGTCCGGGGCAGCGTGCGGACGCTCGAGCGAGACCGATCGCCAATGCATCAGCACCCAGGGCACTTTCGCCTCGGCCAGTAGCGGCGCCATGGCGGGATCGGCCCGGCCGCCGGACACGTCGTTGACGATCCGCGCGCCGCTGCACAGCGCCGCCCGGGCGACATCGGCGTGCATGGTGTCGATACTCACCGTAATGCCTTGTGACGAAAGTTCTTTCACGACAGGGATGACACGTGACGTCTCAACACGGGAGTCGATGCGAGTGGCCCCGGGCCGCGTCGACTCCCCTCCGACGTCGACGATGCCGGCACCGTCGGCGACCAACGCCAGTCCCCGTGCCACGGCTTTGTCGGGGTCGAGATAGCGACCGCCGTCGGAGAACGAATCGTCAGTGACGTTCAGAACTCCCATTACCTGCACAGGCGCCAGGCTCACTTACGCAGGATGAGGTCGAGCGCTTCGGCTCGAGAAGCGGCGTTGGTTTTGAACAGACCGCGCACCGCCGACGTGGTCGTGGTAGCTCCGGGCTTGCGGACACCGCGCATCGCCATGCACAGGTGCTCGGCCTCGACCACGACGATCACCCCGCGCGGATTGAGCTTGTTCATCAGTGCGTCGGCGATCTGACTGGTGAGCCGCTCCTGCACCTGGGGTCGCTTCGCGTACAGGTCGACCAGCCGCGCGATCTTCGACAGGCCGGTGACCCTGCCGTCGTCACCCGGGATGTAGCCGACGTGGGCCACCCCGTGGAACGACACCAGGTGGTGTTCACACGTGGAGTACAGCGGGATTTCCTTGACCAGCACCAGCTCGTCGTGTTGCTCGTCGAACATGGTGTTCAACACGCTGTCGGGGTCGGTGTAGAGCCCGGCGAACATCTCCTGGTAGGCGCGGGCTACGCGGGCCGGGGTTTCCCGCAGGCCGTTCCGGTCCGGGTCTTCGCCGATCGCGTACAGCAACTCGCGGACCGCGGCCTCGGCACGCTCCTGGTCGAATACCCGCATCTGGCGCATCGCGGTGTCCGGCAGTGCCATCGAATCCTCCGTTTGCTCAGCCGTGGGCCGGCGGATTGGACCGGCTTACGTCGTCATCCTGCCGGTCCGGCGAGCCACCCTCCGGGGCGGGCTGGCCCGGCGGGGGATACGGCGGATACGGCGGGTACGGCTGCTGTACCTGACCCGGCCGACCGGAACGACCGGGTCCGCCCGGCTGGCCCGGGTACCCCTGCTGGTTGCCCGCGTGGCCCTGCTGGCCGGGATGCGTCTGCGGGCCGGGGTAGCTGCGCGCCGGTTGCTGCCAATAGGGCTGCTGCCCAGGCTGTGCCGGCGGATGCCAATAGTTCGGTTGCTGCTGCGGTTGCTGCGGCTGGCGCGGCTGCTCCGGCGGCGGCCATCCCGGCGCACGCCAACCGGCCGGCGCGCCGTAGTCGGGCTGGGTGGGGCCGTGCTGCTCGCCCTGTCCGGGCTGGGCTCCCTGGCTTCCATGAGAACCGTTGCCGCCGTTGGCGTTTCTGTCGGCCTCCAGCCGTGCGGCCGCGGCCGCTTCGCTGGCCCGTGCTATCGCCGCCTTGAAGGCCGGCTCGGGGGTGGGTGGCGGCCACGGGTCGCCGCGCTCGATGGCCAGCTCGCCGGGTGTCTTGATCGGCGGCTTGTCCGACGGGATGCGGCCACCGAAATCGTCGAACATGGTGAGTCGCGGCCGCTTTTCGACGCCCGAGAAGATGCCTTCCAATTCGGCCCGGTGCAGGGTTTCCTTTTCCAGCAGCTCGCCCGCGAGGATGTCGAGGATGTCGCGATATTCGGTGAGGATTTCCCACGCCTCGGTGTGCGCGGCCTCGATCAGCTTGCGGATCTCGTCGTCGATGTCGCGGGCGACCTCGTGCGAGTAGTCCGGCTGCGTTCCCATGGTGCGGCCCAGGAACGGGTCGCCATGTTCCGAACCGTATTTGACCGCACCGAGTTTGGAGCTCATCCCGAATTCGGTGACCATCGCGCGTGCGATCTTGGTGGCCTGCTCGATGTCTGACACCGCGCCGGTCGTCGGCTCCCGGAAGACCAGTTCCTCGGCGGCGCGCCCACCCATCGCAAACACCAACTGCGCGATCATCTCCGAGCGGGTCCGCAGTCCTTTGTCTTCCTCCGGCACCGCCACCGCGTGACCGCCGGTGCGGCCGCGCGCCAGGATCGTCACCTTATAGATCGGCTCGATATCGGGCATCGCCCAGGCCGCCAGGGTGTGGCCGCCTTCGTGATAGGCGGTGATCTTCTTTTCCTGCTCGCTGATGATGCGGCCTTTGCGGCGCGGCCCGCCGATCACCCGGTCCACCGCCTCTTCCAACGCGGCGCTGGTGATCACGGTGCCGTTCTCGCGGGCGGTGAGCAGCGCCGCCTCGTTGATGACGTTGGCCAGGTCGGCGCCGGTCATGCCGACGGTGCGCTTGGCCAGCCCGGCCAGGTCGGCGTCCGGGCCGATCGGCTTGCCCTTGGAGTGCACCTCCAGCACCGCTTTGCGACCCGCCAGGTCCGGGTTGGACACCGGGATCTGCCGGTCGAAGCGGCCGGGCCGCAGCAGCGCCGGGTCCAGAATGTCCGGCCGGTTGGTGGCCGCGATCAGAATGACGCCGGCCCGCGGGTCGAACCCGTCCATTTCGACCAGCAACTGGTTCAGCGTTTGCTCACGCTCGTCGTGCCCGCCGCCCAGGCCCGCGCCGCGCTGGCGGCCCACCGCGTCGATCTCGTCGACGAAGATGATGCACGGATTGTTCTGTTTGGCCTGTTCGAACAGGTCGCGTACCCGGGACGCTCCGACGCCGACGAACATCTCGACAAAGTCCGAGCCGGAGATCGTGAAGAAGGGAACACCGGCCTCGCCGGCCACCGCGCGGGCCAGCAGGGTCTTACCGGTCCCGGGCGGCCCGTAGAGCAGCACGCCTTTGGGGATCTTGGCGCCCAGCGCCTGGTAGCGACCGGGGTTCTGCAGGAAGTCTTTGATTTCGTAAAGCTCCTCGACCGCTTCGTCGACGCCGGCGACGTCGGCGAACGTGGTCTTGGGCATGTCCTTGGAGAGCTGTTTGGCGCGCGATTTGCCGAATCCGAAGCCCATCCGGGCGCCGCCCTGCATGCGCGAGAACATCACGAACAGCCCCACCAGCAGCAGTAGCGGCAGGACGTAGACGAGCAGCTCGCCCAGGATGCTGCCCTGGTTGACGACGGTGCTCACCTTCGCGTTCTTGGCGCTCAGGGCGTTGAACAGATCGACCGCATACCCGCTGGGATATTTGGTGATGACCTTGTCGGAATTGTCCGTGTCGCCGTTGCCCTTCTTCAGGGTCAAGCGCAGCTGCTGTTCGCGGTCATCGATTTGTGCGCTCTTGACGTTGTCGCCGTTGATTTGGGACATCGCCACGGACGTGTCGACGGGCTTATAACCGCGAGTGTCGTCGCTGAAGTAGAAGAACGACCAGCCGAGCAGCACCACGACAGCAATCGCCGTGATGGTGCGAATAACGTTTTTCCGGTTCATCAATCATCGGCCTTATTGGCCAGGTCCTTCCCCGATATACACGCAGCTGGAAAAGTCAAGGCTACCGCCTGTGGTGATCGCCAGCTCCGGCAGAGCCGGGGCGCAGCGGGTCACCACATCCTGCCGAGTTAACGACGGGCGGTTCCCGACTCGGCGCCCCGCGGCCTAGTCGTAGTAGCGTGCCTCGACCACGTTGCCGTCGGCATCGGCGAAATAGAATCCCTGCGGCGCCCAGCCCCGCGCACCGAAGCTCCGGTTCAAGCGCGCGCTGGTATCCACGCCTTCGGCTTGCAGACGCCGGTCCAGCGCGTCGTACTCGGCCTTGGACAGCGCGAGGCAGACATGGTTGACCCGATGGCCGGCGCTGCCTTCGACCCGGGTCAAAGTTTCGGTACCCGGAACGTTTTCCGATGGCATCAAGTCGATGATCGAGTCCGCACAGATGCGCACGCTCGGGAAAGGCGCGTCGCCGGCCTCGAATTCGGCAAACCGGACCGGTTCCAGCCCGACCACGCGCGTGTAGAAGTCCATCGAGCGACGCGAATTGTTCGTCCAGAGCACGACATGGTCCAACCGCATGACTCGAGTATTCCGGTGTTCCGGCCTTTTGGTGCCCAAGCGGACGCTATTCGTACAAGCCGTCGGGCCCAGGCCCTTCTCAGTCCGCAACCGTTGTGCTTTGGTGAGACGGTGCTCCCAACCCAACGGTTAGTAGATACCAACGGCGTGCGGCTGCGGGTGAGCGAAGCAGGTGACCGCGGCGCGCCCGTGGTGATCCTGGCCCACGGCTTTCCCGAATTGGCCTACTCCTGGCGTCACCAGATAGACGTCCTCGCCGACGCCGGCTACCACGTGCTGGCACCCGATCAGCGCGGCTACGGCGGTTCGGACCGGCCGGATGCCGTCGAGGCGTACGACATTCACCAGTTGACAGCCGACCTGGTCGGTCTGCTGGACGACGTCGGCGCCGAGCGCGCCGTGTGGATCGGGCACGACTGGGGGGCCGCCGTGGTGTGGAATGCTCCGCTGCTGCACCCGGACCGCGTCGCGGCCGTCGCCGCGCTCAGCGTGCCGGTGACGCCCCGCCCGCGCCTGGCACCCACCCAGGCGTGGCGCAAAACGTTCGGCGAGAACTTTTTCTACATCCTGTACTTCCAGGAGCCGGGCGTCGCCGACGCCGAACTGAATGCCGATCCCGCGCAAGTGATGCGACGCATGATGGGCGGTTTACGGACATCCGGCGACAAGGCCGCGGGCCTGCGGATGGTGGCCCCGGGGCCGGAGGGTTTCATCGAACGCCTTCCCGAACCCGACGGCCTGCCGGAGTGGATAAGCCAGGACGAGCTCGAGCACTACATCGCCGAGTTCTCGCGGACCGGCTTTACCGGCGGCCTGAACTGGTATCGCAATTTTGACCGCAACTGGGAAACCACCCCCGAACTCGACGGCGCCAAGATCCCGGTCCCGTGTTTGTTCATCGGCGGGACGGCCGATCCCGTCCTGTCGTTCACCCGCGCCGACCGCGCTTCCGAAGCGATCTCCGGACCGTACCGGCAGGTGATGATCGACGGCGCCGGGCATTGGCTGCAGCAGGAGCGCCCCGACGAAGTGAATGCGGCCCTACTGGAATTCCTCAACGGATTGGAGCTTCGATGAGCGTGCCCCTGCGTTTTGGTGTCTTTATCACACCGTTTCACCCTGTCGGTCAATCGCCCACTGTGGCACTGGAATACGACATGGAACGCGTCGTGGCGCTGGATCGGCTCGGCTTCGACGAAGCGTGGTTCGGCGAGCACCACTCCGGTGGCTACGAGCTGATCGCCTGCCCGGAGGTTTTCATCGCCGCGGCGGCCGAGCGGACCAAACACATCCGGCTGGGCACGGGAGTGGTGTCGCTGCCCTATCACCATCCGCTGATGGTGGCCGATCGATGGGTGCTGCTGGATCACCTGACCCGCGGCCGGGTCATGTTCGGCACCGGGCCCGGCGCACTGCCCTCGGATGCCTACATGATGGGTATCGACCCCGTCGAGCAGCGACGGATGATGCAGGAATCCCTCGATGCCATCCTGGCGCTGTTCCGCGCCGCACCCACCGAACGAATCGACCGTCACTCCGATTGGTTCACGCTGCGCGACGCGCAGTTGCATATCCGGCCCTACACCTGGCCTTACCCCGAAATCTCCACCGCGGCGATGATTTCGCCGTCGGGGCCCCGATTGGCCGGTGCGCTTGGCACCTCGCTGCTGTCGCTGTCGATGTCGGTGCCCGGCGGCTACGCGGCGCTGGAAACCACCTGGGACGTGGTCCGCGAACAGGCCGCCAAGGCCGGCCGGGACGAGCCGGACCGCGGCGACTGGCGCGTCCTGAGCATCATGCACATCGCCGACAGCCGTGAGCAGGCCATCGACGATTGCACTTACGGGCTACAGGATTTCGCGAATTACTTCGGCGCCGCCGGGTTCGTCCCGCTGGCCAACAGCGTCGAAGGAACCCAGACGCCACACGAGTTCGTCGCGGACTATGCGGCCAAGGGAAATTGCTGCATCGGCACACCCGAGGACGCGATCGCCCACATCGAAGACTTGCTCGACCGCTCCGGTGGGTTCGGAACCCTGCTGATGCTCGGCCATGATTGGGCCTCCCCGGAGGCGACGCATCACTGCTATGACCTGATGGCGCGCAAGGTGATTCCGCACTTCAAACGGCAGCTCGAAGCGTCCCGCGCATCGCATGACTGGGCCAGAGGCAAGCGTGACCAGTTGATCGGCCGGGCCGGCGAGGCCGTGGTCAAGGCCATCACCGAGCACGTGGACGAACAGAAGGATGCGGTGCACTGATGCGCGCCTCGGTGTTGCGCGACGGCCGTATGGTCTACCGCGACGACGTGCCCGACCCGATACCCGAAGCCGGCCAGGTGCTTGTCGGCGTGCGGGCGTGCGGGATCTGCGGCTCCGATTTGCATTTCGCCGCCCACGGCGCCCAGGTGCTGGAAATGACCGATCGGGCGGCGGGTGGCACGGGGGGCATGCACATCGACCTGAACCACGACATCTTCATGGGTCACGAATTCAGCGCCGAGATACTCGAAGCCGGTCCCGACACCGAGACCCATCCGCCGGGCACCCTGGTCACCTCGCTGCCGGTGCTGCTGTCCACCAAGGGTGTCGAGCCGATCGTGTACAGCAACAGCACAATTGGCGGCTACTCCGAACGGATGCTGCTGTCGGCGCCGCTGCTGCTTCCCATCCCCAACGGCCTGGACTTCAAACATGCGGCCCTGACCGAGCCCATGGCGGTGGGGTTGCACGCCGTCAACAAGTCGAACATCTCCCCCGGTGAGACGGCCCTGGTGCTCGGCTGCGGCCCGATCGGGATCGCCATCGTCGCCGCCCTTCAGTCGAAGGGGATCGAAACCATTGTGGCATCAGACTTTTCGCCCAAGCGGCGCGAGCTGGCCACCGCGATGGGAGCCCACCAGACCCTGGATCCGGCGCAGGGGTCACCCTTCGACAGCGTCAAGCCCGCAGTAGTGTTCGAGGCCGTCGGCGTGCCCGGCATCATCGACGACGTGCTGCTTCGGGCGCGCCCCGGCACCCGCCTGGTGGTCGCAGGGGTGTGCATGCAACCCGACACCGTGCACCCCTTTTTCGCGATCGCCAAAGAGATCAACGTGCAATTCGTGCTCGCCTACACCCCCGAGGAGTTCGGCGAATCGCTGCGCGCGCTAGCGGAGGGAGACATCGACGCCAGCCCGCTGATCACCGGCGAGGTGGGCCTGGATGCGGTCGGCGCGGCGTTCGACGACCTCGCCGACCCGGAGCGGCACTGCAAGGTCCTCGTCACGCCCTGAAACTTGTCAGCCGGGTCCGGACGCACGATGGCCGAGAACCTCAAATGCCTGTGTCGCCAACATCATCGGCTGAAAACCTTCGGAGGATAGCGTGACGAGCAATTGGCTGACGGCACCGTGATCTGGACGTCACCGACCGGCAGCACGTATCGGACCTCCCCGGCGGGCGCCGATCTGTTTGCCCAGCCGCGCGCCCCGGCGTGCGCGGCCCCGGCACCCAGCCGGCCAAGCCGATCGCGACAACGAAGCGCGCGAATCACACGGGCGCGCAAATTCCGAAACCACACGCGCGCGACATGCTTTTCCTCTTCAAGGGAACGCCGAGCACCAGCCCGTACTGCACCTGGGTCAACGATCCCCGAGAACCCGAAGAACTGCCGCCGGATTGGAAACCCGACCCACCGGCCTGCAGCCCTTGCCCGACGATCCACCCGTTTGACGCGCCCCCGAAATCGCCGTTGCTGATCGCCACCCCCGTCATCATGGTGCCCGATGTCAAACAGTCTGTTAGACAGCAGTATTCGCATTACCAACAATCCCGGCGCCGGCGTCACCGCCCACAGCGTCGATCCCGCCGCGGCGCACCGGCACCGAAATCCACAACACAGCCGGCCGCCCAGCGGCTAGGGTTCCAGGCATGCCGGTCGCACCCAACGCCTTGAGCTTTGTCCGCCGATCTATCGCGGTGGCCGCGGCGGGCCTCACCATCACCGCGGCATCG
Organism: Mycobacterium sp.; assembly: GCF_025933915.1. GTDB lineage: Bacteria > Actinomycetota > Actinomycetes > Mycobacteriales > Mycobacteriaceae > Mycobacterium. The sequence continues at coordinate 11,263 of NZ_JAICZA010000080.1, forward strand.
GCGTGCGACGAGCACAGCCCGTCACAGCCCGGGGCAAACCCCCGGCAGGTAACGGTTTTGGGTACCGGTCAGGTTCAAGGCGTCCCGGACACCCTGACCGCCGACGTCGGCATCGAATTCGCGGCACCCGACGTCACCGCCGCGATGAACGAGACCAACGACCGTCAACAGGCGGTCATCAACGCGTTGGTGGGCGCGGGCATCGACCACAAGGACATCAGCACCACCGAGGTCACCGTGGCGCCGCAATACAACAACCCCGAGCCCAGCGGCTCGGCGGCCATCACCGGGTACCGCGCCACCAACGCCATCGCCGTCAAGATCCACCCGCCCGACGCCGCGTCCCGGCTGCTGGCCCTCATCGTCGGCGCGGGCGGAGACGCCACCCGGATCAGGTCGGTCCGCTACTCCATCGCCGATGATTCGCAGCTGGTCAAGGATGCCCGGTCGCGGGCCTTCAACGACGCCAAGAGCCGCGCCGAGCAGTACGCGCAGCTGTCCGGACTGCGGCTGGGCAGGGTGCTGTCCATCTCGGAGGCCACCGGCAACGCCCCACCGGTCGGGGCGCCGCGGGCCATGCCTTCGATGGTCCCGCTGGAACCCGGCCAGCAGACCGTGAACTTCTCGGTCACCGCGGTGTGGGAGCTGGACTAGCGGCGACCGCAAGCGCGGTGAAGCCGGGCGCAGCGGGTCGCCGCCATTGGACTGAGCCCGACGAATCGGGGCCCAAACTACTGCTGGTAGACCCTGGGGTCCAGGGTGCCGATGTAGGACAGGTCGCGGTAGCGCTCGTCGTAATCGAGGCCGTACCCCACGACGAAGTCATTGGGGATATCGAAGCCCACGTGGGCGATGTCGACGTGGGCACCCTTCGCGTCAGGCTTGCGCAACAGCGTGCACACCCGCAGCGACCGTGGATGCCGCGTGGTGAGGTTGCGCAGCAGCCAGGACAGGGTCAGACCCGAGTCGACCACGTCCTCGACGATCAGCACATCGCGGCCCTGAATATCGCGGTCCAGGTCCTTGAGGATCCGCACCACGCCCGACGAGGACGTCGACGACCCGTACGAGCTGACGGCCATGAATTCGAATTGGGTTGGCACCGGGATCGCGCGGGCCAGGTCGGTGACAAAGATCACAGCGCCCTTCAGCACCGTGATCAACAGCAGGTCCTGGCCGGTCTCGGCGGCGGCTTCGCGGTAGCTCTCCCCGATTTCCCGGCCGAGTTCGGCGATTCGCGCCTGAATTTGCTCCGTCGTCAGCAGGACAGACTTGATATCCCCGGGGTAGAGCTCCGCGGGCTGAGCGGGAGTGATCGCCGAGGAGATCTGGGCCACGACCACAGAGTGCCACGCCGACGTGCGAATAACCAACGGCGGCCCCGCTATTGCGGCTAGAGGACCGGTTTTCCGACCGGTTCGCGCCAGAACGTCAAAACGCCGTCACGACGGCCCGCAAACAACCTCTCATCAGGCAGGGACGAGCCCACCGCCACCCCGCCCTGGCCGCGCCAGGCCGTAACGAGGGCGTCCACGCCGCGAATCTGCTTGTCGGTCAGCCCGGTTGCACCGCCCGTCAGCAGCCAGGCCCGGATCACGCGGCGCCGAACCGGAGCATCCAGCGTCGCCAGCACCGATACCCGAAGCCCCGGCCCCGCCTTGGCCTCGGGCAGCGCCCGGGCGGCCAGCGTGTCGATCAACTCGGAGTCCTCCCGCAACGCGGTCGCGGTGCGGGCCAGCGCCTCGGCGACGCCCCCGCCGAGCACGTCCTCCAGCAATGGCAACACCTCGGTACGCAGCCGGGTCCGGGTGAAACGGCGGTCGCTGTTGTGCGGATCCTGCCACGCCGTCAGTCCCAGCTCCCGGCATGCGTCGTGCGTCACGGCTCGCCTTACCTGCAACAACGGCCGGCACCACGGCGGATCGTAGGGGCGCATCCCGGCGATCGAACGCACGCCGGACCCCCGGCCCAACCCCAACAGCACCGTCTCGGCTTGGTCGTCGAGCGTGTGGCCCAACAACACCGGACCGTCGTGGTAGGCGGCCAGCGCGGCGTAGCGGGCAGCGCGCGCGGCCGCTTCGGGGCCGCCTTCCTTGCCCACCTGCACCCGAACGACTTGTGCCCCAATACATCCCAGTGCGATGGCGCGCGCCCGGGCGGTTTCGGCGACGTCGGCCGAGTCACGTTGCAGGCCGTGGTCCACCACCACCGCCGTGGTGGGCCGCAGCCGGGCCGCCACCGCGGTGAGCGCCAACGAATCCGGACCACCGGAGAGCGCCACGCACCATTGGTCGACGGTGGGGAGATGCGCCGTGATGAACGCCTCGACCGCCGCGCGCAGCCGGCCTACAGCACCCTGTCGATCCATCGCTGCGGTTCTTCGATTTCGATGGGCAGGGGAAGGGTTTCGGGGCCCGTCCAGATGGCATTGAATCGCGCCATTCCCACCTGGCCCACCACGTGGTCGACGAACGCCTTGCCGCGGGTGTATTGGCTGAGCTTGGCGTCGAGTCCCAGCAGTGCGCGCAGCAAGCGCTGCAGGGGCGGTTGCTTGCGGTGGCGGCGCTCGTCGAAGCGGCGCCGGATGGTGGCCACCGACGGCACCGCCATCGGGCCGACCGCATCCATGACGTGGTCGGCGTGGCCCTCCAGCAGCGTGCCCAGCACCAGCAACTGATCCAGGGCCCGCCGCTGGGGCTCGGACTGCACCGCGCGCACCAGACCGAGGATGCCCGCCGGGTTGGCGTCGGCTTCCGACGCCGGATTGCCGCGATTGCGGGCGTAGTCGGCGAGCCGGCTCACCATCTCCCCCAGGTCGTCACCGGCATCGCGGGTCAGCAGGCCCAGCGCCTGCGACATGTAATCGGGCAGCCACGGGTTGGCGGTGAACTGAACCCGGTGGGTGACTTCGTGCAGGCAGACCCACAGCCGGAAATCGGAAGGCTCGATCCGAAGCTGCCGCTCGACGGCGATGACGTTCGGATACACCAGCAGCAGGCAGCCGGTCCGAGCCCCATTCGCACTGGCGAACGGGTCGTATTGGCCGAGGATCCCCGAGGAGACGTACGCCAGCACGGCGCCGGTCTGCGCGCCGGTGACCCGGCCCGTGAGAAACCCGCGCGGTTCCTCGGCGCCGTTCATCATCACCCGCATCGATTCGGCCGCCGCGGCGATCCACTGCGGGCGGTCGACGATGCGGGCGGCGGGCACGGCGCCGTCGGTGACCAGGCCGGTGACGTCGCGGACCAGCGGTTCGGCCTTGGCGGCCGCGCCCACGAGTTCGTCGATCACCTGGCGCCGGGTGTAGTCGCTGGACGGCGGGCCCGGCCGGGCCAGCCGCCGGCCGACCGTGGCCGCGAATCGCCAATCGACCGCGGTGCCCAGAGTCAGCTCCGGCGCCGGCGTCATGAGCACCCGCAGAACCAGAGCCGGGTCGCCAGCGCGTCCATCACGTTGCGGCCGTTCGGGCCCGCGTCGTTGGAGACGAACGCGAAGGTGAGCACCCGACCGCTGCGGTCGGTGAGCACCCCGGCCAGTGCGTTGATGTTGGTCAGTGAGCCGGTCTTGGCCCGCAACCAGCCGGCGGGGCCCTGGCTGGTCGAGGCGTCGGTGAACCGGTCGCCCAGGGTCCCACTGCCGGCGGCGATCGGAAGCAGATCCAGCAGCGCCCGCAGCGAGGGCTGGTCCGGCCCGGCGGCGGCCTGCAGCACCCCGTCGAGGGTCTTGGCCGTCAGCCGGTCGTCGACCGAAAGCCCGCTGGAATCCAGTAGCGCCGCGCCCGCCGTGTCGACGTGGGCGGTGCTCAACCGGTTGGTCACTGCGTCGGCCGCGCCGGCGAAGCTGCGCGGCCGGTTGATCGCGGCCGCCACCTCGCGCGCGATGCATTCGGCCAGCACGTTGTCGGAGTGGTCCATCATCTCGGACAGGCGCTGGACCAACGGCGCCGACTGGACAACGGCCAGCTGGCGCGCTCCGGATGGCGCCGTCGTGATCGTCACGGCGGCCGGGTCCAGGCCCAGCGCCTTGGCCAGCTCACGGCCGGCATCCAGCGCCGGCGTCCGGGAACGTCTGGAGTTGACCGTGGTGGGCTGGATGCGTCCGGCGTCGATCATCACCGACTCGATCGGCGCGATGTCGCCGTTGTCGACGTCGGCGGGATCCCAGCCCTGCGCCATCGTCGGCCCGCTGAACGCCGAGGTGTCCACCTGCACCGCGGTCGGGGTCACCCCGCTGCGCCGGATCTGTTCGACGAGGTCGCTGATGCGGGCCGCGCCCCGGTACCAGGTGTCCTGTCCGGGCGGCACCGCGGACAACACCGGATCGCCGGCCCCCACCAGTACGACGGGCCCCTGGGCGTTCTGGCTGCCGGCCACCACCCGCGTGCTGATCCGGGCCTGCCGGTCCAACGTCAGCAGGGCGGCGGCCGCGGTCAACACCTTGTTGGTCGACGCCGGCACCAACGGCATGGCGTCCGCCACCTGCCACAGCTCTTTTCCGGTGATGGCGTCGGTGATCCGGCCGCCCAACCGACCCAGGTTGGGGTCGCCCGCCACCGGCGCCAGCGCGGCGCTCACGCCGAGCCCGCTGGGTAACTCGGCGGTCTCGCTCACCGGGACCATGCCGGGCTTGACGGTGGGGGCGTGCGGAGGCGGGATCGGGGCGCGCGCGCTGCCCGCGCCGTGCCCGGTCGTGGTGAAAAACGTTGCCGCCACCACCACAGCAGCGACGAACGCCAGCACGCCCAACCCGATGAACACTGGGGTGGATTTTTGCCAGCGAGTACGGGCCATCACTCTCCTGACTGTCTGAACCCATTCTGCCGAATCGGCGGCGACGGGCTCGACTAGGGTGTAGCAGAGCAAAATTGGCCTGCCCAACAGACAAGGAGCCGACACGGTGGAATTCGACGTAACCATCGAGATCCTGAAGGGCCAGCGGAACAAATACGAGGTCGATCACGAGACCGGACGGTTACGTCTGGACCGCTACCTCTACACCGCGATGGGCTACCCGACCGACTACGGCTTCATCGAGGACACCCTCGGCGAGGACGGCGATCCGCTGGACGCGATGGTGCTGTTGCCGCAATCGGTGTTTCCCGGGGTGATCGTCGAGGCCCGCCCGGTGGGCATGTTCCGGATGACCGACGAAAAGGGCGGCGACGACAAGGTTTTGTGCGTGCCGGCCGGCGACCACCGGTGGGACCACATCCAGGACATCGGCGACGTGCCGGAGTTCGAGCTGGACGTGATCAAGCACTTCTTCGTCCACTACAAGGATCTGGAGCCGGGCAAGTTCGTCAAGGCGGCGGACTGGGTGGGCTGCGCGGACGCCGAGGCCGAGATTCAGCGCTCGGTGGAGCGGTTCAAGGCCGAGGGGCACTAGCGCGATGGTGGCGACCCGCGGCGCCCGGCTTCGCCGCGCTTGCGATCACCACTAGCCCGATGGTGACGAGCGGGTCTTGCGCCGGTTGCGCAGCAGGCTCCAGCCCAGCGCCGCCCCGATGAAGGTCACCCCCACCGAGGCGGTGACCGCCTCGGGAACCTGCAACCGCGGGTCGATGGATCCCAGCATGATCACGGCCAGCGCACCGATCGCCCAGTGCGCGCCGTGTTCCAGGTACACGTACCGGTCCAGGGTTTCCTGCTTGACCAGATAGATGGTGATGGACCGGACGAACATCGATCCCACCAATCCCAGCCCCAGCGCGATGACGATCGGGTCCGACGTGATCGCGAAGGCGCCGGTGACCCCGTCGAACGAGAACGCGGCATCGAGAACCTCGAGATAAAGGAACAGGGTGAAACCGGCCCTGCCGACCGCCTCGCCGGCCGTCATGTCCTCGACGACGGCCGGTCGAAACGCGCGGCTCAAACCGTTGACCACCAGGTACGTCACCAAGCCCAGCACTCCGGCGGTCAGCACAGTGGCACGTTCGTCGGCCGAATGCGTCAAGCGCGAGCCGACCAGCACCAGCGCGGCGCCGGCCACCACCACCGGCACCTGACCGAGCCTCCCGACGCGGGCGAAGGGAACCTCAATCCATTTGAGCCACTTGATATCTCGATCATGGAAGAGGAAATTCAGGAACAGCATCAGCAGGAACATCCCGCCGAACGCCGCGATCTGCGGATGGGCGGAGACGATCATCTTCTCGTAGCTCGGCGAGCCGTCCGGGAATTCCAGCGCGCCGTGCGGCGGCGGATGCAGCGCCAGTTCCATCGCGCGAACGGGCCCGATACCCGCGGTCGCCCACACGATGAGCAACGGGAACAACAGGCGCATCCCGAACACCGCGATGACGATCCCGACGGTCAAGAACATCTGCCGCCAAAATGGGCTCATCCGCTTCAGGATCGTGGCGTTGATGACGGCGTTGTCGAACGACAGCGACACCTCGAGGACGGCCAACACCAGCAGCAGAAAAAGGTCCTCGAGGCCGCCGTGCGCGTACCCCAGCGCAAGGGCCACCACCGTGAGCAACAGGGAGATGCCGAAGATGCGGTAGGCGGCCATGGGTCCTTTCCGACAGCCGCTCACATTAGCGAACCTGATCGCCACGCCCGGCGATCGGTGGGGACACTTACTATTTTCAAATTGTGGCGATACATCGGCGCGGTCCGCTGAAAGCGCTGCCCCGATGACCGAAATCAGCGCCTCACAGGGGCCGGTGGCGCGCGGCAGCATGGCGCGGGTCGGCACCGCCACGGCCGTGACCGCTCTGTGTGGCTACGGGGTGATCTACCTTGCGGCGCGCGACCTGGCACCAAGTGGCTTCTCGGTGTTCGGGGTGTTCTGGGGCGCCTTCGGACTGGTCAGCGGGGCCGCCTTCGGCCTGCTCCAAGAAACCACCCGCGAGGTCCGCGCTTGCTCGGTTGGGGGACCCTCCCTCGTTGTCGCCCCGGCCAAGCGCACCCACCCGCTGCGGGTCGCCGTGCTGATCGGCGTGGCCGCGGCCGTCGTGATCGCCGGGACCGCGCCGTTGTGGAGCGCACGGGTATTCGTCGAGGCGCGCTGGCTGTCGGTGGCACTGCTCAGCGTGGGGTTGGCCGGCTTCTGCGTGCACACCACCCTGCTCGGCATGCTGGCCGGCATCAATCAGTGGACCCAGTACGGGGCGCTGATGGTGACCGACGCGGTCATCCGGGTCGCGATCGCCGCGGCCACCGTGGCGCTGGGCTGGCATCTGACCGGCTTCCTATGGGCGACGGTCGCGGGCGCGGTCGCCTGGCTGATCTTGCTGGTCGCCTCGCCCGCCACCCGAGCGGCCGCCCGCCTGCTCACCCCGGGCGGCACCGCGACGTTCCTGCGGGGTGCCGCGCATTCGATCACCGCGGCCGGCGCCAGCGCCATCCTGGTGATGGGATTTCCGGTGCTGCTGAAGCTGACCAGTGCCGAGCTCGGCGCCGAGGGCGGGGTGATCATCCTGGCCGTCACGTTGACCCGCGCGCCGCTACTGGTGCCGCTGACGGCCATGCAGGGCAACCTGATTGCGCATTTCGTCGATCAGCGCAGCGACCGGATTCGTGCGCTGATCGCGCCGGCCGGGATCGTCGCGGCGGTCGGCGCGGTCGGGGTGCTGGCCGCGGGCGCGGTGGGCCCCTGGCTGCTGCGGGTCGCCTTCGGGCCGCAATACCACGCCGGCAGCGCTCTGCTTGCGTGGCTGACCGGGGCCGCGGTGGCGATCGCCATGCTGACGCTGACCGGAGCCGCCACGGTGGCCGCCGCGCTGCACCGCGCCTACTCGCTGGGTTGGGTGGGCGCCACGGTCGCGTCGGGTTTGTTGCTGTTGCTGCCGCTGTCCCTGCCGACCCGAACCGTGGTCGGCTTGTTGTGCGGGCCGTTGGTGGGAATCGGTGTCCATCTGGTGGCGCTGTCGCGCGCCGCACGCGCAACGAGCTGATCTGGCCTGCACCAGCGTGTACCTTGTGGGCTTAGATGGGTACGGAAACACAATATTCGGTCGTCTGGGTCGTCATTCCCGCCTTCAACGAAGCAGCTGTCATCGCCGCGGTGATAGCCGATGTGCGCTCGGTATTCGACCACGTCGTCTGCGTGGACGACGGCAGCACCGACGGCACCGGTGAGATCGCCCGGAGGGCCGGAGCTCACCTGGTTCGGCATCCCATCAACCTCGGGCAGGGGGCGGCCATCCAGACCGGCGTCGAGTACGCCCGCAAACAGCCCGGGGCCCAAATCTTCGCCACGTTCGACGCCGACGGCCAGCATCGCGTCAAAGACCTGGCCGCGATGGTCGACAGGCTGCTCGCCGGGGACGTCGACGTGGTCATCGGGACCCGGTTCGGCACCCGGCAGGTCGCCCGGCCGCCGCTGGTGAAACGGGTCGTGCTGCAGACCGCCGCGCGGTTGAGCCGGCGCGGTCGCCGACTCGGACTGACCGACACCAACAATGGGCTGCGGGCGTTCAACAAGAAGGTCGCCGACGGGCTGGACATCACGATGAGCGGCATGAGCCACGCCAACGAGTTCGTCATGTTGATCGACGAAAACCATTGGCGCGTCGCCGAGGAACCGGTCGAGGTGCTCTACACCGAATACTCGAGGTCGAAGGGGCAGCCCTTGCTCAACGGCGTCAACATCATTTTCGACGGGTTCCTGCGAGGGAGGATTCCGAGATGATCGGAGATGAAAGGACCGGACGATGAACTGGATCCAGGTACTGCTGATCGGATCGATCGTCGCGCTGCTGGTCTATCTGCTGCGGTCGCGCCGCAACGCGCGGTCGCGGGCCTGGGTCAAGGTCGGCTACGTGGTGTTCGTGCTGGCCGGCATCTACGCCGTGCTGCGGCCCGACGACACCACCGTCGTGGCGCAGTGGTTCGGGGTACGCCGCGGCACCGACCTGATGCTCTACGCACTGATCATGGCGTTCTGTTTCACGACGCTCAGTACGTACATGCGGTTCAAGGATTTAGAGCTGCGCTACGCGCGACTGGCCAGGGCGGTCGCGATGGATTCCGCGCAGGCGCCCGAGTAGCGTCCTGGCGTTCGGCATCAGCTCAGTTGCCGGAAGTACTCCACCGTCCGGCGCACACCATCGGCCAGCTCGACCTCCGGGCGCCAGCCCAAAACCTTTGCGGCTGAACTGACGTCGAGGCAGGACCGTTTGAGGTCGCCGAGACGCGGCGGCGCAAATTCCGGGTCGTCGGGCCCCCCGACGGCCGCCGCCACCGCCGAATGCAGTTGCCGGTCCGAGGTTTCGGTCCCGGTGCCGACGTTGAAGCGCTGCCCACCGCCGGCGTCACCGGACGCCTTGACGAATGCATCCACCACGTCGTCGACGAAAACATAGTCACGGGTGTTGCTGCCGTCGCCGAAAACCTTGGTGGGCTTGCCCGATAGCAGCGCCTGGGCGAAGATCGCCACCACACCGGCTTCGCCGTGCGGGTCCTGACGGGGCCCGTAGACGTTGGCCGGCGCGATGTGCGAGCAGTCCAGGCCGTACAGGTGGCGGAAGGTGTTCAGGTAGATCTCGCCGGCCACCTTTCCGGCGGCATAGGGCGAAGCAGGGTCGGTCGGCACAGTCTCGGGTGTGGGGTACCGCGGCGGGATGCCGTAGATGGATCCGCCCGAGGAGGTGTGCACGACCTTGCGCACCCCCGCCCTGCGCGAGGCCTCGGCCAGGCGCACCGTGCCGAGGACGTTGACCGAGGCGTCGAACTGCGGGTCGGCCACCGAGTGCCGCACGTCGATCTGGGCGGCCAGGTGAAACACCACCTCCGGACGATGCTCGTCGAGGATGGCCTCCAGATCGGCGGTCACGATGTCGGCCTCGACGAAGACGTGCGCCGGGTTGCCCGCCAGGTGCTCGAGGTTGCTCGCGCGGCCGGACGCGAAGTTGTCCAGCCCCACCACCGCATGGCCGTCGGCCAACAGACGGTCGACTAGCGTCGAGCCGATGAATCCGGCCGCCCCGGTAACCAGTGCACGCACCGGCCCACCATACATAGCGTCCGCGGCCGCCGCGCTCATCGCGGTGCAGCTGGCGGTGCGCGCGGCGCTGGCGTTCGGTGGCTACTTCTATTGGGACGACCTGATTCTGATCGGCCAGGCCGGCACGCACAATCTGCTCGCGCCGTCGTATCTGTTCCACGATCATGACGGGCACGTCATGCCGGGGGCATTTCTGCTCGCGGGCGCCATCATCCGGCTGGCGCCACTGGACTGGACGTGGCCGGCGATCAGCCTGCTGGCGCTGCAACTGCTGGCGTCGCTGGCGTTGTTGCGCGCGCTGCATGTCATCCTCGGCTGGCGGCCGGTGCTGCTGATCCCGCTCACGTTCGCGTTGTTCACCCCGCTGGCCGTGCCCGGGTTCGCCTGGTGGGCGGCGGCGCTCAACTCGCTGCCGATGCTGGCGGCGCTGGCCTGGGTGAGCGCCGACGCGATCCTGCTGGTGCGCACGGGCGATGGGCGCTACGCGGTGTCCGGGGTGCTGGTCTACTTCGGCGGGCTGCTGTTCTTCGAGAAGGCCGCGGTGATCCCGTTCGTCGCGTTCGGGGTGGCCGCGTTGCTGTGCTACGTGCGGGGTCATCGGACCATCGCATCGGCGCTGGCGACGGTGTGGCGGGCCGGGGCGCGGTTGTGGATCGCGGCGCTGGCGCTCACCGCCGCCTGGGTGGTGCTCTATCTGGCCGTCGTCAATCAGCGGCGGTGGAGTTCCGACCTGTCGATGACGGGACGGCTGCTGATGCGATCGATCACGCACGGCATAGTGCCGGGGCTGGCCGGCGGGCCGTGGCACTGGGACCGCTGGGCACCGGCCTCCCCCTGGGCGACGCCCCCGCCGTCGGTGATGGCGCTGGGCTGGCTGGTGCTGGCCGGCGCGCTGGCGGTGTCGCTGGTGCGCAAGGAGCGCATCGGGCCGATCTGGCTGACCGCGGCCGGCTACGCCGTGGCCTGCCAGGTGCCGATCTATCTGATGCGCTCCTCGAAGCAGACCGCGCTGGAACTCGCGCAGACGCTGCGCTATTTCCCGGATCTC
>NZ_JAICZA010000075.1 GCF_025933915.1 Mycobacterium sp.
ACCGAGTAGGCCACGTCGTCGGCCCAGTCCATCACCTGAGCCTCCAGGCACATCCGGCCCTCCGGTGCGCCCGCGCGCACCCAGGCCGCGGGCTCGCGGTCGGCGTCGTAGAACCCGAACTTGCGTGTCCCGTCTTCAGGTCCTTCGCCGCGGAACCACGGATACTTGGTGACCGCGTCCAGCGACGCGCGGGTCAAGTTCAACCCCGCGCTATTGCCTTGCGCATCAAGGACTTTGGGTTCAATGCTGGTCAGGATGCGGAAGTTCTGCGCGTTGCCCTCGAAGCCGTTATAGTTCGCCGCGACCTCGTCGAGCGCGTGTTCGCCGTTGTGGCCGTAGGGCGGGTGGCCGATGTCGTGGGCCAGGCCCGCCAGCTCGACCAGGTCGAGGTCGCAGCCCAGCCCGACGGCCATTCCCCGCCCGATCTGGGCGACCTCGAGGGAGTGCGTCAGCCGGGTGCGCGGCGTGTCACCTTCCCGCGGCCCGACGACCTGGGTCTTGTCGGCCAGCCGGCGCAGCGCGGCGCTGTGCAAGACCCGGGCGCGGTCGCGGGCGAAGTCGGTGCGGTGCTGACCTTCGGTGCCCGGCAAACCCGCAGTCTTCGCCGCTTCGGCTACCCGCCGCTGACGGTCGAAGTCGTCGTAGGGGTCGTGCTGATTCCTGGTCACCGACGCACAGTCTGCCAGGGAATGCCCGCCGAAGTCTGGCTCCACTCAGGCCCACTGGCCTGTGTCGCGCCCCGGACTGTGCCGAATTGCCCCACTCCTCCTCAGGCCTACTGGCCTGCATCGTCGCGAGGCTAGATTGGCCCTATGCGCACCGCCCGCCCGCTCACCGTGCTCGCGACGCTCCTCACTGTCGGCCTCGGCGGCGGGCTGCTGCTGGCACCTTCGGCCACCGCGCAACCACCATTCCGGTTGGCCGACTACGTCACCGACACCACCGGAGCCCTGTCGGACTCCGGTCACAGCACGGTCACCGCGGCCGTCACCAAGCTGTACACCGACCGCCACATCCGGCTCTGGGTGGTCTACGTCGACGACTTCGCCGGGCAGACCCCGACCGGGTGGGCGCAGCGCACCATGCGCGCCAGCGACTTGGGTGACTACGACGCGCTGCTGGCCGTCGCCACCACCAGCCGCGCATACGCCTTCCTGGTGCCGTCCACGATCAAGAGCGTCAACGCAAGCCAGGTCGACGACTTGCGGCGCAACAAGATCGAACCCGCCCTGCACAGCGGCGACTGGGGCGGTGCCGCGGTGGCGGCGGCCGACGGACTCGACGCGTCGCCCGGTTCGTCGGGCCGGGTGATCCTGTTGGCCACGCTGGCGGGCATTCTCATCGGGCTGGCAGGTCTGCTGCTCGTGATGCGTCGTCGCGGCCGGCGCCGGCGGGCCGCGGCATTGGCCGCCGCACGCCGAGTCGACCCCACCGACGTCAACGCGCTGGCCGCGGTGCCGGTGCAGGCGCTCGACGACCTGTCGCGCGCGCTGGTGGTGGACGTCGACAACGCGCTACGCACCAGCGCCAACGAACTGGAGCTGGCGGTCACCGAATTCGGCGAACAGCGAACCCAACCATTCACCCAGGCCGTGACCAACGCCAAAGCGGCTCTGTCCCAGGCGTTCACGGTGCGCCAACAGCTGGACGACGACACTCCGGAGACACCGGCGCAGCGGCGCGAGCTGCTCACCCAGGTGGTCGTCTTGGCGGCGCGGGCCGACCGCGAGCTCGAGTCACAAACCGAGGCGTTCGAGAGGTTGCGCGATTTGGTGATCAACGCTTCCTCGCGGCTTGATGCGCTGACGCAGCAGTACGTGGAACTCACCACCCGGATCACCCCGGCGGAGCAACGGCTGGCAGCGCTGCACAACGACTTCAGTGCTGCCGCACTGGCTTCGGTGTCCGGCAATGTCACGACGGCCAAGCAGCGGCTGACGTTCGCCGACCGCAACATCGGCAGCGCCCGCGAGCTTGCCGGCCACGCCGTCACCGGTCAGCAATCCGGTCTGGTCGATGCCGTCCGCGCCGCCGAGTCGGCCCTCGGGCAGGCGCGAGCGCTGCTCGACGCGGTCGACAACGCGGCCAGCGACATTCAGCACGCCATCGACCGGCTGCCGTCGGCCATGGCAGACATCCGCAAAGACATAAAGTGCGCCGACGAACGGCTGCGGACAAAGTCCGCGCACACCACCGAGTTGATGGCGGCCCGCGACGCGGCCACCAGGGCCGTGGAGAGCGCACGCGCCGGTGGTTCCGACGATCCGCTGGGCGCCTTCGGGCAGCTGACCAAGGCCGATGCCCGACTCAACGGGCTGCTGGCCACCCTGGCTGAAGAGCAGGCCACCGCCGAGCGACTCCACCGGTCGCTGGAGCAGGCGTTGTTCACCGCGCAAGCGCGGGTGCGCGCGGTGTCCGACTACATCGACACGCGGCGGGGCAGCATCGGGCCCGAAGCCCGCACCCGGCTGGCTGAAGCCAAACGCCACCTGCAGGCCGCACAGGACAAGGGAGCGACGAACCCGACCGAGGCGATCGCCCACGCCAATGCGGCGTCGACGCTGGCCGCCACTGCCCAGTCGCTGGCCAACGGCGACGTGCAAACGATGCAGCGCGCCTACACCCGTCGCGGCGGCAGCGACATGGGCGCGATGCTCGGCGGCATCATCATCGGCGACCTGCTCAGCGGAGGCATGCGAGGCGGATTCGGCGGCTGGAGCCCCACGTCGTTCGGCGGTGCCACGGGTTCGTCCGATGGCGGTTTCATGGGTGGGGGCGGCCGCTTCTGAGCCGCCGCATGCGGGCTACCGCAGTGAGTTTCGGATCTTGACCGGTCTCAGCCGGCCGCCGGGGAATGCGGTATCACACCCACGGGCCGCGGCGCTGCTTCGCCTTCAAACCCGCTCCAGACGCCGTCCGCGACCGCCGTCGGGCGGGGCGCGTCGACCGTCTCCTCGGCGGTTTCGGCGCTCGTGTCCGGCTTCGGCGCCCAGTGGTCGTAGTCGTCCGGTGGAACGACCACCCCCCACTTGAGTGGCACCGTCAAGCCACCGAGCACTCCGGACTCACCGCGCACCGCCGACACCGTGTCATTCGGTAACGGCGAACCGAGAGGCAAAAGCACCTCTGCCCCCTTCCACAGCCGATCTAAGCGTTTCGGGCGCTGTGGCGAACGTATTTACACCAACCGATTCACATCGTAAGACAAACTGAAGAAAATATGCGGGAATTGCCAATTTTCCTTAATTTGAGCGTGTGTCGAACGACGCGGGCCCCTCGCGGCACGGGTGATGAGGGGCGGCGCGCGGGTGACGCGCGCCGATAAAACCCGGCAAGGCGTGCCCGTGCGGGACCACCGGCAGCTGATCCGCAGCCACAAAGGCCTTGGCGCGCAGCCCTTTAGGCCACACGGCGGCGATCCGACTCCCTCCCGATCCACAGCGTTTCCTCCCGGAGCACGGGCGGGCGAGCGCGCGGCGTGGTTTTATCGGACGCATTAGATGAATTCGTGCATTGCGATACAAGCGTCGGTTCCGTCCAGCCACCGTAATCAACAATTCTGTTTCCTTACCGCCATGCACTCCAGGCACATCCGCCACAGCGGCATCCTCGGCTAACGGTGCCGCGGCACCACCTTTGGCCGGGACCGCACCACCTCCGCCTTGGTGCCGCGGTTCTCGCCCTCGGGGTTTTTCTCGCCCACCGGCATGGCCGTCATCGGCACGCCGCTGCCCGACCCGGCCGCTCCCACCGCCGCCGTGGTCGGCGCTGCGCCGGCCACACCCGACATCGCCGGAGCGGGCACATAGGCCGGCATCGACCCTTGCCACGTCGCGGGTACCGACATCGCCCCGACGAACCGTGCGCTACCCAGGCCCGCCGACGCGACTCCCAGGGCGCCCAGCCCTCCGCCGCCCAACGGCTGCAGGTCGGAGAGGAAGCTGGTGACGCTGTGCGGGGCAGCGGCGGCCACATTGGTGGCACCGAGCACGGCCGGTGCCGGCGCCGGCGCCGCCGGAGCGACGGCCGCCGGGCCGGTGGCTTGGGCCAGCGTCGCCATGGGCGGCACCAGCGCGCTTGCCGGGTACATTCCGGCTTGCGCCACCGTCGTCAAGGTCGCCACCGGCGTCGACGTCATCAACGACGTCAGCGACGAGACGGCCGGTGAGAACGCCATGAACACCGACTGCAGCTGAGAAGCGAATGCGGTCCCCAGTGAGGACAAGCCCTGGAAAAACTGCGACGCAAAAGTCAGGGGTGCTGTCACCAGATCCGCCAGGCCCGCGAGACCCGAGGACGCCGCGCCGCCGGCGAGGCCCGCGGGCGGCGGACTGAACGCCGGCAACGTCTCCACCAGCGATTGAGCCCCCGCGTGGTAGCCCACCATCGCGGCCACATCCTGCTCCCACATCTCGACGTATTCGAGTTCGGTCTGCGCGATCGCCGCCGTGTTCTGGCCGAAGAAGTTCGTCGCGATCAGGACGAGCAACCGGGCGCGATTCGCCAGCACGACCGGCAGCGGCACCGTCGCCACCAGCGCCCCCTCGAACGCCAGCGCCGCCAGCCGGGCCCGTATCGCGGCCACCTCTGCCTCGGCCGCGGCGATGAGCAGCCATTGCACGTAGGGCGCCGCGGCCGCGGTCATCGACGTCGACGCCGGTCCCGTCCAGGCACCCGCCGCCAGGTCCGTCACCACGGTGTTGAACGACGACGCGGAGGCGGACAAATCAACCGACAGCCCATCCCAGGCCGACGCCGCCTCGAATAGAGGTCCGGGTCCGGGGCCGCCGAATATCAAAGCCGAGTTGATCTCCGGAGGGAAGAACAAAAACGCGGGAATCATTCACACCCCAACCGACCGAGTCAACGGCTCCTGCACCAGACGGCCGACGTCCGCCCGCGGCTCACTAGCTATCTACTTTTGCCCCAGAGCAGATCCTAAGGCACTCGCACCGCAAAAGGCCGGACTTTTAAGCAAACCTTACTTCGCAAATCCGGCGCGGCGACGGCACCAGAATCAATTCAGCGCGAGCCGGCCAGACGCGCACCGACGCAACGGGACCCGGGCCGGGCGCCTTGGCGACGGCCCGGCGACTAGCAGCCTTTGAGCCGCGTTGCCAGATAATCGGCCACCGTATTCATCGCGACCCGCTCCTGGGACATGTCGTCGCGCCGGCGCACCGTCACCGCGTTGTCCTCGAGTGAGTCGAAATCGACCGTCACACAGAATGGCGTGCCGATCTCGTCCTGGCGCCGGTAACGCCGCCCGATCGCGCCGGCGTCGTCGAAATCGATATTCCAAAACTTGCGCAGCTCGGCGGCCAGGTCACGGGCCTTGGGACTCAGATCGGCGTGCCGGGACAGCGGGAGCACCGCCGCCTTGACCGGGGCCAGCCGGGGGTCCAGCCGCAGGACGGTGCGCTTTTCCATCGCGCCCTTGGCGTTTGGGGCTTCGTCCTCGACGTAGGCGTCGATCAAGAAGGCCATGAACGACCGCGTCAGACCGGCCGCCGGTTCGATGACATACGGGATGTACCGCGCGTCGGTGGCCTGGTCGTAGAACGACAGGTCGACCCCGGAATGCTTTGAATGTGTCGACAAGTCGAAATCGGTGCGGTTGGCGACACCCTCCAGCTCACCCCACGGATTACCGGCGAACCCGAATTTGTACTCGATGTCGACGGTGCGATCGGAGTAGTGCGACAGCTTGTCGGCCGGGTGTTCAAACAACCGCAGGTTCTCCGGATCGATACCCAGCTCGACGTACCATTGCAGCCGGGTGTCGATCCAGTACTGATGCCATTCCTTCGCGGTCGAGGGCTCGACGAAGAACTCCATTTCCATTTGCTCGAACTCGCGCGTCCGGAAAATGAAGTTGCCCGGGGTGATCTCGTTGCGGAAGCTCTTGCCGATCTGACCGATACCGAAGGGCGGCTTCTTGCGGGCGGTCGTCACCACGTTGGCGAAGTTGACGAAGATGCCCTGCGCGGTCTCCGGTCGCAGATAGTGCAGGCCCTCCTCGGTCTCGATGGGTCCCAGGTGGGTCTTGAGCATCATGTTGAATTCGCGGGGCTCGGTCCACTGCCCCGGCTCGCCGGTGTCCGGATCGCGGATGTCGGCCAGCCCGTTGGGCGGCGGGTGGCCGTGCTTGGCCTCGTAGGCCTCGATGAGATGGTCGGCGCGGTAGCGCTTGTGGGTGATCAACGACTCGACGAGCGGGTCGTGGAAGACCTCGACGTGGCCGGAGGCCACCCACACTTGTCGCGGCAAGATGATCGACGAATCCAGGCCGACGACGTCGTCGCGTCCGCTGACCACCGAGCGCCACCACTGCCGCTTGATGTTCTCCTTGAACTCCACACCCAACGGGCCGTAGTCCCACGCCGACCGCGTTCCGCCGTAGATCTCCCCCGAGGGAAAGACGAAGCCGCGCCGTTTGGCCAGGTTCACTACGGTGTCGATGACGGACGCCACGGGGTGGTGTACTCCCTTTCCGGGGTTGGGTGGGCACGCTGGGCGGTCGACCGCCGCGCGCGGAGCATCAGTCATGGTAGCGATCGGCGCCGCGGTCTTTGACATGCGTCATCATGCATGTGACAGTGGAAGGCAGCCGATATGGCGGACACTCTCCCACTACCTGGCACTTCTCGAGGTGATGCCGCTCCATGATGTCCCCCTCACCCTCTCCCTCGATGCCGGCCGCCACCGATGGCGACATGGGAACGGACCTGGACGCGGTCGCCCACGACCATGGCGGGCTCGACGCCGGTGGGCACTCCGGACCGGCCGATTACCCCGTCCCGCCGCCGCGCGAGATCCTCGATGCCGCGGGCGAGTTGTTGCGCGCGCTGGCGGCACCCGTGCGCATCGCGATCGTGCTGCAATTGCGCGAGTCCCATCGCTGCGTGCATGAGCTGGTGGACGCGCTCGGTGTGCCCCAGCCGCTGGTCAGCCAGCATCTCAAGATCCTCAAGGCGGCGGGCGTGGTCGCCGGCGAGCGGTCAGGCCGCGAAGTGCTGTACCGGCTCGCCGACCATCACCTCGCGCACATCGTGGTGGACGCGGTCGCGCACGCGAGTGAGGAGCCGCGCCAATGACACGCGCCGGCGACGATGCAGCGCGAAGCAATGAGGAGGAGCGGCGCCCATGACCGGAGCGAGTGTCCGCTCCACCCGTCAGCGTGCCGCGATCTCCACGTTGCTGGAGACACTCGACGAGTTCCGCTCGGCCCAGGAGCTGCATGACGAGTTGCGCCGGCGCGGCGAGAACATCGGGCTGACCACCGTCTACCGGACACTGCAGTCGATGGCCGCGGCGGGAATGATCGACACGCTGCGCACCGACACCGGCGAATCGGTCTACCGCAGATGTTCGGAGCACCATCACCACCACCTGGTCTGCCGCGGTTGTGGGTCCACCATCGAGGTGGGCGATCACGAGGTCGAGGAATGGGCGACGGCCGTGGCCGCCAAGCATGGCTTCTCCGACGTCAGCCATACCATCGAAATCTTCGGCACCTGTTCAGAGTGCGGGCACTGACTCGCGACTCAGCGCGATTGCGGGCCGGTTCACCGCGTCAGCGTCCGGCGCATCTCGGCTCCGGTGTCCAGCACCAACAAGATCAAGGTCCTTAGGGCCTCGTCGGTCAGGCCGGCGCCGGGAAAGTTGTAGCGCAGCATCACGTCGGCGCTCTTGGCCGCACCCTTGCCCGAATTGCGCTGCACGGCCTTGTCATTGACCTTCTCGATCAGGCTCACGCTGCCGAAGTTGCTGTCGCGCGCCTGCTTGGCCACGTGGTCGCTGATCTTCTTGGTCAGCGGCAGATCCCACGCCACTATCTGGGTGAGCGACACCAGATCGAGGCCTTCGGCGATGTTGACCACCCGCAGCGATGCGATCGTACCGTCATGGTGGACGGTCAGCGCGCCGTCGGTCTCCTCCTGCAGCGCAAGGACATCGGCGAGAATCGACGGCAGACGCTCCTGTAATGACGGCACTATGCGCTCCCGAACCTGCGATTGCGCGAGGCGTATTCCTCGCAAGCGGCCCACAAGTCGCGGCGGTCGTAATCCGGCCACAACTTGTCCTGGAAGATGTACTCGGCGTACGCCGCCTGCCACAACATGAAATTGCTGGACCGCTGCTCCCCCGAGGTCCGCAAGAACAGATCCACGTCGGGAATGTCGGGCCGCTGCAGGTGATTCGCCACCGTCGACTCGGTGATGCGCTCCGGGTTGAGCCGACCCGCCGCGGCCAAGCGTGCGATTTCCTTTGCGGCCTCTGCGATTTCGGCGCGGCCGCCGTAGTTGACGCAGTAGTTGACGGTGATGACGTCGTTGTCCTTCGTCATGTCCTCCGCGATCGCCAATTCATTGATCACGCTGCGCCACAGGCGCGGCCGCGAACCGACCCACCGGATCTTGACCCCGATCGCCTCGAGGTTCACCCGCCGCATGCGCACCACGTCGCGGTTGAAGCCCATCAGGAAGCGGACTTCTTCGGGCGAACGCTTCCAGTTCTCGGTGGAGAAGGCGTACAGGCTGAGCCATTTGATCCCGATTTCGATTGCGCCACAGACGATGTCGATAACGACGGCCTCGCCCGCCCGGTGGCCGTCGGTACGGGTCAGCCCCTGTTGGGTGGCCCAGCGGCCGTTGCCGTCCATGACGATGGCCACGTGGCCGGGCAGCCGGTCGGCCTCGATCCTGGGTGCGGCCGCCTTGGAGACGTGCTGCGGGGGCCGGCGAGGGCCACCGTCGGCGGACGGCGGCAGCTCCGGAAAGACGACCGGCCAGGTCGACTTGTCGGGAAAGACCGGATAGTCGTCGGGCGCGGGGGGCAGCTGCGGGAAATCGGCCGACCCCGAGGCGCGCTCGGCCCTCCGACCAGAGCCGCCGGCCCAGACTTTAGCCACAGTCCATATCCTGCCCGATCAGCGCTGCGCGCTGATCGGCGATGGTGCGGTCGACGTGATACGTCCGTTCTACGAGCGGCAGCGTCTTGAGCTGCCGCTCCAAATGCCATTGCAGGTGCGCCGCCACCAGACCGCTGACGTAGTTGCGGTGTGATTGCTGCGTCTTTTCGGCGAAGTCCCAATCGCCGTCGTGGAGTGCGGACATCAGATCCAGCACCCCCGGAGGCGGTGTCGTCGAACCGGCCGGGCGGCAGTGGGTGCAGACGCTGCCGCCGGCGCCGACATGGAACGCGCGATGGGGACCGGGTGTGGCGCAGCGGGCGCACTCGTTCAGCGCCGGCGCCCATCCGGCGATGCCCATCGCGCGCAGCAGGTAGGCGTCCAGCAGGAGGTCCCGGGACCGGCGGCCGTCGGCCACCGCCCGCAGGGCGCTCACCGTGAGGCCGTGCAGGGCCGGGGCGGGCGCTCGCTCCTCACCGGCGAGGCGTTCGGCGGTTTCCAGCATGGCGCACCCGCAGGTGTACCGGCCGTAGTCGCTGACGATGTCGGTGGCGAACGCGTCGATCGAGACGACCTGGGTGACGATGTCGAGGTTGCGGCCGGGGTGTAATTGCGCGTCGATATGTGCGAACGGCTCCAGCCGCGCACCGAATTTGCTGCGGGTGCGACGCACGCCCTTGGCCACCGCGCGAACCAGCCCGTGATCACGGGTCAGCAGGGTGACGATCCGGTCGGCTTCGCCGAGCTTGTGCTGGCGCAGCACAACAGCTCGGTCTCGGTATAGCCGCATCCCAATAGTTTTGCACCCCGCCGCGACATTGCGGGTATCCGCGCCGTTAGTCTCGTACCCCGTGATTGGCGCTTCTGGGTCGGGCTTCGGCCCCCTTTCCGGCTCGGGTTCCGGGCCGGGGCGACGGCGCCTGCCCACGCTGACTGACCTGCTTTATCAGCTGGCCAGCCGCTCGGTGACATCCACCACACTGGTGGGTCGTTCGCTGCACGCCATCCATGCGAGCCAGCCCACGCTGAACGCGTTCCGCGTGGTGCTCACCGAGTCGGCGCTGGCCGACGCTGCCGAGGCCGACCGGCGTCGCGCCGCCGGTGACACCGCCCCGCTGCTGGGGATTCCGATCGCCGTCAAAGACGACGTCGACGTTGCTGGCGTGCCCACCGCGTTCGGTACCGAGGGGTCGGTCGCGCCGGCGACGCACGACGCCGAGGTGGTGCGCCGCCTCAAGGCCGCCGGCGCGGTGATCGTGGGCAAGACCAACACCTGCGAACTCGGCCAATGGCCGTTTACCAGCGGGCCCGGTTTCGGGCATACCCGCAACCCCTGGTCGCGCCGGCACACCCCCGGCGGTTCGTCGGGTGGCAGCGCCGCGGCGGTGGCCGCGGGCCTGGTCACGGCCGCCATCGGGTCCGACGGCGCCGGCAGCATCCGCATCCCCGCGGCGTGGACGCACCTGGTAGGCATCAAGCCGCAACGCGGACGCATCTCGACCTGGCCGCTGCCGGAGGCGTTCAACGGCATCACGGTCAACGGCGTGCTGGCCCGCACGGTGGCCGACGCGGCGTTGGTGCTCGACGCCGCTTCCGGCAACGTCGAGGGCGATCGACACAAACCGCCTCCGATCACCGCCTCCGACTATGTCGGGAAGGCGCCCGGCCCGCTGAACATCGCGCTGTCAACCCGGTTCCCGTACACCGGTTTCCGGCCCAAGCTGCACCCGGAGATCCTGGCCGCGACCCGCGCCGTGGGCAAACAACTCGAATTGCTGGGCCACACCGTGGTGCCCGGCAACCCGGACTACGGCATGCGGCTGTCGTGGGACTTTCTCGCCCGGTCCACCGCGGGTCTGCGGGACTGGGAAGAACGCTTGGGCGACGGGGTCGTGTTGGACCCCCGCACCCTGTCCAACCTGCGCCTGGGTGCCGCGCTGGGCCAGGCGATCCTGCGCAGCGCGCGCCGCCACGAGGGGGCCGACCAGCGCCGGGTGGGTTCGATCTTCGACATCGTCGACGTGGTGTTGGCGCCGACCACCGCCCAGCCCCCGCCGCCGGCGCGGGCCTTCGACCGGTTGAGTGGCTTCGGCACCGACCGCGCCATGATCGCGGCCTGCCCGCTGACGTTCCCGTGGAACGTCCTGGGGTGGCCGTCCATCAACGTGCCGGCGGGCTTCACCTCCGATGGCTTGCCGATCGGGGTGCAGCTGATGGGCCCGGCGAACAGCGAGGGCATGCTGATTTCGCTGGCCGCCGAGCTGGAAGCCGTGTGCGGATGGGCGAGCGAACAGCCTCAGGCGTGGTGGAACCAGAGCCCCGACACCCCGCCGGCGCCTGCGCCCCCCGGCTGACGTACCCGGCGAAGCATCCCAACATCGCGACGTCTTGGCAGGCCATCGCGGCGAATTACCGCTTTGGCCTGCCGCCCGCCAGATGCGCCCCCGCGCGACCGTTAAAAGCCCAGCCGGCCAAGCTGTTTGGGATCGCTCTGCCAGTTCTTGGCGACCTTGACGCGCAGGTCGAGGTAAACCTTGGTGCCGAGCAGCTTCTCGATCTGGGCGCGTGCGGCGGTGCCGACTTCCCGCAGCCGGGAGCCACCTTTGCCGATGATGATGCCCTTCTGGCTGTCGCGCTCGACGTAGAGCAGCGCGTGCACGTCGATCAGGTCGTCGCGCCCCTCCCGCCGGTTGACCTCGTCGATGACCACCGCCAACGAGTGCGGGAGCTCGTCGCGCACCCCTTCCAGAGCCGCTTCCCGGATGAGCTCGGCCATCAAGACCCCTTCGGGTTCGTCGGTCAGCTCACCGTCGGGGTAGTAGGCAGGCCCGGGCGGCAGCGCCGCGGACAGCACGTTGGTCAAGACGTCGACCTGTGTCCCGGTCACCGCCGACACCGGGACGATCTCGGCCGAGTCGCCGACCAGCTCGCTGACCGCGACCAACTGCGTGGCGACCCGGTCTTTGGGCGTCTTGTCGATCTTGGTGACGATGGCGACCAGTGTCGTCTTGGGCGCGGTCGCGCGAATCTGCTCGACGATCCACCGGTCCCCCGGACCGATCGCCTCGTCGGCCGGGATGCACAGCCCGATCACGTCGACCTCGGCATAGGTGTCGCGCACCAAGTCGTTGAGCCGCTTGCCCAGCAAGGTGCGCGGGCGGTGCAGACCCGGCGTGTCCACCAGAATGATCTGGAAGTCGTCCCGGTGCACGATCCCGCGGATGGTGTGCCGGGTGGTCTGCGGCCGCTTCGAGGTGATCGCGACCTTCGTCCCGACGAGCGCATTCGTCAGCGTCGACTTCCCGGTATTGGGTCTGCCGACCAAACATACGAAACCTGAACGGAATTCAGTCATGCTGCGCGGGTTCCTCGCCATCGGGTGAGCCGTCGGATTCGACCGGGCTGAGCAGGACGGTGCCGACGCGTACCCGCCCCCGGTGATCGGTGCCGCCCTCGGCATGTAGCCGCAAACCGTGCGAGATCACCTCGGCGCCAGGCAGCGGCACCCGGCCCAATTCCAAGGCGAGCAGGCCACCGACGGTGTCGACGTCGAGGTCGTCGTCGAACTGCACGCCATAGAGCTCGCTGAGGTCTTCGATCGGCAGCCGCGCCGACACCCGGAAACGTTTGTCGCCCAGGTCTTCGATCGGTGCCGTCTCCGCCTGGTCGTACTCGTCGGCGATCTCACCGACGATTTCTTCCAGCACGTCTTCGATGCTGACCAGGCCGGCGATCGCGCCGTATTCGTCGACGAGGAGCGCCATGTGGTTACGGTCGCGCTGCATTTCGCGCAGCAGCGCATCCAAGGGCTTGGAGTCCGGCACGAAGACCGCCGGCCGCATTACCTGCGACACCGGAGGGGTCCGGCCGCCGTCACCCAACAAAACCGT
Organism: Mycobacterium sp.; assembly: GCF_025933915.1. Lineage (GTDB taxonomy): Bacteria > Actinomycetota > Actinomycetes > Mycobacteriales > Mycobacteriaceae > Mycobacterium. The sequence goes on from NZ_JAICZA010000075.1 coordinate 12,805, forward strand.
CTGCTGGACAAGGTCTTTCAGGTACACGACCCCGACGATGTCGTCGACGTTCTCACCGATCACCGGGAGGCGTGAATGCCCGCTGCGCACCGCCAGGTTGATCGCTTGGCTGGCGAATTTGTCGCTTTCGATCCAGATCATCTCGGTGCGCGGCACCATCACTTCGCGAGCGGGGGTGTCGCCGAGTTCGAAGACCGACTGGATCATCCGGCGCTCCTCGGCGGCGACCACGCCGCGCTGCTGGGCCAGGTCGACGACCTCGCGCAACTCGATCTCGGAGGCGAACGGCCCGTTTCTCAAGCCGCGGCCAGGAGTGACGGCATTACCCAGAACCACCAGCAGCCGGGAGATCGGCATCAGCAGCCACGAGATCGCTTGCAGCGGAAGAACTGTCGTCAACGCAATGGAATACGCGTGCTGCCGGCCGAGGGTGCGTGGACCCACCCCCATGACGACGAAGCTGGTCACCACCATGATGGCCGCGGCGCCGAACAATCCCCACCTCAGCCCGAAGTTGTCATAGAGGAACACCACCAGCAGAACGGTGGCGGTGATCTCGCAGGTGATCCGCAACAGCACAACGAGGTTGATGTAGCGGGGTCGTTCCACCATCACCTTCGACAGCGCCACCGCGCCGGGCCGCTCGGCGCGCACCATCTCCTGAACCCGGGCCAGCGACACCGTGCTGATGGCCGCATCGATCGCCGCGAACAGTCCGCCGAGCGCGATCAACGCGACCGCGCCGAGCAGCTCAGACCAGCCGGTCATGGTCGTACCTTGACGTGGTCACTGACTCCCCCATGGCTTCGCTAGGACTCAGCGGCGTCGTCCTGGCCGCGATGCCGGCGATTGAGCAGCCAGGCGACCAGGCCCACCACCACCGCAAACCCGCCGAAGCGCAGCGCCAAGGTCCAGCCGGATTGGTTGGGTTGACCGGGCTCCTGGTGGTGAACGGCGAGCAGCACCAAGAAGCTGCCGTCGTCGGTCAGGCCGACGGTCGGCGTCGGCTGGGTCTTGATCACCCGGATCTGGGCGGGGGCGCTGCTGGAGTTGTCGATCTGTCCCCAGGCCAAGGTGGAGTCGTCGAGCAGGAAAGTGTCCTGGCTGCCCGCGGGTTGGCTACCGTCGTGCCCCACGACCGCCACGTGGCCCACTTCCACCGCCTCGCCTTTGGCGGGAACGGACACTATGACGTTCTCGTACACCTTCGGGGGCGCCGGCGGCCGGTAGTCCGGTGGCGGCGGCCCGTTGTAGCCGTTCAGTGGTATCGAACCCCCGCCGTAGAAGCTGCCCGACGCGACGTAGCTGTCACCGACCGCGGTGAACGGGACCACGCCGACGGTCGTCGCGTCGAGCACCATCCGGGCGCCGTGCGGCAGGTATAGCTGCTGGTAGGCACCGTTGTAGAAGTAGCGGAACGTCATCGCCTGATTGAGCGGGTTGTAGAGGGTCGGGCGGCGATAGGCGTCGTCGTAGTCGAGGTAGTCCCAGTGGCGCGGCCGCACAAATCGCTGGTCGTCGACCTTGAGGACGTCCACGTTTTGCCGGTGGGAACTCACGACGTTCTGCACCTGCTGGTTGAAATCCACCTCGGCCGGCGGCTTCGGCGGGTTGGCGGGGTCGACGCGGGTCACCGGCGCGGCCTTGGTCGCCGCGATCGCCAGCGAGGGCGCATCCAGCCCTCTCGGCGGCGCCACCACCGGTGCGTTTCGTGGCGCGTCGGGGCCCGGCGGATTGATCTCCAGCACCGGGACGGTGTTCTGTCCTGAGGTGGGCGGCGGAAGGACCAGTGGGTTTTGCGCCGGCGGCGGGGGCGGGGGCGGCTCGTACGCCGGGATGGGCACTTCCGGAACCCGCGTCGGGGCGTTGCTCGGGGGGCCCTGGACACCGCGCCGGTCTTCGTTGCACACGTTCGCCGTGTGATAGGCGTTCACGTAGAACATGCAGCGCTGACAGGACACGGGGTTCGCGCCCGCGCCGGCGCAGGGAGCAGCCTGCGCCACCGTGTCGGTGGTGGTGACCATCACCGAGAACGGCGCGAACGCGATGGCGGCCGCCACCAAAATCCAGAGTCGGCTCAATTGTCGAAATACCTTGACTTGTCCAGCAACCGGCGGTCTCGCTCTTCCTGGCGGTCCTGACGGTAGGTCTCGACCTGGTCGGCGACCCACTCTTCGAGCAACCGGTCCTGCAGAGCGAACATCTCCTTTTCCTCATCCGGCTCACCGTGGTCGTAACCGATCAGGTGAAGCACACCGTGGACGGTCAGCAGCGCCAGCTCATGCCCCAGGCTGTGCCCCGCCGCGGCGGCCTGACTGGCGGCGAATTCCGGGCACAGCACGATGTCGCCCAGCATCGAGGGCCCGGGCTCCGGGGCGTCCGGGCGTCCCCCCGGCTCGAGCTCGTCCATCGGGAAGCTCATCACGTCGGTGGGGCCGGGCAGGTCCATCCAGCGCATGTGCATGTCGGCCATCGCCGCGGTGTCCAACAGCACCATGGACAGCTCGGCCGCCGGATTGACGTCCATCTTGGCGATGACAAACCGCGCGACGCTGATCAATTCGGTCTCGGAGACGTCGATACCCGACTCGTTGGACACCTCAATGCTCATGGAACCCGCTCACCGCACCATCATCGACGAGCGCGCGAGCCCGACGCGCGCCGCGCCGCCCGGTTCATCGTCAGGTCGGGTTCTTCGAACTTCGCATAGGCGTCCACGATTTCGGAGACCAGCCGGTGGCGCACCACGTCCATACTGGTCAGCTCCGCGACGTGGATGTCGTCGACGCTGTCGAGGATCTCCATCGCCGAGCGCAAACCCGACTTGGCGCCTCCCGGAAGATCGATCTGGGTGATGTCGCCGGTGACGACGATCTTGGATCCGAAACCCAGGCGGGTGAGGAACATCTTCATCTGCTCGGCGGTGGTGTTCTGCGCCTCGTCGAGGACGATGAACGCGGAATTGAGGCTGCGGCCCCGCATGTACGCCAGCGGCGCCACCTCGATCACGCCCGCCGACATCAGCTTGGTGATCAGCTCGGGATCCATCATGTCGTAAAGCGCGTCGTACAACGGGCGCAGGTACGGGTCGATCTTCTCGCTGAGCGTGCCCGGTAAAAAGCCAAGGCGCTCACCGGCTTCCACGGCCGGTCGGGTCAAAATGATGCGGCTGACCTGTTTGGTCTGCAATGCGTTGACGGCCTTGGCCATCGCCAGATACGTCTTGCCGGTGCCGGCCGGACCGACCCCGAAGACGATGGTGTTGGCGTCGATGGCGTCGACGTAGCGCTTCTGGTTCAGCGTCTTGGGCCGGATCGTCTTCCCGCGCCGCGACAGGATGTCCAGTGTCAGCACTTCGGCCGGTGACTCGTTGTCGGTGCCGGCCAGCATGGCGACGCTGTGCCGAACCACCTCCGGGGTCAACGTCTGACCGCTGGCGACGATCGCGACCAGCTCGGATATCACCCGCTCGGCGAGCGCGACGTCGGCGGGCTCACCGGAGATGGTGAGGGTATTGCCCCGCACGTGCAGATCCGCGTCCAGGGTGCGTTCCAGGGAGCGTAGGTTCTCGTCGGCCGAACCCAGCAGGCCCATGACGGTATCGGGCGGAACATTGATGCTGCTGCGAACTTGAGCGTCGGCCGACAGGGCTCCGGCTGCGTCAGCAGCGCTGGTCTCGCGGGGCGTCACGTGGTTTTCGATGCCTGCCTTGTGTGGAGTACTCGCCGATCGTGGCGTTTTCTAGCGCTTTTATCCTACCGCCGGGACGTCGCTGGCCCCAATGTGCAACACGAGACGGCTGTTCAGTGTCGCGGCGGGGGTATGCGACGGCAGGCCTGAACAGTCACAAGCTCGACCCGTGGTCCCATCGCGGCGTCAGCACCCCGAGTGAGCCGAGCGCCACCGCCGCGGCGGTCGACGTCCGCAACACCTGCGGACCCAGCCGCACCGCCGTCGCGCCCGCGTCGGACAACGCCACGATCTCGTCATCGGCGATGCCGCCCTCCGGGCCGACCACCACAAACACCGATCTCGCTCGTGCGAGATCAACGTCGGCGAGCCGGTCGGTGGCCGACTCGTGTAATGCCAGCACCCGTGCACCGCCGGCCACGTCGCCGCGGATCCGCGACGTCAGCTCCGCGGTGGACAGCACCCCGTCGACCGACGGGATGTGCGCCCGGCGGGATTGCCGGGCCGCCGAGCGGGCGACGGCACGCCATCGGCGTAAGCCTTTGTCGGCCCGGGTGCCGTGCCAGTTGGCCACACAACGGGCCGCCTGCCAGGCCAGGAACGCGTCGGCGCCGGCTTCGGTGGCCAACTCGATGGCCAACTCCGAACGCTCCGACTTCGGCAGGGCCTGCACCACCGTCACCGGCGGACACAAGGGCGCAACGCTCCAGCGCTCCAGCACCCGCGCGCGCAACCCGTCACGCCCGGCGTGCTCCACCTCGCAGCGCGCCAGACCGCCGGCGCCGTCGCCGAGCACCAACTGCTCCCCGGGACGAATCCGCCGCACGGTGGCCGCATGAAACCCCTCGTCGCCGTCCAGGACGGCCAGCGCGCCGGCCTCGGGCAGATCGTCGGTGTAAAACAGGGTCGCGACCATGGGCGCGCCTTCCCCCGGCTAGCGCCCGGTGAACGTTTCGCGCAGCCGGCTGAACAATCCGCCGCCGGCATGGGTCGAGCGCACCTCGGGGACGTCGCGGCTGCGCCGAGCCTTCAGTTCGCGCAACAGTTCGGTGTCGCGGCCGTCCAGACGGGCGGGAACCACCACCTCGACGTGGACATGCAGATCGCCGCGGGTGCCGGAGCGCAGGTGCGGCATCCCGTGGCCACGCAGCGTGATGATCGAAGCCGGTTGCGTGCCAGGCGGAATGGTGATTTCGCTGACCCCGTCCAGGATGGCGTCGACGGTGACGGTGGCGCCCAGCGCCGCGTCGACCATCGGCACCGAGACCGTGCAGTGCAGGTCGTCGCCTTCGCGGACGAAGACGTCGTGGCTCTGTTCGTGAACCTCGACATACAGATCGCCGGCCGGCCCCCCGCCGGGCCCCACCTCGCCTTGGGCTGCCAGCCGCACGCGCATGCCGTCGCCGACACCGGCGGGAATCTTGACGCTGATTTCCCGGCGCGCGCGCACCCGGCCGTCGCCCATGCATTGGTGGCATGGGTCGGGGATGACGACCCCGACGCCACGGCAGGTCGGACACGGCCGCGACGTCATCACCTGCCCCAGCAGGGAGCGCTGCACGGTCTGGACCTCGCCTCGACCACCACAGGTGTCACACGGCACCGGCGCAGAATCTCCGTTGGTGCCCTTGCCCTGGCAGCGGTCACACAACACCGCGGTGTCGACGGTGACCTGCTTGGTCACGCCGGTCGCGCACTCTTCGAGATCGAGCCGCATCCGCAGCAGCGAATCCGAGCCCGGCCGTACCCGGCCGATCGGACCGCGGGAGGTCGCGCCGCCGCTGAAGCCGCCACCGAAAAAGGCCTCGAACACATCGCCCAGGCCACCGAATCCGCCACCGAAACCGCCGCCCGCCGTGGCCGCGTTCTCCATCGGATCGCCGCCCAGGTCGACGATCCGCCGCTTCTCGGGATCGCTCAGCACCTCGTACGCGACGCTGATCTCCCTGAACTTCGCCTGCGCGGCCTCATCGGGGTTGACGTCGGGGTGCAGTTCGCGCGCCAACTTGCGGTACGCGCGCTTGATCTCCGCGTCGTCGGCGTTTCTGCCCACGCCGAGCAGCCCGTAATAATCGCGTGCCACGCCTGACTCTCCTATACCTGGTCTTTCTCCGCGCCTACCCACACTGCGGGTGCGCGTTCATCGAGCACCCAGGACTTCGCCGATATAAAGGGCAACCGCTGCAACGCTGGCGATAGTTCCCGGATAGTCCATCCGGGTGGGCCCCAGCACACCCATTCCCCCGTAAACGGTGTCGGAGGTGCCGTAGGCGGTCGTCACCATGGAGGTGCCCAGTATCTGCTCGGCGGCCGTCTCATGGCCGATGCGCACCGTCACCTTACCGGCTTCCTGCTGGGCCGCCAGCAACCGCAGCACCACCACCTGCTCCTCCAGCGCTTCCAGGATGGAGCGCAACGAGCCACCGAAATCGGCGGCGTTGCGGGTCAGGTTGGCGGTGCCGCCCATCAGCAAGCGTTCCTCGGTGTGCTCGACCAGTGACTCGAGCAACACCGTCGCCGATCGGCCCACGGCGTCACCCAGGCCGTCGGGGCTGCTCAGCTGTCCGGCCAGGTCGGCCATCGCGACGGAGGCGGCCGGCAGTTTCTTGCCGACCAGCGCCTGGCCGAGCATCTCCCGCAGCTGAGAAAGCTCGTGGTCGTCGATGACGTTGCCGAGCTCGACGACGCGCTGGTCCACCCGGCCGGAGTCGGTGATGACGACCATCAGCAGCCGCGCGGGTGTCAGGGCGATCACTTCGAGGTGGCGCACGGTCGATGACGACAGCGTCGGGTACTGCACCACCGCCACCTGCCGGGTCAGTTGCGACAGCAGCCGCACCGCGCGGCGCAGGACGTCATCGAGGTCGACACCGGATTCGAGGAAGCCCTGGATCGCGCGCCGTTCCGCCGAGGACATCGGCTTGATGTCGTCGAGCCGGTCGACGAATTCGCGGTAGCCCTTCTCGGTGGGCACCCGCCCGGAGCTGGTGTGCGGCTGGGTGATGTAGCCCTCGGCCTCGAGCACCGCCATGTCGTTGCGGACGGTCGCCGACGAGACGCCCAGGTTATGGCGCTCCACCAACGCCTTGGAACCGATCGGTTCTTGGGTGGCGACGAAGTCGGCGACAATGGCCCGCAGCACCTCAAACCGACGGTCGTCGGCACTTCCCACTGGTGTCACCTCCTTCGATGCCCGCTTAACCCGGTTCATTTTACGGTCTCGGGCGCCTTCGCCCTCACCGGTGGAGCGCGAGCAGACACAAAAGCCCCTCTTCCGTCGGCGTGTCGGGGTGCTTGTGTGTCTGCTCGCCGGGATCACCGGTGTCCGACTAGCCTTTCCAGCATGAACCGGTCGGGCCAGGGCAACGCGTCGGGAGAGATCGGCCAATGATTTTCAAGGGCGTGCGCGACGGCAAGCCGTATCCCGAGCACAACCTGTCCTATCGGGATTGGTCCCAGATACCGCCGCAGCAGATCCGGCTCGACGAATTGGTCACCACCACAACGGTGCTCGCGCTGGACCGCCTGCTCTCGGAGGACTCCACCTTCTACGGCGATCTTTTTCCGCACGCGGTGCGGTGGAAGGGCGTCACCTATCTCGAGGACGGCTTGCATCGCGCGGTGCGCGCGGCACTGCGGAACCGCACCGTGCTGCACGCCCGCGTGTTTGACATGGACATGCCGTTGGGCCAGCCCGGGTAGTCGAGTGGTCACGTTCGGGCCTCCCCGCGTGTCGACCTGGTGAGGACGTTGGTTCACGACCACAACTTGCCAGGAGGATCGCCATGCCACGGCTACAGGGAGTCTCCGACCGCGACGCCGGCCTGGGCGCCAAAATCGCCTTCTTCTTCACCAAGCGCAAGCTCGCGCAGATGACCGGGCTCGAAACCGCGGGAATGCTGGAACCGCTGCGGATGTACGCCCATATCCCGAGATTGCTCAACGCCTACGGCAAGTTGGAGCAGGCGGAGTCGAAGCTGGACGTTCTCAGCCCGCGTCACCGCGCGCTGGCGGAGCTGAAGTCGGCGACGACGGTGCGCTGCGAATACTGCATCGACCTCGGCTCCCAGATCGCCCGGCGATGGGGCATCACCGACGAAGAGCTGTTGGGGATGGCCAACTATCGGGACGCCCCGTGCTTTTCCGATGTCGACAAGCTGATCCTCGAGTACGCGACCGCGATCAGCCGCACCCCGGTCGAGGTGAGCGATCAACTTTTCGATGCGCTGCGCGCGCACTTCGACACCGCCCAACTCGTCGGCCTGACCCACGTCATCACGCTGGGCAACCTTCGTGCCCGCTTCAACATCGCGCTCGACATCGGGTCGTCGGGCTTTTCCGGCGACCGGGTGTGCGCCCTGCCCGAGACCGATCGGCCGTGACAAAGCCGGATGCGTCTCTGACGGCCCGCTTCGAGGCCGCCCGACCACGCTTGGGCGCCATCGCCTACCGCATGCTTGGTTCGATCGACGACGCCCAGGATGCCGTGCAGGAGGCCTGGCTGCGGTTGAACCGCAGCTCCGGGGAAGCTATCGCCAACCCCGACGCCTGGCTGACGACCGTGGTGGCCCGCATCTGCCTGAACATGTTGCGCGACCGTCGAACCCACGGCCGCGAGGAGCTGAGCGCCCACCTGCCCGACCCGATCGTGGAAGCCGACGGTGAATTCGATCCCGAACACCGCGCGATGCTGGCCGACGCCGTGGGGCTGGCGCTGTTCGTGGTGCTGGACACGTTGCCGCCGGCGGAGCGGCTGGCCTTCGTGTTGCACGACGTCTTCACGATCCCGTTCGATCAGATCGCCACGATCGTCGACCGGACACCGGAGTCGGCCCGCAAGCTGGCCAGCCGGGCGCGCCGCCGGATCGAACGGGCCGATCCGGTTCCCGACGTCGACCTGGCTGCCCAGCGCGAGGTGGTCGACGCCTTCTTCGCGGCGGGGCGCAGTGGTGACTTCGACCGCCTGGTGTCCGTGTTGGATCCCGAGGTGGTGCTGCGCGGCGACTTCGGCCCGGCCGCCGCGGGGTTCCGCGCCGAGGGTGCAACCTCGGTGGCCGAACTGGCCCGCAGTTACGCGGGGCCCGACCGCGAGGTGCGTGTCGCGACCGTCAACGGTGCCGCCGGTGCCGTCATCTTCGTCGCCGGCCGCGCCGCGTCCGTCATGGGCTTTGTGGTGCGCGGCGGCCGGATCCGAGCCATCGATGTGCTGGCGGATCCGGCGCGCATCGCGACATTAGACCTGCGCGCTCCAGGCGCCGATCATTGACCGGCGGCCTGCAGCAACTCCATCGCCGATGCCCGCGACAGCACCCAGCCGCCCTGGTTGACGAACGTGACGTTCTGGGTGACGGGTGAGGTCAGCTTGGGGCCGGAGACCGCGACGTCGGCGGTCGCCGAACCGGCGGTGGTCGGCTGGATGTTCGTCACGTCGAAGGACAGGGGCAGGTCACCGTTTTTCGCGGCCTTCTGCAGCTTCTTATCGGCGACGTGGGCTTCGATGCCGCCGATGCCGCCCTGCACCAGGTTGCTCTTGTTGCTGAACGACACGCTCGGGTCGGCAAGGCTGCTGAGCAGGCCGGTCAGCTGATCGGGAGTCGGGACGTTGGCGCCCGCGACCGGCAGCACCGGCGGCGGATCCTGCGGAAGCGGCGCGCCGATCGCGGCGAGCTGCACCCCGACCTGGGAGCTGGGCGCTGACATCGAGGTCAGGCCGGCGGCCGCGCCCCCGACGATCGCCAGTGCTGCCACGCTAGTGGCCACGACTTTAGCGGTTCTAACGGTTTTCATGGTTCCCCCTTTGGTGGGCACGAATGTCGACGCATAGTTGGCGATCCGCACGCCCGTTCATGGGGGTGTGGATGGTGTCAGCGTGCCCGTTGCGTCTTTTATTTCGTGTCTCGACACCGATACGTTACGGCCACCCGTTGTGCGAACAACATGAGCTACCTGTGCGCCGGCTGTGCGCGCGCCATTCAGCCGTGGGCTGACATGCCAAACCCCATGCGCCCGCAAGGCGGCGCATGGGGTTGTCCGTGACCGTCGGAACATCCGGCGAGTTCGCCGGACCGGCATGGGTTTACGCGGTAGGCACCGCGTCGTGATCAGTTGGTCGCTGTCGCGGCCTGTATCAGAGCGATCGCGGCGTCGTGCTGCAAAACCCAGTTGCCACCCTGGTTGACGAACGCGAGGTGCTTGGTGACCGGGCCGGCGAACTTCGGGCTCGTGATGGCGACGTCGGCTTGGGCCATGTTCGGGCCCGCCGGCGCGATGTTGGTCACGTTGAACTGCTCGGGAAAGTTCCCGTTGCGGTACGCCTTTCGGAGATCATGGTCGGCCACATGCCCTTCCTCGGGGCTGATCCCGTTTTCGACCAGGTTGCCCTTCGTCGTGTACGAAACGCCGGGATCGGTGGCTTGCGTGCACAGGTTGGCCAACTGGTCAGCCGTCGGCAACTGCCCCGGCGCCGGCGGCGCGGGCGGAGGCGGCGGGTCTTGCGGCAGCGGCGCTCCGATCGCCGCCAGTGCCACCTCGTGCAGGCCGATCGGCGCTGCGATGGAAGCCACACCGGCGGCCGCGCCGCCAATGGCGGTCAGCGCCGCCACCCCCGTGGCAATGGACTTCACGGTTTTCACAGGTCCCCCTTCGATACACATGGACCGTGGC
>NZ_JAICZA010000121.1 GCF_025933915.1 Mycobacterium sp.
GCTAGGCACTGGCTCGGCGGCGAACCGCCGGACCAAGACGAACCCCTGGACCAAGACGAACCCGCGGACTACACCGCCGCGCCCGACCCGCGGCAGACCGACCCGATCGGCGACAAGGCCGAATCGGAGCGCGACGAAGAGCCCGCCGACGTTCACGCCGCGGAACCGGAACGGCCCGACCAGCGCGCGCGGCTGACCGATCGAGTGGGGACCGCGGCACGCCGGGCGGTGACGGGGCTGACGGCCGCACTGATCGCGCGGCTGCCCGCCGCCCAGGCCGCGATGCTGCCCCGGCTGACCCGGTTGATCTGCGCCGCGGTGGGCGGCCTGCTGCTGTGCGCCAGCTTCCCGGCGCTGAACTGGTGGTGGGGAGCCGTCGTCGCCGCGGCGTTGCTGGCCTGGGTGCTGACTCACCGCGCCACGACGCCGGCGGGAGGGCTGGGCTATGCATTCCTCTTCGGGCTGGCGTTCTACCTGCCGCTGCTGCCGTGGGTCGGGCTCCTGGTCGGGCCCATCCCGTGGATCGCGCTGGCGACCGTATCGGCGCTGTTTCCCGCCGTCTTCGGTCTGTGCGCCGTCCTCGTGCGCCGCCTCCCCGGCTGGCCCATCTGGTTCGCGCTGGTGTGGGCGGCTGCGGAGTGGCTGAAGTCGCTGTTCCCGTTCGGCGGCTTCCCCTGGGGTTCGGTGGCCTTCGGTCAGACGCACGGGCCGTTCCTGCCGCTGGTCCAGCTCGGCGGCGTCGCGCTGCTGTCCATGGCGATCATGCTGGTGGGTTTCAGCGTCACCGCCATCGCGCTGGAGATCATGAAGTGGTGGCGCTCCGGTCACCCGGTGCGCGGCGCGGAAGCCGAGCCGGCGCCGCCCGCGGTGGTGCTGCCTGGCGTCTGCATCTGCCTGGTGCTGTTCGCGTCGGTCATCGTCTGGCCGCAGGTGCGGCACGCCGGCACCGGCTCGGGCGGTGAACCCTCGGTGACCGTCGCGGCGGTACAAGGCAACGTGCCGCGGCTGGGCTTCGAGTTCAACGAACAGCGACGAGCGGTGCTGGACAACCACGTCCGGGAGACGCTGGTGCTGGCCGACGACGTGCGCGCCGGGGCCGCCCCGCAACCCCAATTGGTGATCTGGCCGGAAGACTCGTCGGACATCGACCCGCTCGTCAACCCGGATGCCGCGCTGCAGATATCGCAGGCCGCCGCGGCGATCGGCGCCCCGATCCTGATCGGCAGCGTGCTCGAGGTCCCGGGACGCCCGCCGGAGGATCCCCGTTACACCAACACCATGATCGTGTGGAATCCGGCCACCGGCCCGGCCGAACGCCACGACAAGGAAATCGTGCAGCCATTCGGCGAGTACCTGCCGATGCCGTGGCTGTTCAAACACCTGTCCGGGTACGCCGGCCGCGCCGGAAGCTTCGTGCCCCGCGCCGGCCCCGATGTGGTCCACATGGCAGGGGTGCCGGTTGGGGTCGCCACCTGCTGGGAAGTCATCTTCGACCGCGTCCCTCGACACGCGGTCCTGGGCGGTGCCCAGCTGCTGGCCGTGCCGGCCAACGACGCCACCTTCAACAAGACGATGAGTGAACAGCAGCTGGCGTTCGCCAAGGTCAGGGCCGTCGAGCACGACCGCTATGTGGTGGTCGCCGGCACGACGGGGATCAGCGCCGTGATCGCGCCGGACGGTGGCGAGTTGGCGCGCACCGACTTCTTCCAGCCCGCGTATCTGGACATGCAGGTGCGTCTCAAGACCAAGTTGACGCCGGCCACCCGCTGGGGGCCGCTGCTGCAGTGGATCATGGTCGCGGCGGCCGGGGCGGTCGTTTTGGCCGGGATACGGCACAATGGATGGTTCCCGCGTCGGATTCGTCTCAGGTCCAGAGCCTCGGGTCGATCGACACGCCCTTCCGAAAAGGCCGGTACGACCCCGGGCAACCACCCGCCCGGCGAGCACGACGCAGACACCGCGCCCGACGAGGGCGGGGATCGCACGCCGGCCGATGACGGCGGGTGACGACACTCCGTCCCACCAGGACGGCCGACGATCTTTTGATTTCGGGCGACACAGAGGAGCTACATGACCACCGGCCAGCCGGCGCCCCACGCCCCGGGCAATCGTCCCAGCCAGCGCGTCTTGGTGATCATCCCGACCTACAACGAGCTGGAGAATCTGCCGGTGATCCACCGGCGGCTCAAAGACGCATGCCCGCACGTGCACCTGCTCATCGTGGACGACAGCAGCCCCGATGGCACCGGCCAGCTGGCCGAGGAGCTCGCGGCCGCCGACGCCGGTCGCACCCACGTCATGCACCGCACCGCCAAGGACGGCCTGGGCGCGGCGTATCTGGCGGGCTTCGCCTGGGGATTGAGCCGTGACTACTCGGTGCTCGTCGAAATGGACGCCGACGGCAGCCACGCGCCCGAACAGCTGCACCGCCTGCTGGACGCGGTCGACGAGGGCGCCGATCTGGCCATCGGCTCGCGCTACGTCGACGGCGGGACGGTGCGTAACTGGCCGTGGCGACGCTGGGCGCTGTCTTGGACCGCGAACACCTATGCGCGGCTGGCGCTGGGCATCGGGGTGCACGACATCACCGCCGGCTACCGGGCCTACCGTCGCGAGGTTCTTGAGGCGATCGACCTCGACGGCGTCGACTCCAAGGGTTACTGCTTCCAGATCGACCTGACCTGGCGCACCATCTGCAATGGCTTCACCATCGTCGAAGCGCCCATCACGTTCACCGAACGCGAACTCGGCGTGTCGAAGATGAGTGGTTCGAATATCCGCGAAGCGCTGGTCAAGGTCACCCGATGGGGCGTCGAGGGCCGCAAGTCAGGTGCGCGCGCCACTCCGGCCACCGGGGCCGACAACCGCACCTGAATCGCGGGTCAGCCCCGACGACGGGTCTTGATGATCTCGAGGCGCTCCTTGAGCAGCTCGTCGAGTTCTTCCACCGAGCGGCGCTCCAGCAGCATGTCCCAGTGCGTGCGCGGCGGCTTCACCTTCTTCGGCTCGGGCAGGTCGCCCTCGATCAGGGTGCCTTCCAAGCCGTTGCGGCACAGCCAGGTGCCGGGGATTTCGGCGTCGTCGGCGAAGGGAACCTCGAACTCCTCGCCGTTCTCGGTGCGGTACTTCGCGAGCTGACGTGGCGCCAGGTCGTGGTTGCGGTCGGTCTCGTAGCTCACGGCCCCGAGGCGACTGCCTCTTAGTACGCGATCAGCCATGTGTGCTACTCCTTTAACTCGTTTCGGAGCTCTGCGGCTCCTGTAGTGCAATTCTCTCTCGATGAGCAACGCCGCGGCGATCTGCGCAGTTCCCCGGCGAAAACCGGCATCCGCGACGCGACCCTCAATGATACCGGGATCACCAAACAATCCCGACTAAAGTCGGCAGGCGTGAGCCGTCGCACCCACCCGCAGCCCTGCCGCTGGTGCGGTCGAGACGTCACCGACGTGGGAATGGGCCGTCGCCGCCAGTACTGCCGGCAATCGTGCCGACAGCGGGCCTACGAACAACGGGCCTCGTTGCACCGGCACGGCGCTGCGGCGGTGCCCGACGATGCGGTGGTGTTGTCGGCCGACGACGCGGCCGACCTCTCGGATCGCGTCTACCAGGTGCGATGTGCGGCCGAGGACGTCGCCACCGCACTCGAGGAGGGCGCCGAGGCCACCGAACTCCGCCAGCTGTGCGAGGCGCTGATCCACGCCGCCCGGGCGGCCGACGGCTGGCGCCGAGCAGGTGTCTGACCGCATCGCTCGCGCCGCGCGCGAGGACCCGACCGGCCAGCCGGAACTTCCCACGACATGCGCCTGACCACCAGCTATGGCCAGCCGGGTACAGTCGCGCCATGGACCATGGGGCACATCTACAGCGGAGCCTTGTCCAGCGAGCTCACCCGGCGCCCCGCGCCGCAACTTGCCTGTGCGGGACGCCGCACATGTCCCAGCCGGCCGTCCTGTAGCAGCCGGGGACAGCGGACGTTTTGAAATCCAGTCGGAGTTGGCCATACTCACCAGCAACATTCTTGGGTCGGAGAGCAGCACGACGCTGGTCGAACGAAACACGGCGTCGCCTCGTGCAGCAAATCCCGTGAATCGGCGAGAACCGCATCCGGCGGGACAAGACGGCCAGACATTAGGTGAGGGTTAGGGCGAGGTTTAGTGATGGTGGACCAACTCCAGCATGCGACCGAAGCGCTGCGGAAAGCGCTGGTCCAGGTTGAACGCCTGAAGCGCACCAACCGCGCGCTACTGGAGCGCTCGAGCGAGCCGATCGCGATCGTCGGTATGTCCTGCCGGTTCCCCGGTGGCGTCGACAGTCCTGAGTCGCTGTGGCAAATGGTCGCCGACGGTCGCGATGTGATCTCGGAATTTCCCAGCGATCGTGGCTGGGACCTCGGGGCGCTCTACGACCCGGATCCCGACGCGCGCCACAAGTGCTATGTGAACACCGGAGGTTTCGTCGACAACGTCGCGGACTTCGACCCCGCCTTCTTCGGGATCGCGCCCAGTGAAGCCCTGGCAATGGATCCCCAGCACCGCATGTTGCTGGAGTTGTCGTGGGAAGCGTTGGAGCGCGCCGGAATTGACCCCAGCGGGCTGCGCGGCAGCGCCACGGGGGTGTTCGCGGGGCTCATCGTCCAGGGCTACGGCATGCTCGCCGAAGAGATCGAGGGCTACCGACTGACCGGCATGACCTCCAGCGTCGCCTCGGGGCGCGTGTCGTATGTGTTGGGACTGGAGGGTCCGGCGATATCGGTGGACACCGCGTGCTCGTCGTCGTTGGTGGCGTTGCACATGGCGGTGCACTCGCTGCGCTCGGGGGAGTGCGATCTGGCGCTAGCCGGCGGCGCGACCGTCAACGCCACGCCGACGGTCTTCGTGGAATTCAGCCGGCACCGGGGGTTGGCCCCCGACGGGCGGTCCAAGGCGTATGCCGGCGCGGCCGACGGCGTCGGCTGGTCCGAGGGCGGGGCGATGCTGGTCGTCGAGCGGCTGTCGGATGCGCAGCGCCTGGGTCATCCGGTGTTGGCGGTCGTGCGGGGCTCGGCCGTCAATCAGGACGGCGCCTCCAACGGGCTGACCGCCCCCAACGGTCCCTCGCAGCAGCGGGTGGTGCGGGCGGCGCTGGAGAATGCCGGGCTCTCGGCGTCGGAGGTCGACGTCGTCGAAGGGCACGGCACCGGAACCACTTTGGGTGACCCGATCGAGGCGCAGGCGTTGTTGGCCACTTACGGGCAGGACCGGGGTTCGAGTGAGCCGCTATGGCTGGGATCGATCAAGTCGAACATGGGCCACACACAGGCCGCCGCGGGTGTCGCCGGTGTGATCAAAATGGTGCAGGCGATGCGCCACGAGACGCTGCCCGCGACGCTGCACGTGGACGCGCCGAGCCCGCACGTGGATTGGACGGCCGGTGCGGTGTCGTTGCTGACCGAGGCGCGGCCCTGGAGCGCGGCTCGCCCGCGCCGGGCCGGGGTGTCGTCGTTCGGTATCAGCGGCACCAACGCGCACGTGATCGTCGAGGCGGCCCCGGAGGCCCCGCAGCGAGAGGCCGGTCCGGCGCGGCCGGTGGTGCCGTGGGTGCTCTCGGCGAAGACGGCCACGGCGCTGGCGGCGCAGGCGGCGCGGGTGGCCGAATATCTGCGCGCCCATGATGAATTGGATGTCGCGGACGTGGGCTGGACGCTGGCCGGTCGCTCGACGTTCGAGCATCGGGCCGTCGTGGTGGCCGCCGGCCGGGACCGGTTGCTGGCCGGGCTGGACGAGTTGGCCAGCGACGACCCGGCCGGGTCCGTTATCCGGGGCGCCGCGACGCCGGCCGGCAAGACAGTCTTCGTCTTCCCTGGGCAGGGCTCCCAATGGCCGGGCATGGGTATCGAATTGCTCGATACCGCACCGGTGTTCGCGCAGCAGATCCAGGCGTGCGACGAGGCCTTCTCGGAATTCGTCGACTGGTCGCTGATCGAGGTGCTGCGTGGCGCACCCGGCGCCCCCGGGATGGACCGCGTCGACGTCGTGCAACCGGTGCTCTTCGCGGTGATGGTGTCGCTGGCCGAGCTATGGAAATCGGTGGGGGTCAGTCCGGATGCCGTGATCGGCCACTCGCAAGGCGAAATCGCCGCGGCCCATGTCGCCGGCGCGTTGTCGTTGCGGGATGCCGCCCGCGTCGTCACGCTGCGGAGCAAGCTGCTGCGGTCGCTGGCCGGCCCGGGTGGAATGCTGTCGATCGCCTGCAGCACCGAGCGGGCACGGGAGTTGTTGGCGCCCTACGGCACTCGGGTCAGCATCGCCGCCGTCAACGGCCGGTCCGCCGTCGTGGTCTCGGGTGACGTGGACGCGCTCGACGAGCTCGTCGGTTTCTGCGCCGACCTCGAACTGCGGACCCGGCGGATCGATGTCGACTACGCCTCGCATTCGGTTGAGGTCGAGGCGATCCGCGGTGACCTCGCCGAGGTGCTCTCCGGCATCGAGCCGCATTCCTCGCGCATCGCGTTCTTTTCCACGGTGACCGGAAACCGCTTGGACACGGCGGGCTTGGACGCCGACTACTGGTACCGCAACATCCGGCAGACCGTGCAGTTCGACCAGGCGGTGCGCAGCGCGAGCGAACACGGATACCGGACATTCATCGAATCCAGCCCGCATCCGGCGTTGATCGCGGGGATCGAGGACACCGTCAACGACCAGGCCGGCGGTGACAGCGAGGCCTCTGAAGCCAAAGTCATTCCCACCCTGGGACGCGACGACGGCGGACTCGACAGGTTCCTGACCTCGGCTGCCACCGCGTTCGTCGCTGGCGTGAGCGTGCGGTGGCGCGGCGCGCTGGACGGAGCCGGCTTCGTGGAGCTGCCCACGTATGCCTTTGACCGCCGCCGGTTTTGGCTGTCCGGCGACGGCGTTGCGGGCGACGCCACCGGCCTCGGGCTGGGATCCAGCGAGCACCCGCTGCTGAGCGCGGTCGTCGAGCTGCCCGCCTCGGGTGGGGTGGTGCTGACCGGCCGCTTGTCACCGAGTCTGCAGGGCTGGCTGACCGATCACGCGGTGTCCGGTGCGGTCGTGTTTCCCGGCGCCGGGTTCGTGGAGTTGGCGATCCGCGCCGGTGACGAAGTCGGGTGTTCGACGGTGGACGAACTGACTCTGCAAACACCATTGATGTTGCCCGCCAAGGGCTCCGGGTCGGGATCGGTTGCCGTACAGGTCGTGGTGGGTACCGCCGAGGAATCCGGTCAACGGGCGGTGTCGATCTTCTCGCGCCCCGATACCGGGTCCGGCTGGGTGTGCCACGCCGAAGGGACGCTGAGCACCGGCTCGGTCGAGCCGAGCACGGATTTGTCGGCGTGGCCGCCGGCGGGCGCGGTCGCGGTGGACTCGGCGGACGGCTACGAGCGATTGGCGGCGCGCGGCTATGGATACGGCCCGGCCTTCCGGGGTTTGACCGCGACGTGGGTCCGCGGCGACGAGGTGTTCGCCGAGGTGCGGTTGCCCGACGCCGCCGGCAGCGTCAACGGGTTCGGTGTGCACCCGGCACTGCTCGACGCGGCGATGCACGCGCTGGTCATCGGCCACCAAACCGCCGGGCACACCGACGAAGTCGTGTTGCCGTTCTCCTGGCAGGGCGTGTCGCTGCATGCCGCGGGCGCGTCGGCGGTGCGTGTGCGCATCGCCCCGGCGGCGGCCGTGTCGGCGGCCACCAGTGCAGTGTCGATCGAGCTGGCCGACGGCCTGGGCTTGCCGGTGCTGTCGGTGCGCGCGATGGTGGCGCGCGCGGTGAGCGAGCGCCAGCTGCGCGCGGCGGTGTCGGCCTCGGGTCCGGACCGGCTCTTCGAGGTGGCGTGGTCGCCGGCGACAGCGACCACCGGCGGCACGCCCCCGCGTGAGGTGTTTGAATCCGTTGCCGCCGAAGACGATCCGGTCACTGGCTCGTATCGACGCACGCACGAGGCGCTGGCCGCCGTGCAGTCGTGGCTGGCCGAGCGCGACTCCGGGGTGCTGGTCGTCGCGACCCGGGGCGCAATGGGATTGGCGGGGGAGGACGTTCCCGATCTGGCCGGCGCGGCCGTGTGGGGCCTGGTGCGGTCGGCGCAGACCGAGCATCCCGGCCGGATCGTACTGGTGGATTCCGATGCCGCGCTGGACGATAGCGCGATAGCGACCGTTCTCGGGGTCGGTGAGCCGCAGGTGCTGCTGCGGGACGGCAAGGCCTACATCGCACGAGTGCACGGCAGCCGGGCGGTCGACGGCATCATGACGCCACCCGAAGACCGGCCCTGGCGGCTGGGAATCAGCAGCGCGGGAACCTTCGAAAACCTGCAACTCGAACCCGTTCCCAACGCGGACGCTCCGCTGGAGCCGGGCCAGGTTCGAGTGGCCCTGCGCGCCATCGCCACCAACTTCCGCGACGTCATGATCACCCTGGGCATGTTCACCCACGAGGCGCTGCTCGGCGGCGAAGGCGCCGGCGTGGTGGTCGAGGTCGGGCCGGGAGTCACCGACTTCTCGGTGGGCGACTCGGTGTACGGCTTCTTCCCCGACGGCAGCGGCACCCTGGTGCCCGGCGATGTCCGCCTGCTGCAGCGCAAGCCCGCCGACTGGTCCTACGCCGAAGCCGCCGGCATCTCAGCGGTTTTCACCACCGCGTATATGGCGTTCATCCACCTGGCCGAGGTCAAGCCCGGGCAGCGCGTGTTGGTGCACGCCGCCGCCGGTGGCGTCGGGATGGCCGCCGTTCAGCTGGCCAGACATCTGGGCCTGGAGGTGTTCGCCACCGCGAGCCGCGGCAAGTGGGACACGTTGCGGGCCATGGGCTTCGACGACGACCACATCTCGGATTCCCGCAGCCTCGAGTTCGAGGACAAGTTCCGCTCGGTCACCGGCAGCCGCGGCATGGATGTGGTGCTGGACTCGCTGGCCGGCGAGTTCGTCGACGCCTCCCTGCGCCTGGTCGCTCCCGGCGGCATGTTCCTGGAAATGGGCAAGACCGACATCCGCGACCCGGACGCGGTGGCCCAGGAATACCCGGGTGTCCGCTACCGCGCCTTCGACCTGTTCGAGCCCGGCCGCCCCAGGATGCATCAGTGGATGCTCGAGCTTGCCGGACTGTTCGAGGCCGGGGTCCTGAAACCGTTGCCGGTGACGACCTTTGACGTGCGACGCGGTCGTGCGGCGTTGCGGTACTTGAGCCAGGCCCGCCACGTCGGCAAGGTCGTCATGACTATGCCTTCTGGGCCGGGTGTCGGCCTGCCCGCCGGGCCGGGCGCCGGCCTGGCCTCGGGCACGGTGCTGATCACCGGCGGGACCGGCATGGCGGGCTCGACGCTGGCCCGTCACCTGGTGACGCACCACGGCGTCGCGGACCTGGCGCTACTGAGCCGGCGCGGACCGGACGCGCCGGGATCCGCCGCGCTGATCGCCGAGCTGGAAGCGGCCGGGGCCCGGGTGCGGGTGATCGCCTGCGACGCGGCCGACCGGGCCGCACTGGCCTCGGTGATCGACGAAGTTTCGGCGCGGCGGCCGCTGTCGAGCGTGATCCACGCGGCCGGTGTGCTCGACGACGCGATGGTCACCTCCCTGACACCCGAGCGAGTCGGCGCGGTATTGCGGGCCAAGGTCGACGCGGCCTGGAATCTGCACGAGCTGACCCGCGATCTGAATCTGTCGGCGTTCGTGATGTTTTCGTCGATGGCCGGGCTGGTGGGCTCGTCGGGGCAGGGCAACTACGGAGCGGCGAACGCGTTCCTCGACGGCTTGGCCGCGCATCGGCGCTCGCGCGGGCTGCCGGCGATCTCACTGGCGTGGGGGCTGTGGGACCAGGCCAGCGCCATGACCGGTGGACTCGACGCCGCCGACCTCGCCCGGCTGGGCCGCGACGGCATCTTGGCGTTGTCCTCGGACGAGGCGATGGAACTGTTCGACACCGCGTTGATCGTCGACGAACCATTCATGGCCCCCGCTCGCATCGATCTGGGCGCGCTGCGCGCCCACGCGGTCGCGGTGCCACCGATGTTCACCGACCTCGTCAACGCGCCGACCCGGCGCCGGGTCGACGATTCGCTGGCGGCCGCGAAATCGAAATCGGCTCTGGCGCACCGCCTGGACGGACTGCCCGAAGCCGAGCAGCACGCCGTGCTTTTGGATCTGGTGCGCTCCCACATCGCCACCGTGCTGGGCAACACCACCGCCGAGGCGATCGATCCGGACAAGGCGTTCCAAGAGCTGGGCTTTGACTCGCTGACCGCGGTCGAGATGCGTAACCGGCTCAAAACCGCTACCGGACTGGCGCTTTCGCCCACCCTGATCTTCGACTACCCGACCCCCAACGGCCTGGCCGGCTATATCCGCACCGAGCTCGCCGGGGTCCCGCGCGAGATCACGCACGCCCCGGCCGCTCGCGTCACCGAGGACGATCCGATCGTGATCGTCGGCATGGCGTGCCGCTATCCGGGCGGGGTGAATTCCCCCGAGGACCTGTGGCAGATGCTGGCCGAGGGCCGCGACGTCCTCTCGGAATTCCCGAGCGATCGCGGCTGGGATCTGGCGGGCGTGTACAACCCCGATCCCGACGTTCCGGGCACCTGCTACACCCGCACCGGCGGCTTCGTCGATGGCGTCGCGGACTTCGACCCCGCCTTCTTCGGCATACCGCCGAGCGAGGCGCTCGCCATGGATCCGCAGCAACGCATGTTCCTCGAGCTCTCCTGGGAGGCCTTGGAACGGGCGGGAATTGAACCCGGCGCGTTGCGCGGCAGCGCCACCGGCATGTTCGCCGGCGTGTACACGCAGGGCTACGGCATGGACGCCGCGCCCACCGCGGAGGGCTTCCGGCTCACCGGCCAGTCGTCGAGCGTCGCGTCGGGCCGGGTGTCGTACGCGTTGGGGCTGGAGGGCCCGGCGGTGTCGGTGGACACCGCGTGCTCGTCGTCGTTGGTGGCGCTGCATATGGCGGCGCAGTCGCTGCGCTCGGGGGAGTGCGATCTGGCGCTGGCCGGCGGCGTCACGGTCAACGCCACACCCGATATCTTCGTCGAATTCAGCCGGATGCGCGGGCTGTCCGTGGATGGCCGGTGCAAGGCCTACGCGGGGGCCGCCGACGGCACCGGCTTCTCCGAGGGCGGCGGCATGCTCGTGGTGGAACGCCTGTCGGACGCACGGCGCCTGGGTCATCCGGTGCTGGCGCTGCTGCGCGGCTCCGCCATCAATCAGGACGGCGCCTCCAACGGGCTGACCGCGCCCAACGGTCCCTCGCAGCAGCGGGTGGTGCGCGCGGCGCTGGCCCACGCCGGGCTCGCGGCGTCGGAGGTCGACGTCGTCGAAGGGCACGGCACCGGAACCACTTTGGGTGACCCGATCGAGGCGCAGGCGTTGTTGGCGACCTACGGGCAGGACCGGGGTTCGAGTGAGCCGCTATGGCTGGGATCGATCAAGTCGAACATGGGCCACACGCAGGCCGCCGCGGGTGTCGCCGGTGTGATCAAGATGGTTCTGGCGATGCGCCACGAGATGTTGCCGGCGACATTGCATGTCGATGAACCCAGCCCGCACGTCGATTGGTCGTCGGGTGCGGTGTCGTTGCTGACCGAGGCGCGGCCCTGGAGCGCGGCTCGCCCGCGCCGCGCCGGGGTGTCGTCGTTTGGGATCAGCGGCACCAACGCTCACGTCATCGTCGAGGCAGTGTCGGTTTCGGGTCCGGAGGCCCCGCATCGGGAATCCGGACCCAAGGCGCCGGTGCTGCCGTGGACCGTGTCGGCGAAATCGCCGTCGGCATTGAGCTGTCAGGCAGCCCGGTTGGCGACCCACCTGCGCGCCCACCCAGAACTGGACGTCGCCGACGTGGGGTGGACGCTGGCGGGCCGGTCGTCCTTCGAACAGCGGGCCGTCATCGTCGGCCGCGACCGCGAGAGCCTGTTGGCCGGGCTGGACGAGTTGGCCGGGGACGACCTGGCTCCCTCGATCGCTCGGGGGGCCGCGACGCCCGGCGGCAAGACCGTTTTCGTCTTCCCCGGCCAGGGCTCCCAGCTACTCGGCATGGGTAGGGGATTGCACGGCGCGTACCCGGTGTTCGCCGAGGCCTTCGACGCCGTCCTGACCGAACTGGATCAACACCTGCTGCGGCCCCTGCGCGACGTCATGTGGGGCCAGGACGAAAGCCTGCTGAATACCACCGAATTCGCGCAGCCGGCGCTGTTCGCGGTGGAAGTTGCGCTGTTCCGGCTGCTCGAATCCTGGGGCGTGCGCCCCGACTTCGTGATGGGCCATTCGATCGGCGAGCTGTCCGCCGCCCACGCCGCCGGAGTCCTGTCGCTGAAGAACGCCGCGGTCCTGGTGGCCGCGCGGGGCCGATTCATGCAGGCGCTGCCCGCGGGCGGGGCGATGATTGCCGTCCAGGCTACCGAGGAAGAGGTGCGGCCGCTGCTGGTGCCTGAGGTGGGCATCGCGGCCGTCAACGGGCCTGCCTCGGTGGTGATTTCGGGAACTGAAGGCGCGGTGGCCGCGATCGCAGACCGGCTTCGCGCCGATGGACGCCGCGTCCACCAACTCGCCGTCTCGCACGCGTTCCATTCTCCGTTGATGGACGCGATGATCGACGAATTCGGTACTGTCGCAGCGGGACTCGCCATCGGCAAGCCCGTCATCCCGATCGTGTCCAACGTGACCGGTCACTTGGCCAGCGATGACTTCGGAACCGCGGCGTACTGGAAGCGGCACGTCCGCGAGGCGGTGCGATTCGCCGACAGCGTGCATTTCGTCCATTCGGCCGGCGGAACCCGCTTCCTCGAAGTCGGGCCGAGTAGCGGCCTGACCGCATCGATCGAAGAGACACTGGCCGACAACCCGGTGGCGACGATGTCGGCTCTGCGCAAGGACCGCCCGGAGCCGATGGCTTTGGTCGACGCCCTCGCGCAGGGGTTCGTCTCCGGGATGGACGTGGACTGGCGCGGTGCGATCGGCAAGGCAAACCTCGCCGAGTTGCCCACCTACGCCTTTGACCGGCGGCGCTTTTGGCTCGCGCGCGACGGCGCCCCGGCCGATGCCGCGGGGCTGGGCCTGGCGGCCGGCGAACACGCCTTGCTGGGTGCGGTGGTGGAACTGCCGGCGACCGGCGGCGTGGTGCTGACCGGCCGGTTGTCGCCGAGCACGCAGGGCTGGCTGGCGGATCATGCCGTCGGCGGTGTGGTGCTGTTCCCCGGGGCGGGGTTCGTCGAGTTGGCGATCCGCGCCGGCGACGAGGTGGGCTGCGGAGTTGTCGACGAGCTGAATCTGGCGGCGCCGCTGGTGTTGCCGGCCGGTGGCTCGGTCTCGGTTCAGGTTGTGGTCGGCGGGCCGGACGATTCGGGTGCCCGCGCGGTGTCGGTGTTCTCGCGGGCCGAGGTGGGCTCGGGATGGTCGTTGCACGCCGAAGGCGTGCTGCGCGCGGGGTCGGTGCGGCCGAGCGCGGATCTGTCGGAGTGGCCGCCGGTGGGTGCGGTCCCGATCGATGTCGGCGACGGGTACGAACAACTGGCCGAGCGTGGCTACGGGTACGGGCCCGCATTCCGAGGCTTGACGTCGATGTGGCGTCGCGGCGACGAGATCTTCGCCGAAGTGAGCCTGCCCGCAGACGCCGGCGTGTCGGTGACCGGGTTCGGGGTCCACCCGGTGATGCTCGATGCGGCGTTGCACGCGGTCATCCTGGCGTCCAACGAATCTGACGGTATGGGCGTTGACCAGGGGTCGATGCTGGTCCCGTTCTCCTGGCAGCAGGTGTCCTTGCACGCAGCGGGGGCGGCGGCGGTGCGCGCGCGGATCATGCCGACGGGCCCCGCCGGGTCGTCAGCGGTGTCGATCGAATTGGCCGATGGGTTGGGGCTGCCGGTGCTGTCCGTGGCTTCGATGGTGGCGCGTCCGGTCACCGATCAGCAGCTACTGGCCGCGGTGTCGCATTCGGGGCCGGACCGGCTCTTTGAGTTGATCTGGTCCGCTCAGCCGGCGTCGGCGGTGCAGCCGGTATCCGTGTCCGCTTGGGGCGCACCGGCATCCGGCGAACCCGACAACGCTGAGGCCGCGCGATCGGCGGTGCTGTTCGAATCCGCGCCGGTGGCCGGTGACGTCGTGACGGAAGTCTATGCGGCCACGCGCGCGGTGCTGCCGGTGCTGCAGTCGTGGTTGGCCAGCGACGGGGCGGGAACCTTGGTGGTGTCAACCCGGGGCGCGATGGCGTTGCCGGGGGAGGACGTCACCGATTTGGCCGGCGCGGCGGTGTGGGGGCTGGTGCGCTCGGCGCAGACCGAACATCCCGGTCGGATTGTGCTCGTCGACACCGATGCGCCCCTGGATCCTGACGCGATCGCAGCCATTTTGGCGGTCGGTGAGCCGCAGGCATTGCTGCGTAACGGAATGGTCCACACCGCCCGGGTGCTCGGCAGCCGCGCCGTAGGTGGTCTCTTGGTGGCCCCCGATGACGGGCCGTGGCGACTCGGCATGAGCAGTTACGGAACGATCGAGAACCTGCGGTTGGAGCGGATCCCCGACGCCGACGCGCCGTTGGGGCCCGGTCAGGTGCGGGTGGCGCTGTCGGCCATCGCCGCCAACTTCCGTGACGTCATGATCGCGTTGGGCCTCTATCCCGA
>NZ_JAICZA010000134.1 GCF_025933915.1 Mycobacterium sp.
CCGCGGCGATGAGCACTGCACGGGACAACATGCTGTCGAGACTCCTTGCTAACCATTCCTGTTCGCGACGTTCGCCGATTCGCCGATTCGCTGATTCGCCGATGGGAGCTTATGCGCCCGCAGGGTTCCTCACAGCACAAATCGTAAAAATTCTTGAGGGCCATGTCAGATGGTTATCGGCTATCGAACTGCGGGCAGTAGGCCATGATCGCGCTGTGAATCGCGGGTCGTCGGATACTGGCGACTATGACCGTTGGCGAGTACGCAGGCGTGCCGTTGCAGAATCCCGATGACACCTGGCGAAACGGCGCGGTGTTCGCCCTGCGCGATGACGCCGTGGAAGATGCCGCAGTTGAGCTGGACGGCTGGACGACGACGGTGATTGGCGGCAAGAGAGCCGTAATCACTTGTGGACCGTCGACGGCAACTACCCAGGCGGATTCCTTCGCAGTGTCATTGGTGGCCGCCAACTTAGGGCTAGACTTCATGTCTGCGATCGGACAGAGCCACAGCGCGATTGTCGACGCGGAGGACGCCAACTTCGTGTGGTGGCACGAGCCGGTCAGCGGTGACGTAGTCATGCGAGCGACGCAGGTCGCGACGTTCCCGATGTCTAGTAATCCCACATTCGTCGTCACAGATGCAACGGGAAACGTCGTTCCGCCGTCACCGCCCGCCACGCCGATGGCCCACGATGCCTTCAGATTCATCCGCATGTGTAAGACATCAGATGACTTGTTCGACGCCTACCGGAACCTGTTCCTCGCTTTTGAGTGCCTACTCAGCGCCATTCGGCCCCGTCAACGGACTTCCAGAAATCGATGGGAAGGCGAGAAGCAGTGGTTTATGGCCGCGTTGGCCGTAGCCGATGAAATGGTGCCGGTCGTCCGCCTCGCGCCGCAGGGAGAGCCGAATCCGAAAGATTGGGTGTACCAGAACATCTACAGCGCCGAGAGATCGGCGTTGATGCATGCCAAGCAGGGACAGCATTATCTGCTCCCTCACGACGCCACCAGCAGAGCGCAGTTGACCAGATCATTGGGAAGCCTCTGGGGCTACGTCCAAGAGCTGATGAAAAAACATCTCGGTGTGAAGTCTGGATTCGCCAGCTTCTATAAGCACGGCTGGGCGATGATGGCCGACAACATGCTGAAGGATGTGGTCTTGTTCGCGAGCGACGACGCGACGCCCCACCACCGAACCTCAGAAAATCCGGTACTCAGCGATGCGGCTCATACGGTTGAGATGGAGGCAGGCCCACCATCCGACGATCCATCTGATGCGCTGCTGCGAACAACCTTGGGATCGTGCGTTCCCGCCGAACTTGGTCGGCTCGATGGCATCCGGCGAGCTGGCGCAAGGTTGAAGGGCGATACTCCGTACCTGGTGATTGACACCGACCTCACAGGGCCGTTACATGTGGGTGACTCGCTGACCAGGTTCGAGGTCCTGTATGGGGCGCGAAGTGTCAGCGCCATGGGTGCACCGCGCCACTTCTCCTCGTAGCTTTTGCAGCAAGCTAAAATGTTCTTCACAAATTAGGCAACATCATTTGGTGAAGACGTTTTGGGGCTGGCGTGAACAGCAACTGCCCGATGGCACGCTGATCTGGACCTCCCCGGCCGGGCAAACCTATGTGACCACCCCGGGCAGCGCCCTGCTGTTCCCCAACTTGTGCCGGGCCACCGGCGCGATCCCGGCCACTGAAGCCGACCCGCCACCCAACTACTGCGCCGAGCGCACCGCGATGATGCCCAACCGCCGCCGCACCCGCGGCCAAGACCGCGCCACCCGCATCGCAGGAGAACGCCGCCACAACCGAATGGCGCGCAATAACGAAAAGCCTTCGTATGCTTGGCATTCCGAAGAGCGCCATGTCGTCGGAGATGGGGGGCCACCGCCTTTCTAGCGAAACCGCGCCCCTCCCGGTGTTTGCGGGGTCTCTCGATTTCTCCTGTCGTGGACGGCCGACGCCTCTAGAATGAATCCCCTTGGTGCTGCCGTGTCGCCGGTCGGGATGAGGTTGGTCATGAATAGCCATGCGCTCAGGTCGGCACTCGTCTGGGCGGCGGCGGTGCTCGTGGTCGCCGGCTGCTCGACGTTCGTCGACGGGCGCGCGTTGTCGATGCTCAACGATCCTTTTCTGGTTGGCGGGCTGCCCGCGACCAACGGGCCCAGCGGGATTCGCTCGAACGCGCCCGGCCCCACCGGCAGGGTGCTCAACACCGACAACGGGCCCATCGACACGTTGGCTTTGCTGTCGATCAACGACATCGAGGATTACTGGCGGTCGGTGTATAGCCAATCGCTGAGGGGCGAGTTCGTTCCGGTCGCCAAGGTGGTGTCCTACGACTCCAAAGATCCGAGCAGCCCGATCGTGTGCCACAACGACACGTACAAGCTCGTCAACGCCTTCTACACCTCGCGCTGCAACCTGATCGCCTGGGACCGCGGCGTGTTCATGCCCGTCGCGCGAAAGTATTTCGGCGACATGTCCGTCACCGGTGTGCTCGCCCACGAATTCGGGCACGCGCTGCAGCAGATGGCGAAACTCGTGACCAGAAGGGACCCGACCATCGTCCACGAACAGCAGGCCGACTGTTTTGCCGGCGTGTATCTGTTCTGGGTCGCCGACGGCAAGTCGCCGCGCTTCACGCTGAGCACCGCCGACGGGCTCGACCATGTGCTGGCCGGGATCATCACCACGCGCGACCCCGTCATGGACAGTGAGACCGAAAACGACGACGCACACGGCTCGGCCCTGGACCGGATCAGCGCCTTCCAAATGGGTTTCGTCAACGGCGCCTCGGCCTGTGCGGCGATCGACCGCAAGGAAATCGAGCGGCGCCGCGGCGATTTACCGAACGCCTTGCGGGTCGACTCCACCACCGGTACGCCGGAGACCGGCGAGGTCCCGATCAACCAAGACACGTTGTCGACGCTGATGGAACTGCTGGGAAAGATCTTCGCCCCGACCAATCCGCCGGCGCTGTCCTACCGGCCGGCCAATTGCCCGGAGGCCAAGCCCACCCCGCCGGCCTCGTACTGTCCGGGCACCAACACCATCGCGATCGACCTGCCCAAACTCGCCGCGCTGGGCACCGTCGCCGACGAGAACGAACAGACGCTGCCGCAAGGCGACGACACCGCCCTGTCCGTCGTGATGTCGAGATACGCGCTGGCGGTGCAGCATCAACGCGACCTGCCGATGCAGAGCCCGTGGACCGCGCTGCGCACCGCGTGCCTGACCGGTGTGGTGCACCGCAAGATGGCCGAACCCATCGACCTGCCCTCGCGCAACCAATTGCAGCTGACCGCCGGGGACCTCGACGAAGCGGTTGCGGGGCTGCTCACCAACCACCTGGTCGCCAGCGATGCGGACGGCACCAGCGTGCCGGCCGGTTTCACCCGGATCGCGGCGTTTCGCGGCGGCGTGACCGGCAATGCGGACGCGTGTTACTCGCGCTACCCCGGATGACGAAAGGCCATACGGGTCAACCTAATTCCGCCCAAGCAGCTGCATCGCGGCATCGACGGCCAACGCCGGTACGTTCAAGGCCTTGGACCGCAGATCGTGTCGGGCGCTGGCGATTTCGACGAGCGCCGTCGTTCCGCTGATTAGCGCGGCCGCGGTGCGCAGCTCGTCGGGGGTGCCGAACGGATCCGACGTTCCGTGGGCGAACACCGTCGGCACCGTGATGTCGGGAAAATGCTCGGTGCGGAGGCGTTCCGGCTTGCCTGGCGGGTGCAGCGGGTAGGAGAACAGCGTCAGCACGTCCACCGGGGCCTGGCCGGCGGCGACCACCATCGATGTCTGCCGGCCGCCATACGAATGGCCCCCGGCGATCAGCGGGCCGCCGCCGAGGCCGCGGCACAACGCGATCGCCTCGACGATGCCGGCGCGATCGGTGGCGGCGGAGCCGGACGGCGGGCCGGTGGGCCGACGCCGGCGATAGGGCAGGTTGAAGCGCACCGCCAGCCAGCCGCGCAGGGCCCATTCGTCGCAAACCTGTTGCAACAGCGGGGAATCCCGATTTCCGCCGGCGCCGTGGGTGAGCACCACGATGCCTTTGGGACGACCTGCGCCGTCGGGTTCGTGCGCGATGCCCGCGATCTGCTCGAGGAGGCGGGCAATCATGACAGCCTGAACAGCGGGGAGACGGGGCCGTGGCCATGGCCCAGCGGATAGGAGGCGCGCAGACATTCGGTGACCCACCGCTTTCCGAAACCGACCGCGTCGGGCACGGTGAAGCCGTGCGCGAGCGCGCAAGCGGCCGCGCTGGCCAGCGTGTCCCCGCCGCCGTGGTCGTTACCGGTCGCGATCCGCTCCGCATCGAACTCGTAACAGGAGATGCCGTCATAGAGCAGGTCGCAGCTGCGGTCCGACGTGCGCAGGTGACCGCCCTTGACCAACACCCATCGCGGGCCGAGCGCATGCAGGGCCTTGGCCGCCGCCCGCTGCGACGCGGGGTCGACGACGTCGATGTCCACCAACAGCCGCACCTCGTCGAGGTTCGGTGTCACCAGCGTGGCCAACGGAAACAGTTGATTCCGAAGCGAATCCAGGGCCGCCGGTGCCATGAGCGCATCGCCGTGCATGGATGCCGCCACCGGGTCGACGACGAGCGGAACCGTCAACCCGAGCCGGCGCCAAGTGGTCGCCACGGTGTCGATGATGCGCGGCGACGCCAGCATCCCGGTCTTGGCGGCCTGAATACCGATGTCGCTGACCACCGCATCGATCTGGGCGGCGACGACGTCGTCGGGAACCTCGTGAAAGCTCTTGACTCCCACCGTGTTCTGCACGGTCACCGCGGTCACCGCGACGCACGCGTGCACGCCCAGCAGCGCCATGGTGCGCATATCGGCTTGGATGCCGGCGCCGCCCCCGGAGTCCGATCCGGCGATGGACAGCACGCGCAGCGGCGTCGTGCCCGGCGACGGAACAGGCAGCAACGTCACTGTGCCAGCGGTAGATACACCTGTTGGCCGTGTTCGGCGAACTCGCGAGACTTCTCCGCCATGCCCTCGGCCATGGCCGCCTCGATCGCTTCCTCGCTGTCCAGCCCGTGTTCGGCGGCGTAGTCGCGGACATCCTGGGTGATGCGCATCGAGCAGAACTTCGGCCCGCACATCGAGCAGAAGTGGGCGGTCTTGGCGGGTTCGGCCGGCAGCGTCTCGTCGTGGTACTCCCGAGCGGTGTCGGGATCCAGCGACAGGGCGAACTGGTCGTTCCAGCGGAACTCGAAGCGCGCCGTCGACAGCGCGTTGTCGCGCTCCTGGGCGTGCGGATGTCCCTTGGCCAGATCGCCCGCGTGCGCGGCGATCTTGTAGGCGATCATCCCGTCCTTGACGTCCTTGCGGTCCGGCAGCCCCAGGTGCTCCTTGGGCGTGACATAGCAGAGCATCGCGGTGCCGGCCTGGGCGATGATCGCGGCACCGATCGCCGAGGTGATGTGGTCGTAAGCCGGCGCGATATCGGTGGCCAGCGGTCCCAGGGTGTAGAACGGCGCCTCGTCGCACAGCTCCTCTTCCAGCCGCACGTTCTCCACGATCTTGTGCATCGGGACGTGGCCGGGGCCCTCGATCATGACTTGTACGCCATGAGATTTCGCGATCTTGGTCAGCTCACCCAGGGTGCGCAGTTCGGCGAACTGGGCCTCGTCGTTGGCGTCGGCGATGGACCCCGGACGCAGCCCGTCACCGAGGGAGAAGGTGACGTCGTAGCGGGCCAGGATCTCGCACAGCTCCTCGAAGTGGGTGTAGAGGAACGACTCCCGGTGATGCGCCAGGCACCAGGCCGCCATGATCGATCCGCCGCGCGACACGATGCCGGTGACCCGCTTGGCGGTCAGCGGCACGTAGCGCAGCAGCACACCGGCGTGCACGGTCATGTAGTCCACGCCCTGTTCGCACTGCTCGATCACGGTGTCGCGGTAGAGCTCCCAGGTCAGATCAGCCGGACCGCCGCCCCTGAGTTTCTCCACCGCCTGGTAGATGGGCACGGTGCCGACCGGCACCGGCGAGTTGCGCAGAATCCACTCCCGCGTTTCGTGGATGTCCTTGCCGGTGGACAGGTCCATGATGGTGTCGGCGCCCCACCGGGTCGCCCACACCATCTTGTCGACCTCCTCGGCGATCGACGACGTCACCGCCGAGTTACCGATGTTCGCGTTGACCTTGGTCGCAAACGCCTTGCCGATGATCATCGGCTCGATCTCGGGGTGGTTGTGGTTGGCCGGGATCACCGCGCGGCCGCGGGCGACCTCGTCGCGCACCAGCTCGGCGGGCATGCCCTCGCGGGCGGCGATGAACGCCATCTCCGCGGTGATCTCGCCGGCACGGGCGCGTTGCAGCTGAGTGCCGCGGTCGCGAACCACGCCCGGGCGCGCCGGCAGCCCGGCCGTCAGGTCGATCGTCGCGTCGGGGTCGGTGTAGGGCCCCGAGGTGTCGTAGAGGTCGAAGTGATCGCCGTTGGACAGGTCCACCCGGCGGAACGGAACCCGCCCGCCGGCGACATCGCGATAGATCTTGTGGCTGCCCGCAATCGGCCCGGTGGTCACGGACGGTGCAGCGGTTCCCGACAGGGTTTCGGTCATTTATTCATCTCCCTACGCCGGCATTACCCGGTCAGGTTCGTACGGTCGACGGCCCCGAGCCGTCCTCTCAGCGCACTTGGCATGCGCTCCCGCGTTTGATGGATGGGTCCGCACGCGACGTTACCCCCACCCCGGGCCATATCGCGACGGCCCTTTCTTCCGAGGCGGTAGCCGAGGACCTTCCCCGAGTGGAAAAATGCAAACGTGCAACAGCGCGAACGAGTAGCGGGGCCATCGGCCGACGGGGACGACGTGCGTTCCCCGGGGCCGATCGAGATGCCGGCCGAATACCTGAACATCGGCACCTTCCGGTTCTGGTTCGTGGGTCAACGCTGGGAATGGTCCGACGAGGTGGCCAGGATGCACGGCTACGAACCGGGCGACGTGGAGCCCACGACTCAACTGTTGTTGTCGCACAAGCATCCCGACGACCGCGCGCATGTCCAGGAATTGCTCGACCATGCCCTGCAGTCGGAAGGGTCGTTCTCGAGCCGGCACCGATTCATCGACACCGGGGGCACGGTGCACGACGCGATCGTCGTCGCCGACCGCATGTTGGACGAGTCGGGCGCCGTGCTGGGCACCGAGGGCTATTACATCGACCTCACCCAGTCGTTCGACGAAACCCGGCAGGAGGTGCTCGACGAGGCGCTGCCGGACCTGTTCGAGAGCCGCGCCGCGATCGAGCAGGCCAAGGGTGTGCTGATGGCCATCTACCGGGTCAGCGCAGAACAGGCCTTCCGCGTGCTGCAGTGGCGCTCGCAAGAGACCAATGTGAAACTGCGTGCGCTGGCCAAGCAGCTGCTCGACGACATGGCCACCCTGCCGGCGCCGGCGGCCGCTGTGCAAAGCCAGTTCGACCATTTGCTGCTGACCGTGCACGAGAGGATTTCGCCCGAGCCCGCCGAGTAAGGGTTAATCTCTGGTGATCTGCGATGCGCGAGCGCGCATCCCCGCCGCGTCATCGGGCTTAGCGGCTGCAGATCCCAACGATGGCTGCGGCGAAAGGCATGAATTTGTTGGCGGTCGAACACGAGGACCACGAGGACGCAATCATCGTGCGGGTCAAGGGCGATGTCGACTCCGGCACGGTCGGCGAGCTCACCCCTCACCTGATTGCCGCGCTGGAGCTGGCCTCGACGCATCCGGTCCGTCCGGTGGTCGTCGACTTGCAGGGTGTCGACTTCTTCGGAAGCGCGGCGTTGAACGCGATGCTCGACTGCCACGAGGACGCTACCGCCCGTGGGACGTCGGTTCGGCTGGTCGCCGACCACGACCAGGTGCTCCGACCGATTCAGGTCACCGAGTTCGATCGCGTTTTCGACATCTACCCGACGCTGTCCGCGGCGTTGACCGGCTAAGCCTCCTCCATCGCCTCGCCGAGCTCCTCGAGCAGCTTGTTGTGGTGATTGCTTGCCAGCAGGTGTCCGGCGGCGATGACCACGGCCACCGGCCAGTCGATGAGTTCGAATGCGGCCAGGGCGGCCAGCCCGCCGAAGTAGGCCAGCTGCTCCGGCCGGGGAATCTCCACCTGACCGATCGCCGGCAGGTTCACCACGAAGGTTTCGCCCTCGCGGATCTTGTCCACCGCATCACGCTGGGACGTGCCGCGCCGCGACTTCTTTTCCGCCATCATTTGCCTTTCGGTAACGAAGGGTTTCCCGCCTCGCTGGGTCACGCGTACAACGTCGGACCTATGTCGACGATGACCGGCACCGGGGGCGATCCGCTAGTTTCGTCGATTGCTTCGGTGCTCAGGGTGCCGTTACTGGAACTCTATGCGTTGTTATGGCGCGTCGGGATTGTCGAGATTCGGAACCCTGACCGGGAGGCTCGGTGTGCTCCGACGGCGCATGATCCGATGGCGGCTCGGGGTCCGATTTGTCCGGACCCGTCAGCGCACGTGACAGAACACCGGTCGCGACCGTCGCCACCGCCGCGGCGCCCAGACCCTGAGCCCAGCCGAACGGACCCAGCGGTGTACAGCCGAGCAGTTGGCTGACGCCCGGTGTGCTGATCAAGACCCCCACCAGGCCGAGTGACCCCAGCGCAGTGAGCAGCACCAGCGGGGCCTGAGACTCCACCAGCGTCTGGCCCAGTTCGGTGCCCACCAGCGCGACCAGGGCGACGGTCGAGGCGCGTTGCGGACTACTCAGGGGACCGGTGAGGCCCGCCATCGCCCAGGCCGCCGTCGTCGCCGCCGCCGTGGTGACGCCGCGGATGGCGACCGCCTGCCACAACGCGGCCTGATCCGCACCGCGCAGCCGCGGGTCGATCGGGCCGCTGGGCTTGCTGACCGCCAGCGCCGCGGCCGGCAGCGCGTCGGTCATCGTGTTGACCAGCAGCAGCTGGCGCGTGTTCAGGGGCGACGTGCCGGTGATGGCGCTGCCGATGATCGCGAAGATCACCTCACCGGCGTTGCCGCCGAGCAGCACCGACACCGCGGACTGGACCCGGCGCCACAGCTGGTGCCCTTCCCGGATGGCCTCCATCAGCGCGTCGATGCGGCCGTCGACCAACACCACGTCGGCCACCAGGTGGGCCGGATCGCTGCCATGGGCCACCACGCCGATACCGACCGTGGCGGACCGAATCGCCGCGGCGTCGTTGGCCCCGTCGCCGACCATCGCCGTCCGCACACCCGCGTTCTCGAGCGTCTGGACAACCTGGACCTTGTTCTCCGGTGTCATGCGGGCGAAGATCACCCGCTCGGCCACGACGCGCTCCTGGTCCTTGCGCGACAAGGCCTCCCATTCGGCACCGCTGACGACCTGATCGGCGGCCACGTTCAGGCCGAGCTCCGCGGCGATGGCTTTGGCGGTGATGGGATGGTCACCAGTGATCAGCTTCACGCCGATCCCAAG
Organism: Mycobacterium sp.; assembly: GCF_025933915.1. GTDB lineage: Bacteria > Actinomycetota > Actinomycetes > Mycobacteriales > Mycobacteriaceae > Mycobacterium. The sequence goes on from NZ_JAICZA010000134.1 coordinate 9,464, forward strand.
GCCGCCCAGATCTGCGAGCAGGCCCGCGGCTTCGGCGCGCGGGGTGTCGGACAAACCGAGGAATCCGGTCAACGTCAGCCCGCTGGTGCAGTATTCGGCGATGTCATCGGGGTTTTCCGCTATCGCCCGAGCCTGCTGCGGATTCAGCCGGCGCTGCGCCACCGCGATGACGCGCAACCCGCCGGCGGCGAGCTCGGTGACCGTACCCTCCATCCGCCCGGCGTCTCCGCACGCGGCCAGCACCACTTCGGGTGCGCCCTTGACGGTCAGCTCGGTGCCGGTCACCGAGGCGGAGAACGACCTGCCGGAGCGAAACGGCAGGTGAGCGGTGCGTGGGGCGGAGTCCGGGGCGCCGGCGGACGCGGCGGCCTCACCGGCCTCGACGATGGCGACATCGGTGGCGTGCACGTGGGCGTCGCCGTTGGTCTCGGGGGCGGCGTGCACGGCGCAGCGCAGCACCTCCTCGCGCGAATGCCCGCCCGCCGGGTGGACCTGCGAGACGCGGAGGCGGTTTTGGCTGAGCGTCCCGGTCTTGTCGAAGCACACCACCTCGATACGGCCGAGCGCTTCCACTGAGCGCGGAACCCGAACCAGCGCACCAAATTTCGTCAATCGCCGCGCCGACGACGCCTGCGCCAGGGTCGCGACCAGCGGCATTCCCTCGGGAACGGCGGCGACCGCGATGGCGATGGCGCTGGACACCGCGTGCTGCAGCGGGAGGCGGCGCAACAGCCCGAGCGCGCCGACCAGCGCACCGCCGGTGATGCTCACCGGAAGGGCCTGCGTGGTGAGCTGGCCGAGCTGGTGCTGCAGGCCGATGTCGGAGGACAGCTCGCCGGAGATCAGGTCGGCGGCGCGACGCTGCTGGGTGTCGGGCCCGACCGCGGTCACCAGCGCCAGCGCGGTGCCGGCCACCAGGGTGGTCCCCGCGAACACCATGCAGCGCCGCTCGGCGAGCGGCGCCCCCGGCGTCGCCTCGACCTGCTTATCCACCGACAGCGATTCGCCGGTGAGGGCCGACTCGTCGACCTCCACGTCGACCTCCTCGATGAGGCGGGCGTCGGCGGGCACCACCTCGTGGGTGCGCACTTCGATGACGTCGCCCGGTCGCAGTCGCTGGGCGTCGACGAGTGTGTACGTCCGCGCGCCGTCCGGACCGGAGGCGACCTTTCGGGCGGGCGGAACCTGTTGAGCCAGTAGATAACTCAACCGCTTCTCGGCGCGCAGCCGCTGCGCGGCGGCCAGTATCGAGTTTCCGGTCAGCACCGTGCCGACCAGCATCGCATCGACGGGCGACCCGAGCACCGCGCTGGCCGCCGAGCCGAGCGCCATCACCGGGGTCAGCGGGTCGGACAATTCGGCTCGCACCGCCTTGACGAGCTGCCAGACGGCCTGCGTGGGGGTCTCCACCACCCGCAAGGCCGAAGGGGTGTCCCGCTCCGCCGCGACGGGCGCCGCGGAATCCGGTTCCGGCAACGCTTTACGGACCTGCTCGACCGACATCGCATGCCATTCGTGTGTGGCGGCCGGGCGCGGGGTGTCCGCGTTGAGGACCCCGCGCGCGAGCAGATACCCCGAGAGCAGACCGGCCGCCGCGCCGACGTTGACGGTTTCGGATCCGAGGTTGCCCCGGACGCCGGGGATCATGAAGAGCGACCCCATCGCGGTGGCGCCGGCCGAGATCCCGATGCCGCGCTGGGTCGCGGCGCTGGCTGCGGGCAGCGCGTGCAGCACCCGCCAGACCGCCGCGAGATCCGGCAACAGCAGATCGGCGTTCCACAGCGGTGCGCCGCCACCGCGTTCAGGCAGCACGCCCAGGGCCAGGTTCGCCGACGAAATAGCTTGTGCCGCGGTCGATGACAGCACAGCCACCGTTCGGCCGGCCTCCTGCAGGCCGGTCACCGCGGCGGCGAGCGCGGCGTCGATGGATTTGTCTGTCCCGCTCTTCAGCGGCCGGACGTCGTCGAACGCCGGCCGCAACTCGTCGAGTGACTCGTCGTCCACCGAGACCAGTTGCGCCCCGGCGCGGTTGGCCTCACCGACGACGGCCGAGGCCAGCGGATCGTGGGTGGGCAGGAAAAGCGCTTCGACGTGTGCATCGGGCCGGCTGCCCGATATCCCGGGCACCTTGCGCCAGCCGCGGCGCAGGCCAGTGTTGTCCAGCATCAGCTGGGCGCGACTCCACGCCGCGGGCAGCTCGGGTTCGTCCGCGCCGCGAATGCGCGCCACCCGCAAGGTGTCGGCACACAAGACACGGGGGTCGATGACGATCGCGTCGACCTTGTTCAGCCGGCGCAGGCTTTCGGGCCGCAACGGCAACACGGAGTGTCGCTCGGCCAGGCCCCGGCCCAGTGTCGCGGCGAACGCCTCCGGGGTAGTCCGGTTGGCCTTGGGGGTGGTCACCTGCACCGCGGTGGCGGCCATGTTCAGGTTGCGGGTGCCGGCACCGATCGCGCCGGCGCTGAGCGCCTGAAGGAGGGCGAAACGACCGGGAACCCGCTCCATGCCTCGCGATGGCTGCGGCCGCGGCGACGGGTCGGTGGGCGGTTGGTCGGCGTGCCGCGCCAGCTCGGGTTCATGTAGTTCCCACGCCCGCGCCTCGGCGCGGCACTCGGCGACCTTGAGCGACTGCATCGTCAGCCCCAACGACAACGACGTCGGCGACTGGGAAAGCGTTTGGCTGGTCGCCTGCACCAGTGTCATCACCGTGTCGGTGGCGGGACCGCCGATCCGGTCTTCGAGCCGACGGCGCAACCAGGGCTGATAGTCGAAGAACGTGATGCTCGCGGCGATGGTGACCGGCAGGCGGGGGAGCCGCGTCGCCTGGCCGAAGAGCGCGATGCCCAGCCCGGCCGCATTGACGGCCACGGTCATGGCCCTGGTGGCCAACACCAGACCGTCACCCGGCAGGCTCGCCGACGCTGTCACCGGCCGGTCGGCGGTTTGTGATGGCGCACAACGGGTTTCGGATTCCTCGACGACGCGGCAGAGGTCGCTCAGCGAGGTGTCCGGGTCGTCGAACTCCACCACCACCCGCGACAGGGGATGATTCAGCTTTGCTGAAGCGACGCCGGGATGGGCCAGGACCGCCTCGAGCACGGCCGGACCGAGTGGGCCGTCGACCGCGCCGGCGAGGCCGCGCACCTCGATCCAGGCGCGGCTGTTGCCGCGCCAGCAATGCCGACGCAACGTTGCGCGGGAGAGTTCGCCGGATAGCACCTTGGCTCCCTCGCGCAACGGGATCGTAGCGACCGCGATACCGGTTTCGATGCCGGCCCGGGCCAGCTCGGAGGTCGCCTGTAGGCCCGCAAAAATCATTCGCGACGGTAACGACCGTCGCATAGACGTTGTGATATTCAATAGCTCAGTAAGGATTCCGTGTCAGTTGGTGCTGCGCAGCGCGGCACCGCCGGCGCGGCGGCCGGTGGCCTTCTTGGCCGGTTTACTGGCGGCCGCCCGTTTGGTGGGGGCCTTTTGCGGCGGCGATTTGTGTGTCCGTGGCGCAGGTTCCGGCTTGGTTGGCACCGTCGTGAGCTTTGCCCTGGCCGGCGCGGC
>NZ_JAICZA010000038.1 GCF_025933915.1 Mycobacterium sp.
ACTACCGAACCAAAGTGATGTGGTGGGATCGTCGCACCCTTTCCACCCATGCCGAGCCGGGACAATTCAAGCTGATGTGCGCCGAGAACGCCGAAATCCTGAGTCGGATTTCGGCGTTGGGAGAAATCACGTGTTGAGGTCACGGCCCCGGCTGCCGGTGCACGTGCTCTAGGGTCGAGTGGTGTCGATCGCTGAGCCCAAGCGTGACGTCGCCGCGTTGCCGTTGGCCCCGAAAAATCCGCTTCCGTATCGCGAACGACTGAAGGCCATCAGGGAATTCCATACCGGGACGAACAAACTTCGTGACGCGGGTGGACCTGTCACCCGGGTGACCTTGGGACCCCCCTGGCTGATCCCGCCCATCGTGTTGGCGACATCCCCGCAAGGCATCCGCGACATCCTCAGCGTGAGAGACGGTTCGGTCGACAAGACCAGCGCGGTGGCCACCGAGCTTCGCCGACTCCTGGGGGGAAACCTGTTCGTCTTGCCCCACACCGAATGGTTGCCGCGGCGCCGCACCCTGCAGCCGGTATTCACCCGCCAGCGTGTCCGTCAGTTCGGTGGGCACATGGCCGAGGCCGCGGAGATCGTGTGTGCCACGTGGCGCGAGGGCGCCGAGATCGATCTGGACGCGCAGTGCCGCACGCTGACCTTGCGGGCGTTGGGCCGCTCGGTTCTGGGTTTGAACCTCGATGAGCGCTCCGACGCGATCGCCGAGCCGCTGCGGGTGGCGACGAGTTACGCGGTGCGGCGTGCGTTGCGCCCGCTGCGCGCGCCCGCGTGGATGCCCACGCCGGCGCGGCGGCGCGCCCGCGCCGCGGCCGCGGCGATTCGCGAGCTGGCGGACGAGATTCTGCGGGCCTGTCGTGCCGATGCCGGCAGGGAAGCTCCGCTGGTTCACGCGCTGATCGCCGCCACCGACCCGGAAACCGGGAAATCGTTGTCGGACGACGAGATCCGCGATGAAATGATCATCTTTTTGTTCGCCGGCCATGACACCACGACGACAACGCTGACCTACGCGCTGTGGGCACTGGGCCATCACCCGGACCTGCAGGAGCGCGTCGCGGCCGAAGCCGCCGGGCTCAGCGACCGCCAACTCACGCCCGACGACGTTGCCCGGCTGGGCTTTACGGTGCAGGTTCTTCAGGAGGCGTTGCGGCTGTGCCCGCCCGGGCCCACCGGAACCCGGATGGCGACCCGCGATCTCGAAGTCGCCGGCTACCGCGTCCCGGCCGGCACCACTCTGGCGTTCGGGAGAATGGCCGTACAAACCGATCCGGGCCTCTGGGACGATACGTCGCGATTCGACCCGGACCGATTCGGTCCCGAGCACGCCAACGGTCGCGACCGTTGGCAGTACGTTCCGTTCGGGGGCGGGCCTCGTTCATGCATCGGGGACCACTTCGCGATGCTGGAAGCCACGCTCGCGCTGGCGACCATCGTTCGCCGAGTCGAAATCGAGTCGCTCTCCGATGATTTCCCGCTGGCCGTGCCTTTCACCATGGTCGCGGCGGCCCCGATCAGGGCCACGATACGACTACGTCACTGACCTTTCCGCTGTCCGACGGCCGCACGCTGCGCCGAGCCGTTTCGACCGCGGGGCGGGGTCGGGGACGGACGGATCGCCGCGAATGCCATCATTGCGGTTATGGCTTCTCGACACACGCGATTTCGGTTCTTCTACCGGGTCGGCTTCACGCCGTGGGAGGGCCATCCGATCGGGCAGGGTCTGCGGGATCTGGTCGAGGGAACGGGAGGCACCGCGGCGCTGCCCAGGGGGTTGGCCCTCGACGTGGGATGCGGTACCGGGGATTGCGCCATCTACCTCGCCAAGCAGGGCTGGACGGTCACCGGGGTCGACTACGTCGCCAAGCCGCTCGACAAGGCACGCGCCAAGGCGCGCGCCGCGGATGTTTCGGTCGATTTTGCCCGTGCGGACGTCACGCAATTGAGTCACTCCGGGATCGGCACGGGCTTCGGGTTGATCGTCGACAACGGTTGCATCCACAACATGAGCGGTGGCGATCGCGAGGCGTACGTACGGGAAATCAGCGCAATCGCGGCACCCGACGCGCGGCTGTTCGTTGTCGCCTTCCCGCCCGGCGGGCGGTTCGGCGTGCCGGGCATCGATCGCGCCGAGATCGAACGACGATTCACTCCGGGCTGGACGCTGGTGTCCACGGGCGACGAGCGGCAGCTCGACGACAAGACCCCGACGTATTACTACCTTTTCGAGCGCCGCTCCTGAGTGCCGATCCGCGCCGGGTGTTCCGCGTCGCGCGGGTCTAGATCGGGTTCTCCTGTCCCGTAGGGTCCGCATCGGAGAAGTTCATCGGTATGACGCGTTTGGCGAGGAGCGTCTCCATCGCCGCGCTGTCTAGCGGGCGGGAGAGCAGAAAGCCTTGAGCGCGATGGCAACCCAGGCTGAGCAGTGTCTTGGCCGCGGCCACGGTTTCGACGCCTTCGGCGATGACGTCGAGCCCGAAGGCGTCGGCCAGGGCCATCGTCGAGCGCACGATGGCCAGGTCACCGGGGTTGGTATCGACGGTGCGGACAAAACCCTGGTCGATCTTGAGTGAGTCGACGGGAAGGGATTTCAGATATGTCAGCACACTGTAGCCGGTGCCGAAGTCGTCGATGGCGATCTGCACTCCGATGTCCTTCAACCCGAACAGCGTTTTGCGTGTGGCGTCGATATCTTGGACCACAACGCTTTCGGTGATCTCCAGACAGACGGTGCTGGGATCGAGACCGAACTCCTCGAGGGTGGCCGCGACCGTGCCGACGATGCCGTCCGTGACGAGCTGCACCGGCGACACGTTGACCCGTAGCACCGCGCCCTGTCCGACGCCGCGTGATTGCCAGAGCCCGAATTGCGCACAGGCCGAACGTATAACGAGACGACCAAGCTTGGCGCCCAGGTTGATCGACTCCACGACTTGGATGAACGAATCGGGCATCAACAACCCGAGGGTTGGGTGTTGCCAACGGATCAGCGCCTCGGTGCCGAGGATCTCGCCGGTCCGCATGTCGAACTCCGGGAGGTAATGGAGCACCAAGGCGCCACCACCGCTGTCGATCATCCCTTCCAGGTGCAGTTCGATGTCGTTGCGGATCATGTCCGTTGTCGACATCTCCGGGTTGAACGTTGCGACCTTGTTGCCGCCGGAACTCTTGGCCGACCGGGTGGCCTGGTCGACACGGCGCAGCAGGTCCGACGTACTCTCGTGTCCGGGCACGGCGGTTGCGACACCGAGACTCACGGTGCGAGTGAGCATTTCCCCGTCGATCGCGATCTGCCGATGGACCCGGCCGTGCAGCGACTGTGCAAACGCTTCCGCAGCGGCGACGTCCATGGCGGCCGCCGGCACGACGACAAACTCGTCACCGCCGAAGCGGGCGATGACCGAGGGAATACCCTCGGTGGCCTCGCGCAACAACGCGGCGAAGGCCTCGATGAACCGGTCGCCGGCGTTTTGGCCGAGGCGGTCATTGATGACCTTGAAGCGGTCCAGGGCGAGGAACACCACCGAGACCGGGCCCGGCTGTCCCTCGGCGAGCCGCTCGTCGAGGTACGCGATGAGCGCCCTGCGGTTCAGCAGCCCGGTGAGCTCGTCGTGCTCGACCAGGTAGTGGATCTGCTCTTCGGCGACGACCCGGGCCTGAAGCTGCGCGAAGAGTGCGGCGATCGCCTGCAGGGCGTTGAGCTCTTCCGGCAGCCATTCGCGGTCTCCGACCTTGCCGAAGGCCAGCGTCCCGGTCGTCACGTCGCCAGACAGCAGCGGCACGGCGGCCAGGGACACCGCCCCCCACCCGGTGCCCTCGTCGATATTGCGTTGATAGTCGGCGTTCGCCGGCGCCGGGCGCACGACTTGCGGCGCTTTGAGGTGCTCCGCCTGGGCGAAGACCGAGTCCGCGTCGGCGAAATAGACGACACCGATCGGGTCGGGATCGGCGTTGCGGGGCGGCCAGTCCGCGACCAGCACCGTGGCGTGGATCGTGTGATCGTTGTGGCGCAGGAAGCTGAAGTCCACGCCCAATTCATGCACCAGCTTGCCGAGCAGCCGTTGACTGATCGTGGCGGAGTCGGCCGCGGTGGCCGCCATCAACTCCGCGGCCGCACCGGTGACGAGGTAGTCCAACGTGCCCGACATCGCCCCTACCGTAGCCGCATCCGGCGTGTGGCGGCGGTTTCGCGTCCCGCGTCACACATCCGTGCGCGGGCCGGACCCGAAATCCCTGGGTGCCTCAGCAACGAAACGCTCAACTGGACACCCGGGCCCGGTCAAGACTGCGGCGGCTGGGTACCGATGCCGCCGGCCCGGCGGTGAATCGGAGGATCAGCACCGGGGATCGCTCGGGCGCTATGCCGGCCAATTCGTGGAAGTCGCGCTGCAACTGGGTGAGCTCGTCGGCGAACTGGGGTGACAGCTCGTCGAATTCGGTCCGGTCACGCGCGTAAAGGAAGACCGGCGAGACCGGCTGGACGGTGAGCCCCCGCTGCTGGGCGATGATCCAGACCAACTCGACTGCCGCTCCTCCCCGCGCGTAGTCGCGAAGGTCGCGTCCCGGCACGGTGATCGCGGCCAGCGCGGAACTGGCTGATATGCGGTCGCGGGTGTCTTCGCCGAGCGCGCCGCCGGCATTCCATTGGGCCAGACGGGTCATGACGTCCGTGCGGCGCAGGATGTCGAGCATCGCCAGGTCGCCGGCGTCGAGTTCGAGGCTGCGCACATCGATACCGGTGTCGGGTTCGGGATCGCCGGGCCAGCGCAGCTCGGAGACCATCTCTTCGTGCAGGTGCGGCGTCAGGTAGCGGGTGCGATCGGACGCGGCCAGAATTGTTGCCGCATGGGCGATGTCGTCTCTCTCGGTGATCAGGTGTAGTCGTGCGCATTCCCGGTGTGTGGCCGCGCCGAGCACCTCGATGGTGGTGGCGTCGATCGGTCGGGGGTTTCCGTGGTGCCGGTTGGTTTCGCGCTCGAGCATCGGTTGATAAAGGTCGGCAAGTTCGGGGTCGGTGCCGTCGGCCAATTCCAGGGTGGCGCGCAACGGCGATCCGTCGACGTCGCCCGCGAGGCTGACCGGTCCCAGAACGTGGTGGGCGGCCGCGGCGATTCTGGCGTTTATCAGCGCGGCTCCCACCGCGACGGCGCTGCCCCGGAACCCGACGTCCATCGTCGAAGTGTGTTGAACGGCAATGTCGATGGTGATGCCGGCGGGTCCGGCCTGGACACGCCACGGCTGTACGTTTCCTCCGGACGGCGCGCGGATCGCCGCCGCGGCGATGATTCCGGCCATCCCGGGTAGTTGCGGTGGTTCGTGACCGTCTACTGGCGCGGGGCGGTGCCGGGCCATGCCGGGTTCATCGAGTCGGTCGAGTGCGCCGCCGATGTCGATGCGGGTGCGGCCCGAGCGAAGCTCCTCGCCGAGCCCGATCCTGCGCACGCCCTCGGCCAATGCCGACGCACCCAGCACGACATCCGAAGCCACCTGCGGCCAGGTCGACACCGTACGGTCGATCTCCAGCAGCGAGGCGGCCGTGCGGGGCGAAAGCCGTTCGGCGTCAAGGTGACGCAGGATGTGGGGCACCTTTTCGCGGCTGCTCATGCCGGGCAGCAGCCCGATGTCCAGGTCGCCGAGCAGACCATGCAGGATCGGGCGTTGGGGTTCCTGGTCGAAACGCTCCACGTCGACCAGGCCGCGGTCACTGGTCGCCATCAGCACCGGAATACGGCGGGCGCGGGCGCCTTCCCGCAACAGCGCCTTCATGTCGAGCGAATCGCACTCTTCGATGACGACGTCGAGCCCGTCGAGGAACGCGTCAACGGTATCGACGGTGAGACCGGCGTCAAACACCTCGACCGGTAGGTACGGATCGAGCTCGGCGATCCGGCGCGCCGCGACATGGGCTTTGTTGACGCCGAGGTCGAACACGGTGGCCGGCACCCGATTCAAGTTCGACAGTTCGAGGTGATCGAAGTCGGCCAGCCGGAGGTTGCCACACAGTCCCTGGGCGGCAAGGGTGTGCGCGATGACGTGCCCGACGCTGAGACCGGCCACGCCGATGCGCAGCGCGCCGAGCCGATCCTGTTCCACCCGGGTGATGTTGTTGCGGTTGCGGTCCAGCCGTACCGCGCGGTATCCGCGCGGGCCCAGGACCGCCACGACGGTGCGCCGCCAGGGGTAGTAGGCCCATCGGCTCGGCTCCGTGAGGAGCTCGGGATGGGGGGTGGGCCGAAGACCTCCCAGGTTGGCCAGCTGTGTGTCGAGCCGGTCGATGAACTCCACGCTGGGATCGGCGCGTAGCCGCCGCAACACCAGGTCGCCGTCAGACGCATCGGCGTCGAGAATCTGCGCGGAGTAAGCGGATACGGCGGAGACATCCATGGTGCTTCGTGTATAGCACCCGGGCGCCAACCCGGACCGGGTTTGGCCCCGTTTCCCGGCGCGGCCTCAACTGTCGGTGATCGGTCACACGCCGTGACGACGTGGTTCTTGCGGTTCCGTCTCGTTGAGGAATTGGCCATGCCGTATGAGGCTGGTGACGGCGGCGTCCCAGCGCCGCAACTGCGGCTCGGTGAAGAACGATTCCCGTAGGTATAGCTCGATGTAGGGATGCAGAATGATGGCGCCGACACGCAGGATCAGCGGGTTGAGGGCCGCCCAATCGGGATCGAGGTCGGGGTGGGTCGTGCTCCGTCGGGAGAACTCGTCGCGCTGGGCCGTACTGATGCCCAAAAGGCCGGTGAAGATGACCGATCCGAATGCGCCGCCCTCGGCGAGCGCGCGCCCCAGGTAGGTGATGACATCGGAGTGTTCGGCCATCAAGGAGGTCAGGCGGCGACCGGCCTCGTCGAGCCCGTCGGAGGGCGCCTCGGGAAGCGCCGTCGGCTCCAGCGCCTCACCGACCACCTGCAGCACGTACTGATTGACGGCGGCGGTGAGCGCCGCCTTGGTGCGGAAGTGGTGCTGTACCAGTCCGACTGACACCTCGGCGGTTTCGGCGACCGTGCGCAGCGACGTGGCGGCGATGCCGTGCGTGGCGAAGCAGCTCAGGGTGGCGTCGCGAATCCGCTCCTTGGCCGTTGGCGCGGCCGGCGGGGGCGGTTCATAGGGGAACATCCGGTTGGGTCCCATCGGTCGACAATACATCCGCATCGTGTGACGATATGTCACGATCGACTTGCCTTATATACGTATTGTTTTGCCGACAGTTTCCCCACACGCGGGGCGGAAGTCGGAGCGCGGCAAGAGAATGCGGCATTCTCGCGCGGTGGTCCCCGCCGGTGTCTTTGTGCGCCAATGTCAATGGCGAGACGGTTGAGATCACCGATCTGAGCGCCGACGGCTAACGCATTGCGGTGTTGGAATGCTCGGCGGGGACGATCGCCGGGGCGTCGGCACTGGACGCGGACGGGGCGGGCAACGGCGTCCGCGAAATCCCCGGGGTACCCAGCGCGCCGGCCAGCCAGGGCAGCGCGGCCGCGAACACCCGGTCCGCGAACGGCCAATCGTGCCTGCCGGGCTGCGCGACCACGGCGCAGTCGATTCCGTTGGCACGGCCGAGCGCACACAGCGAATAGGCGGCCGCGGTCTGGTTGGCGGGGTTGGCGGCCGCCTCGCGTCCGGCCAGCCGGATGGCGCCGCTGTCGGTCAGCTGGACGTCCCGGTGCGCCGCGAGGTGCCCGTCCGAGGAAATCGCGAACCAGCCGGCCACGTCGCGGTACGGTCCGTGCCGGTTGATCACCGTGGTCGGATCGAAAGCCGCCCAGGCGTCGGCGTTTCCGCCGAACAGCCTGGCGATCGTTTGGGCCTTGTTGCCGGCGTTCGGGAAGAAGTCGCCGGCGACATCGACGAACGCGCTGAACATGTCGGGATGCATGACGGTCAAATCGACGGCGCAGGTCCCGCCCATGGACCAGCCCGCCACACCCCAGTTGGACCGGTGCGGGCTGACGGCGAAAGCCGAAACCATATAAGGCACGACGTCTTTGGTGAGGTGGTCGGCCGCGTTGCCCCGAACCCCGTTGACGCATTCGGTGTCGTTGTTGAAGGCGCCGCCGGAGTCCACGAACACCAACACGGGCGCCTTACCGTCGTGCGCGGCCGCGAAATCATCGATCGTCTTGACCGCGTTGCCCGCACGCGTCCAGTCCGCCGGAGTGTTGAACTGCCCGCCGATCATCATCACGGTCGGCAACGGCGGCGGTGGGGTGGTGGCGAACCATTCGGGCGGCAGGTAGACGAGCTCGCCGCGATGCTTGAAGTGCGACCCGTCCGAGGGGATCGCGACGGGCACCACCATGCCGTGCGGTGGCCGGGTTCCCTTGGCGGCCATCGCGGTAACGGTCGCCTGGTCGGTCTGGTCGGGCAGCGGGCCGGACGTCAGCTGGCCCCACGCGGACTGGACGGTGGGAAAGTAACCCACCCACAGGTTGAGCACCAATGCCGCGCTGAGCAAGCACAACGGCACCGCCAGCACCGCGGCGCCACGCCGCCAGCGACGCGCGCTGCCCCATCCCAACACCAGCACCGCCACCGCCGTACCCGTCAGCGCGATCCAGAGCCACAGCGCCGCAGGCGCCGGCTCCTCGGAGAGCCCGTGGTCGACGATGTACCAGTGCGTCAGGTAGGCCGCGGCTCCGCCGATCAGCGCGGCCGCAGGCATCCGCACCGTCCGCCAGCGACGCGACCGCCAGCCGGCCGCCAGTGTCAGCACGACGGCGGCCAGCACCTGGATCGTCGTCGGCACCCAGCCATGCATCAGCGAGGTGTGACTGAGCGCCAGGAACTGCGCGGGGGCACCGTTCGTCGAGGCTGTCACGTAATCCATTGTGATCTATTGTTAACCGGCCTGGAACCTATTCACCGAATGTTCGCCGACGCCGGACCGAATGTTCCCGGCCTCGACTAATGCGGTTTGGCCAGCGGAAACGGCAGCGTCTCGCGGATGCTGCGGCCCGTTATGAGCATGACGAGGCGATCGACACCCATCCCGAGCCCGCCGGTGGGCGGCATCGCGTATTCCATCGCTTGCAGGAAGTCCTCGTCGAGCTCCATCGCCTCGGGATCCCCGCCGGCGGCCAGCAGCGACTGCTCCTGCAGGCGGCGGCGCTGTTCCACCGGATCGGTGAGCTCGCTGTAGGCGGTGGCCAGCTCGACACCCCACGCCACCAGGTCCCATCGCTCGGCGACCCCCGGTTGGCTGCGGTGCGGCCGGGTCAGCGGCGACACCGACGTCGGAAAGTCGATATAGAAGGTCGGCGCCTTGGTCCGCTCCTCGACCAGGTGCTCATACAGCTCCAGCACCACCGCGCCGGCATCCCAGTGCGCCCGATAAGGAATGTGCGCCGCGTCGGACAGCTTGCGCAGGACGGGCAGTGGTGTGGCGGGGTGGATGTGCTCGCCGAGCGCTTCGGATACGGCGTCGTACACGGTCTTGACCGCCCAGGCGCCGGAGATGTCGACAGGTTCCAGGCGGCCACCGGTGCCCTGGGCGCCGTCGCGTTGCCGCATCACCGTCTGCTCGCCGTGCGCGGCCTGGGCGGCGTTCTGGATCAGCTCACGACACCCGTCGATCCAAACCGTGTAATCGGCGTGTGCCTGGTAGGCCTCCAGCAAGGTGAACTCCGGGTTGTGGCTGAAATCGACGCCCTCGTTGCGGAACGCGCGGCCCAACTCGAAGACCCGCTCGACGCCGCCGACGCACAACCGCTTGAGGTAGAGCTCCGGCGCGATGCGCAGGAACAGGTCCATGTCGTAGGTGTTGATGTGGGTGACGAACGGCCGGGCGGTGGCGCCGCCGTGGATCTGCTGCAGGATCGGGGTTTCGACTTCGATGAATCCCTTGGCGAACAGCGTCTGCCGGACCGAGCGCAACACCTCGCTGCGCGCCTTGATCACCTCACGCGACTCGGGATTGACCGCCAGGTCGACGTAGCGGGTCCGCACCCGGGCCTCCGGGTCGGTCAGCCCCTTCCACTTGTTGGGCAACGGCCGCAAGCATTTACCGATCATCCGCCAGTCGCCGACGATCAGCGAGCGGGTTCCCTTCTTGGAGAAGCCCATGTGGCCGGAGACCTCGACCAGGTCGCCGAGGTCGATGGCCGCCGTGAAGTCGGCCGTTCGGCGGTGCTGCAACTGCGAATTGTCCAGCAGCACTTGTATTTCTCCGGACCAGTCACGCAGCTGGGCGAACAGCACTCCGCCGTAGTCGCGTATCCGCAGTATCCGGCCGGAGACCGTGATCGTTTCCCGGTCGTCCGCGTCGAGCGCCGCGGCGACGGTGTGGCTGGGCGGACGGCCCACCGGATACGCGTCGATACCCTTGTGCCGCAATACCTTCAGCTTGGCCAGACGCACCCGGACCTGTTCGGGCAGCCGCGCTCTCGCTTCTTCTTCGTCGGCCGACTCCTGGCGTTTCTGCAGCCCGCTGACGTCCGGCGCGCTCCCGTCGTGATGCAGCAGGCCGGACTCGGCCAGCCGGGCCGGGACGGCCGGGTGATGACCGGTGTGCGGTTTGCGCCGGCCGAACGGCAAGACCAGGAAGCCCTCGGCGAGGGCCGAGGCGACGCCCACCCGCGGGATCAGGCGGGCATCCTCATAGCAGGCGTAGCGCGGCACCCAGTCGGGTTGGTATTTCATGTTGGAGCGATACAGCGTCTCCAGCTGCCACCACCGCGAGAAGAACAACAGGAACCCGCGCCACAGCCGGGCGACGGGACCGGCGCCGAGTTGGGCGCCCTGCTCGAATGCCGACCTGAACATCGCGAAATTCAGTGAAATACGGGTGATGCCAAGGGTTTCCGCGTTGAGGGCGAGATCGCTGACCATCAGCTCGATGGTGCCGTTGGGGGAGTGCGGCGAACGGCGCATCAAGTCCAGGGACACGCCGGTGGTCCCCCACGGAACCAGCGACAGCATCGCGACGACGGCACCGTCTCGGTCCAGCGCTTCGACCAGCAGGCAGTCCCCGTCGGCGGGATCGCCGAGCCGGCCCAGCGCCATGGAAAAGCCGCGTTCGGTCTGAGTATCGCGCCACGCGTCCGCGCGGGTGATGGTGTCGGCCATCTCGCCGGGGTCGATGTCGCGGTGCCTTCGGATCCGCATGGTCAGACCCGCCCGCCGGGCCCGGGTCACGGCCTGGCGGACTCCGCGCATATCGGGACCGGACAGCTTGAAGTCGGCGGTTCGCAGGATGGCCTCGTCGCCGAGCTCCAGCGCGTTCAGGCCGGCTTCGCGATATGCCCGCGCACCCTGGGTGCTGGCGCCCATGACACCGGGAGCCCAGCCGTAGGTCTGGCACAGGCCCAGCCAGGCGTCGGCGGCCTGGGACCATGCCCTGGGGTCGCCGATCGGGTCGCCGCTGGCCAGGCAGACGCCGACTTCGACCCGGTAGGTGATGGCGGCGCGCCCGCTCTGGGCGAAGACCACGGACTTGTCGCGGCGGGTGGCGAAGTAGCCCAGGGAGTCGTTCTTGCCGTACAACTCGAGCAGCCCGCGGATGGCCGATTCGTCCTCGCCGGTGAGCGCGTTCTCCGCCCGCTGGGATTGAAAGAGCACGATGGTCGCCATGATCAGCGCGAGCGCGCCGAACAGACCGAAGATCGCGTTGAGAAACACGTGTGGCCGTCCGCTGAACAGGTCCGGATCCGCGAGCGCGAATCCGACCACCCGGTTGGCCACGTAGGGCAGGCGGTCCTGGCGGGCCAGCGTTCCGGGGAACAACTCGACCAGGCCCCAGGACACCAGGATGCCCACCACATCCCCGGCCACCAGCACCCCGGCCGCTTTGACCAGCGCACCTCTGCGGACCTTGGCCCAGAACTCGCGATAGGCCAGCACCAGCAGCACGATCGCGACGATGTGCAGGGCGAACCCGAGGTTCTCGCCGAAGATCTCGGCGGCGGTGTTGTCACCGGCGGCGATATCGGCGGCGTTAAGGGCCGCGGCGAGAATCATGTTGGCCAGCAACAGCAGCCAGGCGATCCGCTTACGCGCGGTCAGGGCCGCGGCCAACAACGCCAATACGAACGACCACGCGATGCTGGTGTCGGGGAAGTTGAACAGATAGTCGTTGATGAACTCACGCGGGACCCTGATCAGATAACGGATCAGCGGGGACACACTGCCCAGCAACGAAACGGTCGCGATGACACCTACCGTCCATCCGGCCGCTGCCGGCACCCAGCGATACCGCGAGTTCGACCGGCTACGAGGCACCAGGCGCGGCCCCGAACGAGGACCTGAACGAGGAGAAGCGAGTGTCACAGACCGCGAGGATATTCCCTCAATCCGTGAAACGCTTGCGGAAGCGCTCGAAGTGGCGGCCACGAGTTTGCCCGCGTTTTTCGGGCCCGGTCGAGGGGCACTGCGGCGCCGGCGTCCGGCCGAAGTGCTAAAGGGCACCTCAAGGCTGCTAAACTAGCGCCTGCGACCATCCCGGCGAACGCCAGGAACAGTTAAGTGGAGTCCCACTCCCACCGCGAGCCGACGAGATCTCTGTGCGGATCTTCGAAGGTTTGGCGGTCCGGTCACAGGCAATGTGTATGCCTGTTCCGCGTGTAGCGCGGGCGGCCCGAGTAGCCCTCGGCCGCGATCGGTCGGCATTGGGCCCTGCTTGTGCAGGGCTTTTTTGCTAGTGGTGTGGTGTCTCCGCCGCTGATTCCCGACCAACCCAGGCAACCGGTCGTCATCGCAGGACAGACAGAAGCCCAACAAGGGAGGCCCCATCAGCACTGAGACCCGCGTCAACGAGCGCATCCGCGTACCTGAAGTCCGATTGATTGGCCCGGGGGGAGAACAGGTAGGCATAGTGCGCATCGAAGACGCACTGCGCGTCGCTGCGGATGCCGATCTCGACCTTGTCGAAGTTGCCCCGAACGCCAGGCCGCCGGTCTGCAAGATCATGGACTACGGCAAGTTCAAATACGAAGCGGCGCAAAAGGCGCGCGAATCCCGCCGGAACCAGCAGCAGACCGTCGTCAAAGAACAGAAGCTGCGACCCAAAATCGACGATCACGACTACGAGACCAAGAAGGGTCACGTAATCCGCTTCCTGGAGGCGGGATCGAAGGTGAAAGTCACGATCATGTTCCGCGGACGTGAGCAGTCGCGGCCCGAGCTGGGCTATCGATTGCTCCAACGCCTGGGCGCGGACGTCGCCGAATACGGTTTCGTGGAAACGTCCGCCAAGCAGGACGGCCGCAACATGACGATGGTGCTGGCACCGCACCGCGGCGCGAAGACTCGCGCCAGGGCGCGGCATCCGGAGGAAGTGGGAGCCGACTCCGCGCACGACGCCGACGAAAGCGGCGACACCGCTGCTTCACCGAACTGACCCAACAGCGAGAACCGAGCGAGAACCAGAGGAAACATGCCCAAAGCCAAGACCCACAGCGGGGCTTCAAAGCGCTTCCGGCGTACCGGAACCGGCAAGATCGTGCGGCAGAAGGCCAACCGCCGGCACCTGCTCGAGCACAAGCCGTCGAAACGAACCCGGCGGCTCGACGGCCGCACCGTGGTGTCGGCCAACGACACCCAGCGCATCAAGCGCCTGCTGAACGGCTGACCACCGCGCCGGCCAGACCCGCATCGCGAGCTGGCACGGCAGACCCATTTATCGACCCATGACGCATGAACGAGAGTAGGAATATCCAATGGCACGCGTGAAGCGGGCGGTCAACGCCCACAAGAAGAGGCGCAGCATCCTGAAGGCCTCGAAGGGCTATCGCGGCCAGCGATCCCGGCTCTACCGCAAAGCCAAAGAGCAGCAGCTGCATTCGTTGCAATACGCGTACCGCGACCGGCGTGCCCGGAAGGGCGAGTTCCGCAAACTGTGGATCTCGCGCATCAACGCGGCGGCGCGGGCCAACGACATCACCTACAACCGGCTGATCCAGGGCCTCAAGGCTGCCGGTGTGGAGGTGGACCGCAAAAACCTGGCCGACATCGCGGTCGCCGACCCGGCCGCCTTCACCGCGCTGGTCGACATCGCGCGCGCGGCGCTGCCCGAGGACGTCAATGCCCCCTCGGATTCGGGGGAAGCCGCCTAACCGGTCCGCACCGGCGAGGCGGACCGGCAGGTGCTGACCGAACGTTCGGCCAGGGTCGCGGCGGCGGTCAAACTTCATCGCCACGTCGGCCGCCGGCGGGCGAGCCGTTTTCTCGCCGAGGGCCCTAACCTGGTCGAGGCCGCCTCCCGTCGCGGCCTGGTCCGCGACGTCTTTGTCACCGAAGTCGCCCAGCAGCGCCATGCGTCGTTGCTGGCGGCCCTGGATTGCCCGGTCCACCCGGTCACCGAGCGCGCCGCCAAGGCCCTCTGCGATACCGTCACCCCGGCGGGGCTGGTCGCGGTGTGCGACCTGCCGGTCACCCGCCTCGACGACGTGCTGGCCGGTTCGCCCCAGCTGGTCGCGGTCGCCGTGGAGATCAGCGAGCCGGGCAACGCCGGCACCCTGATTCGACTGGCCGACGCGATGGGCGCGGCCGGCGTCGTCCTCGGCGGCCACAGCGTCGATCCGTACAACGGCAAGTGTCTGCGCGCCTCGGCCGGCAGCATCTTCTCGGTCCCGGTCGTCGCCGCCCCGGACGCCATCGCCGCCGTCGACGCGCTGCGTGCCGCGGGTCTGCAGCTGCTCGCCACCACCGTGGACGGTGAGCAACGTCTGGACGAGGCCGGCGAACTGCTCGGCAAGCCGACCGCCTGGCTGTTCGGTCCCGAATCCCACGGCCTGCCAAGCGAAATCGCGGCCGGTGCCGACCACAGGCTGCGCATCCCGATGTCCGGCGGCGCCGAGAGCCTCAACGTGGCGTCGGCCGCGGCCGTCTGTCTGTATCAGAGCGCGCGGGCGCTGAACCTGCCTACGCGGCCTTGACGGGTCGCTTCAGGCGGCCCCGCCCGGCGCGCAGGCCGGCCAGCGACAACGTCGTGTGCACCAACGACCCGGCGCGCTCCAACAGCGCCCGGGCGGGTGGCAGGACGGGGTCGAACGGCAACTTGGGCGGCGGCGGAAAGTAATGCATCGGCAGTCCGCGCCGGTCGCGCGGCGGAGCCATGAACGGCGGGGCCTCGACCAGCGGCGCGTCGCTGGGCAGGCGTCCCTCGGCGCGGCGGTAGGCGGCCAGGGCACGCGGGTGCAGCCGGATCTCGTCGGGCACCGCCAGGAAGGCCAGCTCGACGATCTTGCCGAACAAGCGCAGCAACACCTCGTCGCCGGGCGTCCAATGCATTCCGGCCTTCTCGCGAACCGCGGGCTCGAAGAGTCCCGCCGCGATCCAGCGCTGACCGGCCACCAGCGGCCGGAATATCTGATCCCAGACCGGTGTCGGCACCAACACGAATTTCGGCTTCGGGATACGCATTTGGAAGATGTCCAGCGTCGCCCGGTTGATCTCCAGGACCTCGCGACCGGTTCGCTGCCAGTACTCCTGGAATTCGTCCCACGATTCGGGCACCGGCCGCATGCTCATCCCATACATCCGGTACCACTGCACGTGCTCGTCGAACAGTTGCCGCTTCTCGGCCTCGGTCAAGCCGCCACAGAAGTACTCGGCCACCTTGACGATCAGCATGAAGAACGTGGCGTGCGCCCAGTAGAAGGTGTCCGGATCGAGCGCGTGATAGCGGCGCCCCTGTGCGTCGACCCCTTTGATCGTGCGGTGGTAGCCCTTGATCTGCTGTCCGGTCTGGGCCGCCCGGTCGCCGTCGTAGACCACGCCCATGATCGGGTAGACCGACCGGGCCACCCGCTGCAGCGGCTCGCGCAGCAGGATCGAATGCGCCTCGACCGCGGCGCCGAGTTCGGGGTACATGTTCTGGATCGCCCCGATCCACACACCCATCATGCCGGTGCGCAGATCGCCAAAATACTTCCAGGTCAGGGAATCTGGTCCGAGCGGATCAGTGGATGTAGTCGATCTGCCAGTCATCGCGGCCTCCTGAACCGATTGGCCTCACGATAACTTTGACAACGCGCGTTGTCTACGATTTCGGCGACGTGTCCGCACGGGAGTTATCGAGCTTCCACACCGATGTGGCACCGCCGTGATCAGGCGGTTGGTGCGACGTGCGACACACATCGCAGGACCCACCAGCACGGTCATTGCCTGCCTTCGACGAAACCAAATAACCTGGCCGGGTGGAACTCGGGCGTCGTGATCTGGACCCGGGCGAGCCCGAAGAATCCGCTGTGGCGCAATCCGCTCCGCGGCGTTCGCCGCTGTCGGTGCACAAGGCGACTCAGTGGCTGCACGGCCGCAATCACAGCCCCGGGGCGGTGGCCGTGATCCGGCGTGCACGGCGGCTGTTGCCCGGGGACCCGGAGTTCGGTGATCCGCTGTCCACCGCCGGCGACGGTGGTCCACGCGCCGCGGCGCGCGCGGCCGACCGGCTGCTGGGGGACCGCGACGCGGTATCGCGGGAGGTCAGCCTCGGGGTGCTGCAGGTGTGGCAGGCGCTGACCGAGGGGGTTTCCCGACGTCCCGCCAATCCCGAGGTGACGTTGGTCTTCACCGACCTGGTCGGCTTTTCGACGTGGTCCTTGCGGGCCGGCGACGACGCGGCCCTCACACTGCTACGCCAGGTGGCGCGGGCCCTCGAGCCGCCGCTGCTCGACGCCGGCGGGCACATCGTCAAAAGAATGGGCGACGGGCTCATGGCCGTGTTCGGCGATCCCATGGTCGCCGTGCGAGCCGTGCTGGCCGCCAAGGAAGCGGTGAATTCGGTCGAGGTTCAGGGCTACACACCGCGGATGCGCGTCGGAATCCACACCGGACGACCGCAGCGCCTGGCCGCGGATTGGCTCGGTGTGGATGTGAATGTCGCCGCACGAGTTATGGAACGGGCCACCAAAGGTGGAATCATGGTGTCGAGTTCAACGTTGGATCTCATACCGCAAAGCGAGTTGGATGCGTTGGGCGTCGAGGCCAAGCGCACCCGCAAACCGGTTTTCGGGCCGAAGCCCGCGGGCATGCCGGCAGATTTGGCGATATATCGCCTCAGGACTTTTAGGGAGTTGTCAGGCTCTGATGACACGGCGGACACCAAACTGCAGCCATAATGGATGCCAATGATAGGGGGCATCGTGTCCCGGCTTGCCCGGGTCCAATTCACCGTGGGGTATGCGGCGCTGCTGCTCGCCATCAGCTGCGCCATCCTGGTGCTCGGCCCGGACGCGCATGACGTCATCGTCGCGCGTGCCAGCACCAACCTGCACAACCTGGGCCACGGGCATCTGGGGACGCTGCTGGGCAGCGCGCTCGTCGTCGACGCCGGTCCGCTGTACTTCTGGCTGCCCTTCCTGACCTGCCTGCTCGCGCTGGCCGAGCTGCATTTGCGCACCATCCGGCTGGTGGTGGCGTTTGTCGTCGGCCACATCGGCGCGACGCTGCTGGTGGCGGCCGCCCTGGCCGGGGCGGTCGAGTTCGGCTGGCTGCCCGTGTCGATCACCCGGGCCAGCGATGTCGGGATGAGCTACGGCGCGTTGGCGGTGCTGGGCGCGATGACGGCGGTGATCCCGTCGCGCTGGCGGGCCGCCTGGGTCGGCTGGTGGGTCGCGGCGGGCATCGCGTCGGCGATCGTCGGGGGTGACTTCACCGATGCCGGCCATACCGTCGCGGTGATCCTGGGCGTGCTCGTGTCGGCGCGGTTCCGGCAGCCCATCCATTGGACGTCGGCCCGGTACCTGATGCTGGCGGCGTCCTCGGGCTTCGGTTTCCTGATGATGGCCCATCACTGGGGGACCATGGCCGCGACGCCGGTGTTCGGTCTCCTCGGCGCCTTTGTGGCCTACGGGATTGTGAAATTCGTCACCGGCCGGGGCGTCCCGGTCGCGCCGCTGGACGGCGACGACACGCTGCCCGGCCCGCAGCCGGCCGTCGCAGGCTAAGCACTTCGCGATCCGCGCGGTGCTCGCGCGGCGACGGGCCGCTCAACTGCCACGCGCCCGCCCGGCGCCACGCGCCGAATCACTATGATCAGCACTTGCCGCTGGGCAATTTGCAGCCGACCAACAGCCAAGGAGAGTGTCGCCGCGTGGGTGATCAACCCGTCGACCTGTCGCCGGAAGCCCTGGCCCGAGCGGTCAGCGCCGCCCGGGAGGCCTTCACGCGCGCCGGCGATCTCGACGAACTCGCGCGCGTCAAGACCGAGCACCTCGGCGACCGCTCACCGCTGGCTCTGGCGCGCCAGGCACTGGGCGGCGTCCCCAAGGACGAGCGGGCCGACGCCGGCAAGCGGGTCAACGCCGCCCGGACCGACGCCCAGCAGGGCTACGACGACCGGCTCGTGGTCCTGCGCGCAGAACGCGACGCCGCGGTGCTGGTCGCCGAAGGCATCGACGTCACGCTGCCGTCGACCCGGCAGCCGACCGGCGCCCGGCACCCGATCACGATCCTCGCCGAACACATCGCCGACACCTTCATCGCGATGGGTTGGGAACTGGCCGACGGCCCCGAGGTCGAGTCCGAGCAGTTCAATTTCGACGCGCTCAACTTCCCGGCCGACCACCCCGCGCGCAGCGAGCAGGACACCTTCTACATCGCGCCCGACGGTTCCCGGCAGCTGCTGCGCACCCACACCTCGCCGGTGCAGGTGCGCACCCTGCTCGCCCGCGAGTTGCCCGTCTACGTCGTCTCGATCGGCCGCACGTTTCGCACCGACGAACTCGACGCCACCCACACGCCGGTCTTCCATCAGGTCGAGGGCCTGGCGGTGGACCGCGGCCTGACGATGGCGCACCTGCGTGGGACGCTGGACGCGTTCGCGCGCGCCGAGTTCGGCCCCGAGGCCCGCACCCGGATACGGCCGCACTTCTTCCCGTTCACCGAGCCCTCCGCGGAGGTCGACGTCTGGTTCGTCGGCAAGAAGGGCGGCGCCGGCTGGGTGGAATGGGGTGGCTGCGGCATGGTGCATCCAAACGTGTTGCGCGCCGCGGGAATTGACCCGGGTGTCTACTCGGGCTTCGCGTTCGGCATGGGCCTGGAACGAACGCTGCAGTTCCGCAACGGGATTCCGGACATGCGCGACATGGTCGAGGGCGATGTCCGGTTCTCGCTGCCGTTCGGGGTGGGTGCCTGATGCGCGTTCCCTACAGCTGGCTACGCGAGGTGGTGTCGGCCGGCGCGCCGGACTGGGATGTACCCCCCGCCGAGCTCGAGCACACGCTGGTGCGCATCGGCCACGAGGTCGAAGAGGTGACCCCCCTCGGCCCGGTCGACGGCCCGCTGACGGTCGGCCGGGTGACCGACATCGAAGAGCTGACCGGTTTCAAGAAGCCGATCCGCTTCTGCCGCGTCGACGTCGGTGACGGCCAAGACCGCGGGATCGTCTGTGGCGCAACTAACTTCGTTACCGGAGACCTCGTCGTCGCGGCGCTGCCCGGCACCACGCTGCCCGGCGACTTCAAGATCGCCGCACGCAAAACCTACGGCCGCAACTCCGACGGCATGATCTGTTCGGGCGCGGAACTCGGCTTGGGCGCCGACCAATCCGGGATCTTGGTGCTGCCGCCCGGCGCCGCCGACCCAGGCGCCGACGGCGCCGCCGTGCTGGGCCTGGACGACGTGATCTTCCACCTGGCGATCACGCCCGACCGTGGCTACGGCATGTCGCTGCGCGGCCTGGCCCGCGAGATCGCCTGCGCCTACGACCTGGACTTCGTCGACCCCGCCGGCGGCCAGGTGGTCAAGGCGCTGCCGGTCAACGGCGAGGCCTGGCCGCTGACCGTGCAGCCCAGCACCGGCGTGCGGCGCTTCGCGCTGCGTCCGGTCACCGGCATCGACCCCGCGGCCGTGTCGCCGTGGTGGCTGCAGCGCCGGCTGCTGTTGTCCGGCATCCGCGCGGCCTCCCCGGCGGTCGACGTGACGAACTACGTGATGCTCGAGCTGGGTCACCCCATGCACGCCCACGACCGCAAGCGGATCACCGGAAGCTTCGTCGTGCGGTTCGCCCGGCCCGGCGAGACCGTGGTGACCCTCGACGACATCGAGCGCAAACTCGAGCCGGCCGACGTCCTCATCGTCGACGACACGGCGACCACCGCGATCGGCGGCGTGATGGGTGCGGCTAGCACCGAGGTGCGCGCCGATTCGACCGACGTGCTGCTCGAGGCCGCGGTCTGGGACCCCGCCGCCGTGTCGCGCACCCAGCGCAGATTGCACCTGCCCAGCGAAGCCGCCCGCCGCTACGAGCGGGGTGTGGATCCGGCCATCTCGGTGGCCGCGCTGGACCGGTGCGCCACGCTGCTCGCCGACATCGCCGGCGGAGTGGTCTCCGACGGCCTGACCGACTGGCGCGGCGACCCGCCGCGCGACGACTGGTCGCTCCCGCCCATCGAGATCTCGGTGGACCTGCCGGATCGCGTCGCCGGGGTGGACTACGCCCCGGGCACGACCGCCAAGCGGCTCGCCCAGATCGGCGCCGACGTGGCGGAGCGGGGCGACACGTTGACGGTGACCCCACCCAGCTGGCGGCCCGACCTCGTGCAGCCCGCCGACCTCGTCGAGGAGGTGCTGCGGCTCGAGGGGCTGGAGGTCATCCCGTCGGTGTTGCCGCCGGCGCCGGCCGGCCGGGGTCTGTCCGCCGTGCAGAAGCGCCGTCGCGCCATCGGCAAGTCCCTGGCTCAGTCCGGCTACGTCGAGATCCTGCCGACGCCGTTCCTGCCCGCGGGCGTGTTCGACCTGTGGGGCCTGCCGGCCGACGACCCGCGGCGCACCACCACCGACGTGCTCAACCCGCTGGAGGCCGACCGCCCGCACCTGGCCACCACGCTGCTGCCCGCCTTGCTGGAAGCGTTGGTGCGCAACGTCTCTCGCGGCCTGGTCGACGTCTCGCTGTATGCCCTTGCGCAGGTGGTCCAGCCGACGGCGGACACCCGCGCGGTGGACCTCATTCCCGTCGACCGTCGGCCCACCGACGCCGAGATCGCCGTGCTCGACGCGTCGTTGCCGCGGCAGCCGCAGCACGTCGCGGCGGTGCTGACCGGCCTGCGCGAACACCGCGGACCCTGGGGTCCGGGTCGCCGGGCCGAGGCCGCCGACGCGTTCGAGGCGGTCCGCATCATCGCCCGCGCGAGCGGAATCGACGTGCGGTTGCGCGCGGCGCAGCAGCTGCCGTGGCATCCGGGTCGGTGCGCCGAAGTGCTCGTCGGGGACACCCCGGTGGGTTACGCGGGCCAGCTGCATCCCGCGGTGATCGAGCGCTCCGGGCTGCCCAAGGGCACCTGCGCGCTCGAGCTGAACCTGGACGCACTGCCCATCGCCGCGGCACTGCCCGCGCCCCGGGTGTCGCCGTTCCCGGCCGTCTTCCAGGACGTCAGCCTGGTGGTGGCCGCGCACGTACCGGCCCAGGCGGTGGCCGACGCCGTCCGCGAGGGCGCGGGGGAGCTTCTCGAAGACCTGCAACTGTTCGATGTGTTCACCGGCCCGCAGATCGGCGAGGACCGCAAGTCGCTGACCTTCGCGCTGCGGTTCCGCGCGCCCGATCGCACGCTCACCGAGGACGACGCCACCGCGGCCCGCGACGCGGCGGTGCGCCGGGCCGCCGAGGCGGTCGGCGCCGAGCTCCGCAGCTAAGGGAATGGATTTGCAAAGTACTGCATAACCATGCAGAATCGTCGAAATGGCCGACGTGATGAAGGTGGCGGTTGCCGGTGCCAGCGGCTACGCGGGCGGTGAACTCCTACGCCTGCTGCTCGGCCACCCCGCCTACGCGCACGGGCGCCTGACGATCGGCGCGGTGACCGCGGCCGCCAGCGCCGGCAGCACGCTGGGTGAGCACCACCCGCACCTGACACCGCTGGCCCAGCGCGTGGTCGAGCCAACCGAGGCCGCCGCGCTCGCCGGCCATGACGTGGTGTTCCTGGGCCTGCCGCACGGTCATTCGGCCGCGCTGGCCGAACAGCTCGGCCCCGACACGTTGATCATCGACTGCGGCGCCGACTTCCGGCTCACCGACGCCGCCGCATGGGAGCGGTTCTACGGCTCCCCGCACGCCGGCAGCTGGCCCTACGGGCTGCCGGAGCTGCCCGGCGCGCGCGAACGGCTGCGCGGCGCCCGCCGCATCGCGGTCCCGGGCTGCTACCCGACCGCCGCGCTACTCGCGTTGCTGCCCGCGGTGGCCGAGGACCTGATCGAGCCCGCCGTCACGGTGGTCGCCGTCAGCGGTACGTCCGGGGCCGGGCGGGCCGCCAAGACCGACCTGCTGGGCGCCGAGGTCATCGGCTCGGCCCGGGCCTACAACATCGCCGGGGCGCACCGGCACACCCCAGAGATCGCCCAGGGCCTGGGCACCGTCACCGGCCGCGACGTCACCGTGTCGTTCACCCCGGTCCTGATCCCGACGTCGCGCGGCATCCTGGCGACCTGCACCGCCCGCACCCGTGCGCCGCTGGCCCGGCTGCGGGAAGCGTACGAAAAGGCTTACCACACAGAACCTTTCATTTACCTGATGCCCGACGGGCAGCTGCCCCGCACCGGGGCGGTGATCGGCAGCAACGCGGCGCACATCGCCGTCGCGGTGGACGAGGCGGCGAGCACCTTCGTGGCCATCGCCGCGATCGACAACCTGGTCAAGGGGACGGCCGGCGCCGCCGTGCAGTCGATGAACCTGGCGCTGGGTTGGCCGGAGACCGAAGGCCTTTCGGTGATCGGGGTGGCGCCGTGACGTCCACCGCAGCCCAAGCGCGGTTGCTGCGCGAGCAGGGCGTCACCGCGCCGGCCGGGTTCCGGGCCGCCGGCATCGCCGCCGGGATCAAGGCCTCGGGCAGTCGCGACCTCGCCCTGGTCTTCAACGAGGGGCCCGACTACGCGGCGGCCGGGGTGTTCACCCGCAACAAGGTCAAGGCCGCGCCGGTGCTGTGGAGCCAGCAGGTGCTGAGCGCCGGCGCGCTGCGCGCGGTGATCCTCAACTCCGGCGGCGCCAACGCCTGCACCGGACCCGGCGGGTTCCAGGACACCCACGCCACCGCCGAGGCCGTCGCGGCCGCGCTGTCGGACTGGGGCACCGAGACCGGCGCCATCGAGGTCGCGGTGTGCTCGACCGGGTTGATCGGTGACCGGCTGCCGATGGACAAGGTGCTCGCCGGGGTGCGCGCGATCGTGCAGGACATGGCCGGCGGCCTGTCCGGCGGCGACGAGGCGGCCCAGGCGATCATGACCACCGACACCGTGCCCAAACAGGTTGCGCTGCACCATCCGGGCAACTGGACGGTCGGCGGAATGGCCAAGGGCGCGGGCATGCTCGCCCCTTCGCTGGCAACGATGCTCTGCGTGCTCACCACCGACGCGGCCGCCGACGCCGCCGCCCTGGACTCCGCGCTGCGCCACGCCAGCGCCCGCACCTTCGACCGGCTCGACATCGACGGCGCCTGCTCGACCAACGACACGGTGCTGCTGCTGGCCTCGGGGGCCAGCGGCATCGCGCCCAGCCAGGCCGATCTCGACGAGGCCGTGCTGCGGGTCTGCGACGACCTGTGCGCCCAGCTGCAGGCCGACGCAGAGGGCGTCACCAAGCGGGTGAACGTCACCGTGGAGGGGGCGGCCTCCGAGGATGATGCCCTGATCGCGGCCCGGACGATCGCCCGCGACTCCCTGGTCAAGACCGCGGTGTTCGGCTCGGACCCCAACTGGGGCCGGGTGCTCGCCGCCGTCGGCATGGCGCCGATCGCCCTGGACCCCGACCGGATCATGGTGTCATTCAACGGCTTTGCGGTGTTCGCCGACGGGGCGGGGGCGCCGGGAGCGCGCGAGGTGGATCTCTCCCAAGCCGACATCGACATCACGGTCGATCTGGGCCTCGGCGACGGCCGGGTGACCATCCGGACCACCGACCTGTCGCACGGTTACGTCGAAGAGAATTCGGCCTACAGCTCATGAGCGCCTCGACGGAAGTCTTACCCACCGCGGTCAAGGCGCAGGTGCTCTCCGAAGCCCTGCCCTGGCTCAAGCAGCTGCACGGCAAGATCGTCGTCATCAAGTACGGCGGCAATGCCATGACCGACGACACGCTGCGGCAAGCCTTCGCCGCCGACATGGCGTTTCTGCGCAATTGCGGGGTGCACCCCGTCGTCGTACACGGCGGCGGCCCGCAGATCAGCGCGATGCTGCGCCGCCTCGGCATCCAGGGTGACTTCAAGGGTGGATTCCGGGTCACCACACCGGAAGTGCTCGACGTGGCGCGGATGGTGCTGTTCGGCCAGGTCGGCCGCGAACTGGTCAACTTGATCAACGCGCATGGACCGTACGCGGTCGGTATCACCGGCGAGGACGCCCAGCTGTTCACCGCCGTGCGCCGCAGCGTCACCGTCGACGGCGTGGCTACCGACATCGGCCTGGTGGGGGACGTCGAGCGGGTCAACACCGCTGCGGTGCTGGATCTTATTGCCGCACGCCGTATTCCGGTGGTGTCGACGCTGGCGCCGGACGCCGAAGGCGTGGTGCACAACATCAACGCCGACACCGCCGCGGCGGCGCTGGCCGATGCGCTGCAGGCCGAGAAGCTGTTGATGCTCACCGATGTCGAGGGCCTGTACACGAGTTGGCCCAACCGCGATTCGTTGGTCAGCGAAATCGACACGGCCACACTGTCGCAACTGCTACCCACGCTGGAGGCGGGGATGATTCCCAAGGTCGAAGCGTGTCTGCGGGCCGTCACCGCCGGCGTTCCCAGCGCGCACGTCATCGACGGACGGGTCGAACACTGTGTGCTGGTGGAGCTTTTCACCGACGAGGGCACCGGCACCAAGGTGGTATCGGCGTGACGGTCCAGACAAACACCGAAGCGATCAAGCGGCGCTGGGAAGCCGTGATGATGAACAACTACGGCACCCCGGCGATGGCCCTGGCCAGTGGCGACGGTGCCGTGGTCACCGACGTCGACGGACAGAGCTACCTCGACCTGCTCGGCGGCATCGCGGTCAACGTCCTGGGCCATCGCCACCCCGCGATCATCGAGGCCGTCACTCACCAGATGGCGACGCTGGGTCACACGTCCAATCTGTATGCCACCGAACCCGGTATCGCGCTGGCCGAAGAACTGGTCGCCCTGCTTGGGGCGCCCGAAATTACGCCGGTGCGGGTGTTCTTCTGTAACTCCGGCACCGAGGCCAACGAGGTGGCCTTCAAGCTGTCCCGACTGACCGGACACACGAAACTGGTTGCCGCACAAGAGGCTTTCCATGGCCGAACGATGGGCTCGCTGGCGCTGACCGGTCAGCCGAGCAAGCGGGCCCCGTTCGCCCCGCTGCCCGGGGACGTCACCTACGTGCCGTACGGCGACGCCGACGCGCTGGCCGCGGCGGTCGACGACGACACCGCGGCGGTGTTCCTGGAACCGATCATGGGGGAGAGCGGCGTCGTCGTCCCGCCCGAGGGATACCTGGCCGCCGCGCGCGATATCACGGGGCGGCACGGCGCGCTGCTGGTGCTCGACGAGGTGCAGACCGGGATGGGCCGCACCGGAACGTTTTTCGCTCACCAGCACGACGGCATCACCCCCGACGTAATCACGCTGGCCAAGGGCCTGGGCGGCGGCCTGCCCATCGGGGCCTGCCTGGCCGTCGGGCGCGCCGCCGAGCTGATGACGCCCGGCCTGCACGGCAGCACCTTCGGCGGCAACCCGGTCTGCACCGCCGCGGCGTTGGCGGTGTTGCGGGTGCTGGCGTCCGAAAACCTGGTCCGCCACGCCGAGGTGCTGGGCAAGTCGCTGCGCCACGGCATCGAGGCGCTGGGCCACCCGCTGATCGACCACGTGCGCGGCCGGGGGCTGCTCTGCGGCGTGGCGCTCACCGCGCCGCGCGCCAAGGATGCCGAAGCGGCCGCCCGCCGGGCCGGGTTCCTGGTGAACGCGGCGGCACCCGACGTCATCCGGCTGGCGCCGCCGCTGATCATCACCGAAGCCCAGGTCGACGGCTTCGTCGCCGCGCTGCCGGCCATCCTCGACGAAGCGGCAGGAGCCGCAGCATGACCCGGCATTTCCTGCGCGACGACGACCTGTCGCCCACCGAGCAGGCCGAAGTACTGCAGCTGGCCGCCGAACTGAAGAAGGACCCGTTGCGCGCCCGCCCGCTGGAGGGGCCGCGTGGGGTCGCGGTCCTCTTCGACAAGAACTCCACCCGCACCCGGTTCTCGTTCGAGGTGGGTATCGCCCAGCTCGGCGGGCACGCCGTCGTCGTCGACGCCCGCAGCACCCAGCTGGGCCGCGACGAGACCCTGGAGGACACCGCGCGGGTGCTGTCGCGCTACGTCGAGGCCATCGTCTGGCGGACGTTCGGCCAGGACCGCCTCGACGCGATGGCTTCGGCCGCGACGGTGCCGGTGGTCAACGCGCTCTCCGACGAGTTTCACCCCTGCCAGGTGCTGGCCGATCTGCAGACCATCGCCGAGCGCAAGGGCTCGCTGACCGGTTTGCGGATGACCTATTTCGGTGACGGCGCCAACAACATGGCCCACTCGCTGATGCTCGGTGGCGTCACGGCCGGCCTGCACGTCACCATCGCCGCTCCCGACGGCTTCGCCCCCGCCCCGGCGTTCGTCGCCGCCGCGCGGCAGCGCGCCGAAAACACCGGCGCCACGGTCAGCGTCACCACCGACGCCGAGGCGGCCGCGCGCGGCGCCGACGTGCTGGTCACCGACACCTGGACGTCGATGGGGCAGGAGGACGACGGCCTGGACCGGGTCAAGCCGTTCCGGCCTTATCAGGTCAACGCCGACCTGCTGTCCGTGGCCGATCCGGAAGCCATTGTGCTGCACTGCCTTCCGGCCCACCGGGACGACGAGATCACCGACGAGGTGATGGACGGGCCGGCCAGTGCGGTCTGGGACGAGGCCGAAAACCGTTTGCACGCCCAAAAGGCGCTGCTGGTGTGGCTGCTGGAGCGATCGCGATGACCCGCGCGCCGGCGACGATGCAGAGCGCAGCGATGGGGAGGAGCGGCGCCGATGACTCGTAGCAAGACCACCCCCGAGACCACCCGGGCCGGCCGGCAGGCCCGCATCGTGGCGATCCTGTCGTCGGCCGAGGTGCGCAGCCAAAGCGAACTGGCGGCGCGCCTCGCCGACGAGGGCATCGAGGTCACCCAGGCCACCCTGTCACGGGACCTCGAAGAGCTGGGCGCGGTGAAGCTGCGCGGCGCCGACGGCGGCGTCGGCGTCTACATGGTTCCCGAGGACGGCAACCCGGTGCGCGGTGTGTCCGGCGGGACCGCGCGGCTGTCTCGGCTGCTGGGCGAGCTGCTCGTTTCGGCCGACGCCAGCGCGAACCTGGCGGTGCTGCGCACCCCGCCCGGCGCCGCCGACTATTTGGCCAGCGCGATCGATCGCGCGGCGCTACCGTACGTCGTCGGCACCATCGCCGGCGATGACACCGTCTTCGTGGCCGCTCGAGAGCCGATGACCGGCGCCGAACTGGCCAGCACTTTGGAAAAACTCACGTAAGCGTTTCAACCTGAAGGAGATTGGTTCATGTCAGAACGCGTCATCCTGGCGTATTCCGGCGGTCTGGACACCTCGGTGGCCATCAGCTGGATCGGCAAGGAGACCGGCCGTGAGGTCGTAGCGGTGGCCATCGACCTCGGGCAGGGCGGCGAAGACATGGAGGTCATCCGCCAGCGGGCCCTGGACTGCGGGGCGGTGGAGGCCGTGGTCGTCGACGCCCGCGACGAATTCGCCGAGGGCTATTGCCTTCCCACCATCCTGTCTAACGCCCTCTACATGGATCGCTACCCGCTGGTGTCGGCGATCAGCCGGCCGCTGATCGTCAAGCACCTGGTGGCGGCGGCCCGCGAGCACGGCGGCAGCATCGTCGCGCACGGCTGCACCGGCAAGGGCAACGACCAGGTCCGGTTCGAGGTCGGATTCGGTTCGCTGGCACCCGATCTCGAGGTGCTGGCGCCGGTGCGCGACTACGCCTGGACGCGGGAGAAGGCGATCGCGTTCGCCGAAGAAAACGCCATCCCGATCAACGTGACCAAACGCTCGCCCTTCTCGATCGACCAGAACGTGTGGGGACGCGCGGTGGAAACCGGCTTCCTGGAACACCTTTGGAACGCCCCGACCAAGGACGTCTACGCCTACACCGAAGACCCCACGCTGAACTGGAGCACTCCCGACGAGGTGATCGTCGGATTCGAGCGTGGCGTCCCGGTGACGATCGACGGCAAATCAGTGTCGATGCTGCAGGCCATCGAGGAACTCAACACCCGCGCGGGTGCCCAGGGCGTCGGCCGGCTCGACGTCGTCGAGGACCGGCTGGTGGGCATCAAGAGCCGCGAGATCTACGAGGCGCCCGGCGCCATGGTGCTCATCACCGCGCACACCGAGCTCGAGCACGTCACGCTCGAGCGCGAGCTGGGCCGCTTCAAGCGGCACACCGACCAGCGGTGGGCCGAGCTGGTGTACGACGGGCTGTGGTACTCGCCACTGAAGGCCGCGCTGGAGACCTTCGTCGCCAAGACCCAGGAGCATGTGTCGGGGGAGGTCCGAATGGTGTTGCACGGCGGCCACATTGCGGTCAACGGGCGGCGCAGCGCCGAATCGCTGTACGACTTCAACCTGGCCACCTACGACGAGGGCGACAGCTTCGACCAGTCGGCCGCCAAGGGTTTCGTGTACGTGCACGGGCTGTCGTCGAAGATCGCGTCCCGGCGGGATCAGCAGTGACGGTCGCGGAGGGTCGCACGTGAGCACTCGCGAGGGGTCGCTGTGGGGCGGGCGGTTCGCGGACGGCCCGTCGGACGCGCTGGCCGCACTGAGCAAGTCCACCCACTTCGACTGGGTGCTGGCCCCCTACGACATCGTCGCCTCGCGGGCCCACACCGTGATCCTGTTCCGGGCCGGCCTGCTGACCGAAGAGCAGCGCGACGGGCTGCTGGCCGGGCTGGACCAGCTCGCCGAGGACGTCGCCGACGGCAGCTTTTCGCCCCTGGTCACCGATGAGGACGTGCACGCGGCGCTGGAACGCGGGCTGATCGACCGGGTCGGGCCGGACCTGGGCGGGCGGCTGCGGGCCGGCCGCTCCCGTAACGACCAGGTGGCCACCCTGTTCCGGATGTGGCTGCGTGACGCGGTGCGCCGCGTCGCCGCCGGGGCGCTCGACGTCGTCGAAGCGCTGGCCGCCCAGGCCGCCGCCCACCCGCACGCCATCATGCCCGGCAAAACCCACCTGCAGTCCGCCCAGCCGGTGCTGCTGGCCCACCACCTGCTCGCGCACGCCCACCCGCTGCTGCGCGACGTCGACCGCATCGCCGACTTCGACAAGCGCGCCGCGATCTCGCCCTACGGCTCCGGGGCGCTGGCCGGATCGTCGCTGGGACTGGACCCGGACGCGATCGCCGCGGAGCTGGGCTTCGCGGCCGCCGCCGACAACTCCATCGACGCGACCGCATCGCGGGATTTCGCGGCGGAGGCGGCGTTCGTCTTGGCCATGATCGGCGTCGACCTGTCCCGGCTGGCCGAGGACATCATCCTGTGGAGCTCGACGGAATTCGGCTACGTCACCCTGCACGATTCATGGTCCACCGGCAGCTCGATCATGCCGCAGAAAAAGAACCCGGACATCGCCGAGCTGGCGCGGGGCAAGTCCGGGCGGCTGATCGGAAACGTGGCCGGCCTGCTGGCCACACTGAAGGCCCAGCCGCTCGCCTACAACCGTGACCTGCAGGAAGACAAGGAACCGGTGTTCGATTCGGTGACCCAGCTGGAGCTGCTGCTGCCGGCGATGGCGGGCCTGGTGGGCAGCCTGACGTTCGACGTCGACCGGATGGCCGCCCTGGCCCCGGCGGGGTACACGTTGGCCACCGACATCGCCGAATGGCTGGTGCGCCAGGGGGTGCCGTTCCGATCCGCGCATGAGGCCGCCGGGGGCGCCGTGCGCGCCGCCGAGCAGCGCGGTGTCGGACTCGACGAACTGACCGACGACGAGCTGGCCGCCATCAGCGGTGACCTGATGCCGCAGGTTCGTGAGGTTTTGACGATCGAGGGCTCGGTGGCCTCGCGGGACGCGCGGGGCGGCACCGCGCCCGTCCGGGTCGCCGAGCAGATCGAGAACGTCCTGGCCAGCGCCGCGCGGCTCAAAGACCGGCTCGACGACCGGGCGAGCGGGGGCCGTTGAGATGAGATCGGTTTGGCTGCCCTGCGCTGACATGGCGACTAGACTGCGAGCTCAGAGCGATCCGGATGAACTTTGCGGGCCGGATCCCCGTGATCAAGGGGTGGGAAAGCAATGAGCGTCGTCGCCGGCGTCTTCGGTGCGTTGCCGCCGCACCGGTATTCGCAGCGCGAGCTCACCGATTTCTTCGTTAGCATTCCCGAGTTCCAGGACTACGAGGACATCGTCCGGCAGCTGCACACCAGCGCCAAAGTCGACAGCCGTCACCTGGTGCTGCCCCTCGAGCAATACCCCGCGCTGACCGACTTCGGCATGGCGAACCGGATCTTCACCGAGCACGCCGTGAACCTCGGCGCTGAAGCGCTGTCCGGCGCGCTCGACGAGGCGGGACTGCGGCCCCAGGACGTCGACGTGCTGATCACGACGACCGTCACCGGCCTGGCGGTGCCGTCGGTGGACGCCCGGATCGTCGCGCGGCTCGGCCTGCGCGATGACGTGCGACGGGTGCCGCTGTTCGGCCTCGGGTGCGTGGCCGGGGCGGCGGGCGTGGCCCGCGCGAACGACTATCTGCGCGGCGCGCCCGACGCCGTCGCCGCCCTCGTCTCGGTCGAGCTGTGCTCGCTGACCTATCCCGGATACACGCCGTCGCTGGCCGGCATGGTCGGCAGCGCCCTGTTCGCCGACGGCGCGGCGGCGGTGGTGGCCGTGGGCGACCGGCGCGCCGAACAGCTTGCAGCCGGCGGCCCCAGCGTCCTCGATTCGCGCAGCCATCTCTACCCCGACTCGCTGCGCACCATGGGCTACGACGTCGGCGCAGGAGGCTTCGAGCTGGTGCTGTCGAAGGACGTCGCGGCCGTCGTGGAGCAATACATCGAGGACGACGTCACCCAGTTCTTGGGGGCGCACGGCTTGACCGCGACCGATATCGGCGCCTTCGTCAGCCACCCCGGTGGCCCCAAGGTCATCGAGGCGATCAACGCGGCGCTCAGCCTGCCGCCGGAGGCCCTGGAACTCACCTGGCGTTCCCTCGGCGAGATCGGCAACCTCTCGTCGGCGTCGGTGTTGCATGTGCTGCGCGACACGATGGCCAAGCCGCCGCCGAGCGGAAGCCCCGGCCTGATGCTCGCGATGGGGCCGGGATTCTGTTCCGAACTGGTGTTGTTGCGTTGGCACTGATGGTCGCCCGTGTACTTCCGTTCGCACCCTAAGGCGTCCTTTTTGGGCGGTGGGGAGTTGTTGGCGGTGGGGCCCGGTCGGCGGGGCGGCGGACCCATCGCCGGAAGTAGCGCTGCGAATGACACGAAAGGCCGCGTTCGATGAACGGCAACACCGAAGAGCTCGTCCGGGCCCTTCGTCAATCGCTGAAGGAGAACGAGCGGCTCAAGCGCGAGAACCGCCAGTACCTCGCCGCCACCACCGAACCCGTGGCGGTGGTGGGCATGGGTTGCCGCTATCCCGGTGGCGTGGACTCACCAGAGGCCTTGTGGGAGATGGTGGTTGACGGCCGCGACGTGGTCTCGGACTTTCCGGGGGACCGGGGCTGGGGCTTGGCCGGGCTGTTCGATGCGGATCCCGACGCGGTCGGAAAGTCGTATGCGCGGTGCGGTGGGTTCCTCTCGGACGTCGGCGATTTCGATGCCGCCTTCTTCGGGATCGCCCCCAGCGAGGCGCTGGCGATGGACCCGCAGCAACGACTGCTGCTCGAGGTGTCGTGGGAGGCGTTGGAGCGGGCCGGAATTGATCCCGTGGCCCTGCGGGGCTCGTCGACCGGCGTGTTCGCCGGGATATTCCACGGTTCCTACGGCGGCCAGGGCCGGGTGCCCGGACATTTGGAGCGATACGGCCTGCGCGGCTCCACGCTGAGCGTGGCGTCGGGGCGGGTGGCCTATTCGCTGGGCCTGGAAGGCCCGGCCGTCTCGGTCGACACGGCATGTTCGTCGTCGCTGGTGGCCCTCCATCTGGCGGCGCAGTCGCTGCGTTCGGGCGAGTGCGATCTGGCGCTGGCCGGCGGCGTCACGGTGATGGCCACACCGGCGATGTTCATCGAATTCAGCCGGCAGCGGGCGCTGGCCGCCGACGGCCGGTGCAAGGCCTACGCGGGCGCCGCCGACGGCACCGGGTTCTCCGAGGGCGTCGGCGTGCTGGTGCTGGAACGGCTGGCCGATGCGCGCCGACTGGGGCATCCGGTGCTCGCCGTCGTGCGGGGCTCCGCGGTGAACCAGGACGGCGCGTCCAACGGGCTGGCGACGCCCAACGGGCCGTCACAGCAGCGGGTCATCCGGGCGGCGCTGGCCAATGCGCGGCTGGGCACCGCGGACGTGGACCTGGTGGAGGGCCACGGGACCGGCACCACCCTGGGGGATCCGATTGAGGCCCAAGCGCTTTTGGCGACCTACGGGCAGGACCGGCCGGCGGACCGGCCGCTGTGGTTGGGGTCGATCAAATCCAACATGGGCCATACCTCGGCCGCCGCCGGCGCCGGCGGGGTGATCAAGATGGTGCAGGCGATTCGCCACGGGGTGATGCCCAAGACGTTGCACGTGGATGAGCCGACGCCGCACGTGGATTGGTCGGCCGGGTCGGTGTCGCTGCTGACGGATCCGCGGCCCTGGCCCGCGGTGGACCGGCCGCGGCGCGCGGGCGTCTCGTCGTTCGGCATCAGCGGCACCAATGCGCACGTCATCGTGGAGCAGTACGTACCGGAGCCCGAAAGCGCCGGGCGCTCAGGCGATGACGTGGTGGTGCCGTGGGTGATCTCGGCCCGGTCGGCCGAGGCGCTGGCGAACCAGGCGTCGCGGCTGCTGGCGCACGTGAAGGCCGGTCCCGGGGCGCGGGTGGTGGACGTGGGCTGGTCGCTGATCTCGACGCGGTCGCGCTTCGAGCACCGGGCGGTGATCGTGGGGAGCAACGGCGTGCAGTTGCTGCGCGGGCTGTCGGAGTTGGCGGCCGGCGAGCAGGGCACCGGCGTCGCGGTGGGCCGGGCGCAGTCGCCGGGCAAGACGGTGTTCGTGTTCCCCGGCCAGGGATCGCAATGGGCCGGCATGTGTGCCCAATTATTGGACAACTCGGCGGTATTCGCCGAACAAATGCATCGATGCGCGCACGCGCTCGCCGAGCACGTCGAGTGGTCGCTGATCGACGTCATCCGCGGCGCGCCCGGCGCGCCGGGCCTGGATCGGGTGGACGTGGTGCAGCCGGCGCTGTGGGCGGTCATGGTGTCGCTGGCCGAGTTGTGGCGCACGGTGGGTGTGGTACCCGATGCGGTGATCGGTCATTCGCAGGGCGAAATCGCGGCGGCCTATGTGGCGGGGGCGCTGTCGTTGGAAGACGCCGCCCGGGTGGTGGCGTTGCGCAGCCGGCTGCTGGTGGGGTTGTCGGGCCGCGGTGGCATGGTCTCGCTGGCCTGCGGCCTGCCGCGCGCCGAACAGCTGATCGCGGCGTGGGGCGAGCGATTGAATATCGCCACGGTCAACGGTGCTTCGGCGGTGGTGGTGTCCGGCGAGGTGGACGCGCTGACCGAACTGATGCAACGCTGCGCGGCCGACAACGTTCGCGCCCGTCGCATCGACGTCGACTA
>NZ_JAICZA010000114.1 GCF_025933915.1 Mycobacterium sp.
GATGTCGCCGTCATCGGTGAACGCGACGTTGGTGAAGATGGAGTTGCCCTTGGCGATGGTGCGCATCGCGTTCGGGTTGGTGTGCCAGTCGGTGCCCGGCGCCACCCCGAAGAAACCGTTCTCCGGGTTCACCGCGTACATCCGGCCGTCCTCGCCGAACCGGATCCAGGCGATGTCGTCGCCGATCGTCTCGACCTTCCAGCCCGGCAGGGTGGGCTCGAGCATCGCGAGGTTCGTCTTGCCGCACGCCGACGGGAACGCCGCGGCGATGTAGTACGCCTTGTTCTCCGGCGAGATCAGCTTGAGGATCAGCATGTGCTCGGCGAGCCAGCCCTCGTCGTGGGCGATGGCCGACGCGATCCGCAGCGCGTAGCACTTCTTGCCCAGCAGCGCGTTGCCGCCGTAGCCCGAGCCGTAGCTCATGATCTCGCGGGTCTCCGGGAAGTGGGTGATGTACTTGGTGTCGTTGCACGGCCACGGCACGTCCTCTTTTTTAAGTCCCGCTTCGTCCTCCAGCGGCGCACCCACCGAGTGCAGCGCCTTGACGAAGAACCCGTCGTCGCCCATCTTCTCCAGGGCGGCCTTGCCCATCCGGGTCATCACCTTCATCGAGATGACGACGTACTCGGAGTCGGTGATCTCCACACCCAGCTTCGGGTCGTCGGCGCCCAGCGGACCCATGCAGAACGGCACCACCCACATGGTGCGGCCACGCATGCAGCCGCGGTACAGGTCCTTCATCGTGGACCGCATCTCGGACGGGTCCATCCAGTTGTTGGTCGGGCCGGCGTCGATCTCGCGCTCGGAACAGATGAAGGTCCGCGACTCCACCCGGGCCACGTCGGACGGGTCGGACAGCGCCAGGTAGGAGTTGGGACGCTTTTTCTCGTTCAGCTTCTTCAGCGTGCCGGCCTCGACCAGTTGGGTGGCCAGCCGGTTGAACTCCTCGTCGGAGCCGTCAGCGAAAACCACCCGGTCGGGCTGGGTGAGCTCGGCAACCTCCTGCACCCATGACAGCAGGCCCTGGTGGTTCGTGGGTGCTGTGTCCAAACCGGGAATGGTCGCTGAGGTCATCGAACTCTCCTGGATTCGTTGCGTATCGGGCTGGTGCTGCTCGGTATGCCGTCGCCCACATAATTAAGGACTTGGTGGCGTTAACTACAGGTTATCGTGAGGAGCTTGTCGGGGAGGTCTCGGGCAGGTATAAGCCTTCTCACAACAACGATTCAGAAGCTCCCAACGGGTCGCCATCTTCGCTCCTCGAAGCGGGTTTTTCAGTGTCCTCGCCGCCGACGTCGCCGGCTGGACTTTCAGCCGGTGGTATACCCGGTTCTCCGAGTTCCGCACGCACGGCCTGCAGCGCGGCGGCGACCGCGGGCATCTCGCGATCCCGCGCGGCCGCGGCCCGCGCGGCCGCCAGCGCGTGCTCGCGCAGTTCGGTGTCGATGACGCCGACGGCGGCCGACACCTGCGTGTTCTCGGCCTCGTCGTGGGCCAGCAACGCTTTGCTCAGCACCGCCTCGGCGACCAGCACCCGGGTGGCGACGAGTTCCTCGACCACCGACCGCAGCGAGGCGGTCGCGTCGCCCGCCCAGCGATCCAGCAACGCCCGATCGCGCAGCAGGCCGCGGATGTTGATCACCACGAAGGTGAGCGCCACCGAGATCACGACGCACACCACGGCCGCGACGACGGCCAGTGCGGGGTTGAGCCGCGAGACCACGCCGCTCATCAGCCGGCTCAGCGTGAGCGCCACCCCGAGTCCGAACCCGACGCCGAGCAGGATCATCAGCCAGGTTTCCTGGCGGTGCGACTTCAGCGGCGGCGCCGAGACGTCCACCTGCGGGAGCTTCTCGAGCCCAGGCAGGTCCATCGGCACACCCACCACCTGCGCGACGTCGGCCAGGTGCGTGTCGGTGCCGTCGCCGACCTCGGCCACCACCTCGTCGAGCCGGGCGCGCGTGTGCGCCTCGAAGCCGGACATGTCGCCCCGCGACAATCCGGCCGCGAGTTCCTGCAGTTCGGTGCGCGCCGTCGCGCACCGGTTACGCGCGGAGTGGGACAACTGCACCCGGGCCTGCTGGATCTGACCGCGCAGCGTGATGGTGCGTTCGCTTTTGGCCTGGCGTCGCTGCTGCAACGCGGTGCTGCGTTCTTCCCGCAGCGCCTCGACCCGTGCCCGCCGACCGGAGCCCTCGACGTCGCGGTCAATCCGCCGCATGACAGCCTGCAAGCGAGATTCCCACGCCCGCAACCTGTTTCGCTGCGCGAGGTCGGCGTCGTCGAGTTGCGCCGAGACGGTGTCGACGAGTTCGTCAACGTCCAGCTCACCCAGATCGGGCAGGGCCGCCGCACCCACCCAGGGCACCCGGCCGTAGCGGGGTGCGTGCGCGGCCAGGGCGGCGCGGTTGGCGGCGACGACCTCACGCCAGGTGCGGTGCACGTCGATCTTGGACACCACCCCCACCACCGCGTCGGTGTGCTCGGTCGCGGCTTCCAGCAGGGCGCAGTCGGAGGCCGTCAGGTGGGACGCCGCGGACACGACGAACACCACCGCCAACGGCACCTCGCCGGG
Source organism: Mycobacterium sp. (assembly GCF_025933915.1). GTDB lineage: Bacteria > Actinomycetota > Actinomycetes > Mycobacteriales > Mycobacteriaceae > Mycobacterium. Next base: position 2,576 of record NZ_JAICZA010000114.1, read on the forward strand.
TCCCAGGTCCGCCGACTCCACGAACTTGTGCTGCGGCAGCCGATCCCCCAGCGCCGCGGCCACGGAGCTCACCCCGGCCATCCACGGGCCGGTCACCAACACCACGTCGCGGCGGTGAACGGCCGGCGGATCCAAACCCGGCGCGGCCGCTGCCACCAACGCATCCACCTGCGCGACGGGATCGTTGTTTCCCTCGCCGCTCACCAGGATTCCCCCGGCAGTGACGCGCGGGCCTGCGACCACAGCCGCAGCGATCCGCGGGCGATGTCCGCGCCGCAGGTGCGGTGCAGTTCGCTCATCGAGGCGCGGCTGTAGCGCTGCCATCGCACCGCGCGGGGCAGGTGCGCGGACGGGTAGCGAGCCGCGTCGGCGAACCCGGAATCGTCCGCGTCCAACCCGGCGGCCTCGGCCAGGTCCACGGCCGCCGCCATCCGGGCGACCACCGTGTCGTCGCGGGACAGGAATCCGCCGATCTGCTCGCCCAGCCCGCCGCCGCCCACGGCCAGCGCCTCCAATTCCCCGACGGCCTCGAGCACCCGCCGGTAGCGAACCTCGGCGCCGAGCGCGCCGACCTTGCCCAGGACGGCGTCGACACCGCTCACCCGGCGCAGCAGGGTGAGCACTTGCGCCGGGGTCCTGCCCTGGCGGATGGCGGCGACGGCCAGCGCGGTGCCGAACAGATCCAGGGTGTCCAGCAAGCGCTGACGCACGCCGGTCGGCACCGGGGCGCCCGACCCCAGGAACCCGGCGAACGAGCCATCGAGGCACGCGGCGGCGCCGGGATGAGTGGCCAGCGCATGCAGCGCCGCCCACAGACCGTCATCCAGGCCGTCGAGCGCGACCGCCAGCAGTCCGATCATCGGCTCCAGGGGCACACCGACCAGCGCCGACAGATCGGCGCACCGCGCCCGCGCCGCCGCGATCGGCCCGTCGCCGCGGCCCGACAGCGAGCCCGTCAGATCGGCCTTGTTCAGCACCGCCACCACGGGGTGCTCGGCGGCCGCGAGGGCGTGGGCGTCCTCGGGCTTGATCACCTCCGCGACCACGTAGACCACCGCGTCGGCGCCGGGATCGGGCGCCGACGACGGCACCCCGAGGTCCGCCGAAATGCCCCACGCGGCGCCCGCCCGGTCCAGGGCGCGGGCCACCGTGCGACGACCGACCCCCGGACGGCCGCGAACGACCACGCGCAGGGGCGCGGCGGATCGCCGGGCGATCGCCGTCACGCGCGGGTCGACAACGCCGTCGGCAAAACGTGCCAGCTCGTCGACGAAACTCTGGTGTCCTGGTCCCCTCATATCCCGCCTGTTCGGTCCGAATGACCCGCCCGCCCGGCCGGCTCTGCCGCTACTGGGTGCAGCGCCGGCGCCGGGCGGTCCCACCGAATGGTGGCATCCACGTCACCAAGATGCGAGCCACCGTTTATCAGTTACCAGTTGAAGGCAACTGTTGGGTATCAATCCGGACCAGGGGCGGCTACATCCGGGGTTCATAGGCCACCATGGACAAATGCATGCGCAGCGCGGGGTGGCAATGCCCCCCGACACCCCGATTGGGGAATCGGGCGGCTCCGAGGCGCGCTATCTCCCGGCGACCGCGTTCCGGTCACGACGATCCGCCCTGTCCGATGCCCAGCGCCAGACCTGGGAACGGCGCTGGCCCGAACTCGGCCTGTCAGTGGGCGCTCCGGCCGGCGAACCCGACTGCGACGAACCGCCGCTCGACACCCGCTCGTGGTTCGGGCGCCAAGCACCGCTGGTGCTCGAAATCGGTTGCGGCAGCGGCATATCGACGCTGGCGATGGCCAAGGACGAGCCCGATGTCGATGTGATCGCGGTGGAGGTCTACCGGCGGGGGCTGGCGCAGTTGCTGTGCGCGATCGACCGCGACAACGTGAGCAACATCCGGTTGATCCGCGGCAACGCGCTCGACGTGCTGCAGCGGCTCATCGCCCCGGCCTCGCTGACCGGGGTCCGCGTCTTCTTCCCCGATCCGTGGCCCAAGGCGCGGCATCACAAACGCCGGTTCCTGCAGCCGGGCACGGTTGACTTGATCGCCGACCGGCTACTCCCTGGTGGTGTCCTGCACATTGCGACGGACCACGCCGGCTACGCCGAACACATCGCCGCCCTCGGCGCGGGCGCATCCGGGTTCCGTCGGGCGGACCCCGACGGCCGGCTGCCCATCTCGACCGTTCGCCCGACCACCAAGTACGAGACCAAAGCCCAAGAAGCGGGTAGCGCCGTCACCGAGTTCGTTTGGCTTAGACGATGAGTAGGCGATGAGTGATGAGCCTGACTGAAGCGACCGCCGCCGGAGCGGAACCCGTCGCGCCGCCGGCGGTGCTGTCCGGCGATGCCGTCGCGGCCCCGGGCGATTTCTCGCCTCCGGGCGGTCGCGTGTTGCTGGTCTGGGACGCCCCCAATCTCGACATGGGCCTGGGTTCGATCCTGGGCCGCCGCCCGACAGCGTTGGAGCGCCCGCGGTTCGACGCCCTGGGCCGCTGGCTGCTGTCCCGCACCGCCGAGGTCAGCGCCGAGAATCCGGGCGCCGTGGTCGAACCCGAGGCCACCGTGTTCACCAACATCGCGCCGGGCAGCGCCGACGTCGTCCGGCCCTGGGTGGACGCCCTTCGTAACGTGGGGTTCGCGGTGTTCGCCAAGCCGAAGATCGACGAGGACAGCGATGTCGACCGCGACATGCTGGCCCATATCGACCTGCGGCGCACCGAAGGGCTGGCGGCTCTGGTGGTGGCGTCGGCCGACGGCCAAGCGTTCCGTCAGCCGCTGGAGGAGATCGCCCGAACCGGAATCAGCGTCCAAGTGATCGGATTTCGCGAACAGGCGAGTTGGGCGCTAGCGTCGGATACCTTGGACTTCGTCGATCTGGAGGACATCGCCGGCGTCTTCCGGGAACCGTTGCCGCGGATCGGACTAGATTCGCTGCCTGATCAGGGAGCGTGGCTGCAGCCGTTCCGGCCGCTGTCAGCGCTGTTGACCGCGCGTGTGTGACACTGGAAAACCGGTGCGCGGGTCGTTGACGATCCAGTAAGGAGCTTGCGTGTTCGCCTGGTGGGGTCGAACTGTGTACCGGTATCGGTACATCGTGATCGGGGTCACGGTAGCTCTGTGTCTTCTCGGCGGCGTTTTCGGAATCAGCCTGGGCAAGCATGTTACACAGAGCGGCTTCTACGACGAAGGCAGTCAATCCGTCAGGGCCTCGGTGCTGGGGGATGAGACCTACGGCCGGGACCGCACCAGCCACGTGGTGGCGACGTTCACCACCCCCGACGGAAAGACGGTCGACGACCCGGCATGGCGGGACAAAGTCGTCGCCGAACTCAACAAGTTCAAGGCCGATCATCCCGACGAGGTCGTCGGCTGGGCGGGCTGGCTGGCCGCACCCAATAGCGACAACCCGCTCATCAAGGGCATGGTCAGCGAGGACAAGAAGCACACCTTCGTGTCCATTCCGCTCAAGGGCGACGACGACGACAGCATCCTCAACAACTACAAGGCCATCGCGCCGGACCTGCAGAAGCTCGGTGGCGGCAACGTGGAGCTGGCCGGCCTCGAGCCGATCGCCAACGCCCTGACCGGCACCATCGCCACCGACCAGCGCCGCATGGAGGTCCTCGCGGTGCCGCTGGTGGCGGTCGTGCTGTTCCTGGTGTTCGGCGGCGCGGTCGCCGCCGGCCTGCCGGCCATCGTGGGTGGGCTGAGCATCGCGGGCTCGCTGGGCATCCTGCGGCTGGTCGCCGCGTTCGGGCCGGTGCACTTCTTCGCCCAGCCGGTGGTCTCGCTGATCGGCCTGGGCATCGCGATCGACTACGGGCTTTTCGTGGTGAGCCGGTTCCGGGAGGAGATCGCCGAGGGCTACGACACCGAAGCCGCGGTGCGAAGAACGGTCATGACGGCCGGTCGCACCGTGACGTTCTCGGCGGTGCTGATCATCGCTTCGAGCGCCAGCCTGCTGGTGTTACCGCAGGGCTTCGTGCATTCGCTGACCTACGCAATCTTCGCGGCGGTGGGGCTCGCCGCGCTGCTGTCGATCACGTTCCTGCCCGCGTGCCTGGGCATCCTCGGTCGGCACGTCGACGCGCTGGGGGTGCGGACCGCGTTCCGGGTGCCGTTCCTGCGCAACTGGAAGTATTCGCGTGCCTACCTGAACTGGCTCGCCGACCGGCTGCAGAAGACGAAGACCCGCGAAGAGGTCGAGGCCGGCTTCTGGGGCAAGCTGGTCAACTGGGTGATGAAGCGGCCGCTGGCGTTCGCCATCCCGATCGCCGTCGGCATGATCTTGCTGGTCATTCCGCTGGGCAACCTGTCGTTCGGGGGCATGAGCGAGAAGTACCTCCCGCCCGACAATGCGGTACGCCTGGCGCAGGAACACTTCGACAAGCGATTCTCCGGCTACCGGACCGAGCAGTTGACGGTAGTGATCCAGAGCGACAACCACAGCAAGGTCACCGATCAGCAGGTGGCCGACATCCGCAACAGGATTTCGTCGATCGGTGGGTTCACCGACAAGCAATGGGAGGAGCGCGCCTGCCCGACCATCGCCGGCAACCCCTGCGTCGCGGGCCCGAACGGGACGACGGTGCCCAAGGACGGCTCGGTGCGGGTGATCCAGGACGGGCTGGTCAATAAGAATGACGCCGCCAAGAAGATCACCGAACTGCGGGCGGTGAACCCCCCGAAGGGGCTGAACATCTACGTCGGCGGCACGCCGGCGCTGGAACAGGACAGCATCCACAGCCTGTTCGACAAGGCTCCGCTGATGCTGGTGCTGTTGCTCGGCGCCACCATGCTGTTGATGTTCCTGGCGTTCGGCTCGGTGGTGTTGCCCGTCAAGGCCGCGGTGATGAGCGCGCTGACGCTGGGCTCCACGATGGGGATCCTGACCTGGATCTTCGTCGACGGCCACTTGTCGGGGGTGCTGAATTTCACGCCAACCCCGCTGATGGTGGTGGTGATCGCGCTGGTTGTCGCCGTCGGCTTCGGTCTGGCCACCGACTACGAGGTGTTCCTGGTCTCGCGCATGGTTGAGGCGCGCGAACGCGGCATGTCGACCGCCGAGGCCATCCGCATCGGCACCGCGACCACCGGGCGCCTGATCACGGCCGCCGCGCTGGTCCTGGCCGTGGTCGCCGGTTCGTTCGTGTTCTCCGATTTGGTGTTGATGAAGTATCTGGCGTTCGGTCTGATGGCGGCGCTGCTGCTGGACGCGACCGTCGTCCGGATGTTCCTGGTGCCGTCGGTGATGAAGTTGCTCGGCGACGACTGCTGGTGGGCGCCGCGCTGGGCCCGCCGGCTGCAGAACAAGATCGGGCTGGGCGAGATCGACCTGCCCGACGAGCGCAAGCGGCCGACGCTCAACGGGCGGCCCGCGCGGCCGCCGGTGGCGGCCAGCCTGGTCGCCGCGGCACCTCGCCCACCGCACGACCCCACCCATCCCGGCCCGCTGGAGCCGTCGCGCCCGGCGCACCCGGGGCCGGCCGCCCCGCCGGAGCCCAGGCCCGCGCAAGAACCGTCCTCGAGCACGACGACGACGCGATCCGGGGCGGACGACAGCGTGGACACCACCCGCATCCCGGCCCGGCCCAGTCAGCCGACCGAAGCCAAGACGACGCGGTTCTCGGCACAGGGCGCCCCTGCCCGGGACCGGCCGGCCGCACCAAAGGCGCCGCAGGCACCGCAGGCGCCGAAGCGGCCCCCGGCGCCGGCGACGCCGCCGTCCGGCGATCAGACGCGGGCCATCCCCGTCCCGGGCAACCGTCCCGACGACACCAACAGCGACGCCGCCGGCGAGCAGGTGAACCCGCGCGGCCAGGCCGAAAACGGAGACCCGGCGCGGCAGCGGCGCCGCTCCGGCGGCGGGCTGTCCGCGGCGGATCTGCTGCGGCGCGAGGGACGGCTATAGGGCAAGCGCTTCGGCGCCTGCTGAAGCTGTATCAGCCGGAGCCGTCCCCGGGTTTGTCCGGTTCGGCTTGCAGGATGGCGTTCGTCTCGTCCGCCTCCTCGGTCTGTTTTTCGGCTTCCGCCTCGGGATTCGGCGCCAGCAGCACCTGGAACGCGTTGTTGAGGAATGCGACCGTCGGGACGGCCAGCAGCGCGCCGACGATCCCGGCGAGCACGCCGCCGGTGGCAATGGCCAGCACCACGGCGAGCGGGTGAATCGAGACCGCGCGGCCCATCACCAGCGGTTGCAGCAGGTGGGCCTCGACCTGATTGACCGCGATCAACACACCCAGCGTCATGAGCGCGTACACGATGCCCTTGGCCAACAGGGCGACCACCACAGCCAGCAGGCCCGAAATCAGCGCACCGATCAGCGGGATGAAGGCACCCAGGAACACCAAGGAGGCCAGCGGCAGCGCCAGCGGGATGCCCATGATCGCCAAGCCGGCACCGACCCCGGCCGCGTCGGTCAGCGCCACCAGAAAGGTGGCCCGCACATACCCGATCAGCGACCCGTACCCGGCCTTGCCAGCCTCGTGCACCCGGGCGCGAACGTCCGACGGGATGACCTGGAGCACGTACTGCCAGATGTTGCGCCCGCCGTAGAGAAAGAAGATCAGCGTGAACAGCACCAGCACCGCCGCCGTGACCAGCTCGGTGACGGTAGCCGCGGTAGACAGTGCACCGCTGGTCAGCTTCGCCTGATTGTTGTGCAGCGCCTCGATCGCCGCGTTGCCCGCGCTGTCGATCTGTTCGCTGCGCAGATGCGTCGGCCCGTTGATCAGCCACCGGCGGGTCGACTCGATGCTCTGCGCCACCTGTTCGGTCAGACCGGGCAGACCGTCGATGAACTGCAGGATGACGAAGGCCAGGATGCCGCCCAGGATCGCGAAGCCGCCCAGCAACACCAACGCCACCGCGCCGCCACGGGGCAGGCCCCGTTGGTCCAGCCAGTCGACCACCGGCAGCAGCAACGCGCTCAACAGCAGCGCCACCAGCACCGGAACGACGATGATTTCCAGCTTCTGGATCACCCACAACAGGGCGACCGCGGCCGCCAGGATGACGAGCAACCGCCACGCCCAGGCTGCGGTCTTGCGTATGACGGGTTCAACCGAGGCGTCGTCGATGTTTGCTGACATCTGGCCAGCCTATCGGCCGCAAGGGGCGCTGGTGCCGCTCCGAACCCGTTCCGAGGCGCCTGCGGGTCGCCTGCAGCCGTCGGAGCCGGCACGATCCGGTCACGACGGCGACACAGTCGGCGGCGCGCAGCGATCGCGGCGCCACCTGCACCGTTACCCTAAATCACGTGTCGCACGACGCGCCCGCCCACCATCTCGACTTCCCGCGCGAACAAACCCCGCGCGGGAAGTACTGGTGGGTGCGGTGGGTCATCCTCGGCATGGTTGCCATCGTGCTTGCCGTCGAGGTTTCACTGGGCTGGGATCAGCTGGCCAAAGGCTGGATGAGCCTGTACGAGGCGAACTGGTGGTGGTTGCTCGCATCGGTGGTGGCGGCGGCCGCGTCGATGCACAGCTTTGCTCAGATCCAGCGCACCCTGCTCAGGTCGGCCGGGGTGCACGTCAAGCAATTGCGTTCGGAGGCCGCGTTCTATGCCGCCAACTCGCTGAGCACCACGCTGCCCGGCGGACCGGTGCTGTCGGCGACTTTCCTGTTTCGCCAGCAGCGGCTCTGGGGCGCCTCGACGGTGGTGGCGTCGTGGCAGCTGGTGATGTCGGGCGTGCTGCAGGCGGTGGGATTGGCTTTGCTCGGGTTGGGCGGGGCTTTCCTGCTCGGCGCGAAGAACAACCCGTTCTCGTTGCTGTTCACCCTCGGCGGTTTCGTCGCGCTGCTGCTCCTGGCGCAGGCCGTCGCTTCGCGGCCGGAGCTGATCGAGGGCATCGGCAGCCGGGTTCTGGCGTGGGTCAACTCGGTTCGCGGGCGGCCGGCGGACACCGGCCTGGACAAGTGGCGCGAGACGCTGAGGCAACTCGAATCGGTGAGCCTGGGCCGGCGCGACCTGGGGGTGGCGTTCGGGTGGTCGATGTTCAACTGGGTCGCCGACGTCGCCTGCCTCGGGTTCGCCGCCTACGCCGCAGGGGACCACGCGTCGGTGGCCGGGTTGACCGTCGCCTACGCGGCCGCCCGCGCGGTCGGCACCATCCCGCTGATGCCCGGCGGTCTGCTGGTCGTCGAGGCGGTGCTGGTGCCGGGGCTGGTCTCGAGTGGGATGTCGCTGTCGAGCGCGATCTCGGCCATGCTGATCTACCGGCTGATCAGCTGGCTGCTCATCGCCGCGGTCGGCTGGGTGGTGTTCTTCTTCGTGTTCCGCACCGAGAACGTCGCCGATTCGGACGACGATCCGATCACGGGTCCGCTTCCCATCGTGCAGCTGCCGAGCGACCCGTCCGCCGACCCGACCGAGACCGCCCTGCAGGGGCCGTTACCGCCCGATCGGAATCCGGAAACCGACAACTAGCCGACGGTGTTGCCGCGCGGCGGGCCCGGGAGCGGGTTGGTCGCGGCGGGAGGAGCCGGCAGCGGCGCGGCGGGAGGAGCGCCCGTCCCGCCCAGCGGCGAGACGCCCGACGGGTTACCGGGCAGCGCACCGGCCGCGCCCTGCGCCTGCTGCATCATGCCCATCGCCTGGGGAATCGAGATCGGCAGTTTGCACTGCAGCGACAGGTTGGTCAGCGGCTGCGCGATCGACGTCATATCGCCCGCGACCTTGGGGTTAGCGTCGAAATAGGACTTCAGCCCGTTCAACGACTGCGGCCCGGCCTGCTGCTGCATCATCGAGGTCATCGTCTGGTTGGTCTGCGGGTGCGAATCCAGGTAGTCACCCATCGACTTGGAGACCGAGCCGATCGTCCGGGCGAGCTCGCTGGCCGCGCACGGGTCGTTGGCGCCGGTCGCCGGCGGCCCGGCGAGCACCGCGAGGGCGGCACCGGGCACGGTGGCGGCGACGAGCCCGGCGAAGATTCTGCGACGCCGTCCAGCGCTGCCTGTCGTCATGAATAGCTCCTCACAGTTCGCGGCGGCCCGCCAAAAGTCGGCGCCTCGCAAACGGCCGCAATAGACGGCCCCACTGATCGCTGGGTCCCCCGCGTCCCCCGGGGCCCCGCCAGGCCAACCGACATCCTGCCATCGCCGATATAACCCCTGCCAGCCCCGAACTGCGTATGTGACCGAGATCCCGCTTGATCACCGGTTCACAACGACTTCGCAGCGTCTTGGCAACGACGCTGTCACCGCAGCTCAGGAACTAGATAAGCCCACATATAGCACAGTGTGCTGCGGTATCGTCGCCTGCACGCGTTATGCGAGAACCGGGGAGCGAGAAAAATCCAGCAGTTAATGATGCGCCTCAGCCGCAGCCTGCGTAAGTACCGCTGGTTGGTCTTCGCAGGCTGGTTGCTGGCATTGGTTCCGGCGGTCTACCTGGCGCTGACGCAGTCCGGAAACCTCACCGGCGGGGGTTTCGACGTGGCCGGTTCCCAGTCGCTGGCGGTCCACGACCAGCTCGAGGAGCTCTACCACGACCAGGGCGGATCGTCGCTGGCGCTGGTGGCCGCCCCTCGCGCCGACGCCAGCTACCAGGACATGAACGACGCGGTGGCACAGTTGAGGCGGCTCGCCGCCGAGATCCCGGGCACCGCGGAGATCCCCAACCCCGCCCAGCGGCCGCCGCAACCCGACCGGCCGTACGTGTTGTCGGTGCGGCTGGATTCCCGTAACACGAGCGACGTCGCCAAGAAGCTGCGCACGAAGGTGGGCATCAAGGGCGATCAACCCGGGCAGACCGCGAATGGGCGGGTGCGGCTCTACGTCATCGGGCAGGGCGCGCTGAGCGCCGCCGCGGCCGCCAACACCAAGCACGACATCGCCGCCGCCGAGAAGTGGAATCTGCCGGTCATCCTGATCGTCCTGCTCGCCGTATTCGGGTCACTGGCCGCCGCGGCGATCCCGCTTGCGCTGGGCATCTGCACGGTCGTGGTGACCATGGGCCTGGTTTACCTGCTGTCCGCCTACACCACCATGTCGGTGTTCGTGACCTCGACGGTGTCCATGTTCGGGATCGCGCTCGCGGTGGACTATTCGCTGTTCATTTTGATGCGCTTCCGGGAGGAACTGCGGACCGGACGTCAGCCCCGCGAGGCCGTCGACGCCGCGATGGCCACCTCCGGACTGGCCGTGGTGTTGTCCGGGGCGACCGTCATCGCCTCCCTCACCGGGATCTACGTGATCAACACCCCGGCGCTGAAATCGATGGCCACCGGCGCGATCCTGGCCGTCGCGGTGGCGATGCTGACCTCGACGACCCTGACGCCGGCGGCGCTGGCCACGTTCGGGCGGGCGGCCGCCAAGCGGTCGGGCTTCCTGCACTGGTCGCGGCGGCCCGAAAGCACCCAGTCGCGGTTCTGGAACCGGTGGATCGGGTGGGTGATGCGCCGGCCGTGGATGTCCGCGCTGGCGGCATCGTTGGTGCTGCTCCTCATGGCCGCGCCCGCGGCGTCGATGGTGTTGGGCAACAGCCTGTTACGCCAGTTCGACTCGTCCCACGAAATCCGCGCCGGGGTCGGCGCGGCGGCCCAGGCGCTCGGTCCGGGCGCGCTGGGCCCGATCCGGGTGCTGATCAACTTCCCCGAGGGCGGGGCGGCCTCACCCGAACACAGCCACACCGTCGGCGCGGTCCGGCAGCGGATGGCGCAGGCGCCGAACATCGTGTCGGTGTCGCCTCCCCAATTCGCCGAGGACAACGGCAGCGCCCTGCTGTCCGCGGTGTTGTCGGTGGATCCCGAGGACATGCGGGCCCGCGAAGCCGTGGGCTGGATGCGCGCCCAGCTGCCGAAGGTCCCCGAGCTCGGAACGGCACGCGTGGAGGTCGGCGGCCCGACCGCGTTGATCAAGGACTTCGACGACCAGGTGTCCAAGACCGAGCCGCTGGTGCTGGCGATCGTCGCGCTGATCGCGTTCGTGATGCTGCTGGTCTCCGTTCACTCGGTGTTCTTGGCGCTCAAGGGCGTCCTGATGACGCTGCTGTCGGTCGCGGCCGCCTACGGCAGCCTGGTGATGGTGTTCCAGTGGGGGTGGCTGAAGGATCTGGGCTTCGCCCAGATCAGCTCGATCGACAGCACCGTTCCCCCGCTGGTGCTCGCGATGACCTTCGGGTTGTCGATGGACTACGAGATCTTCCTGCTCGCCCGCATCCGGGAGCGGTTCCTGCACTCCGGTAACACCCGTGACGCGGTCGCGTACGGCGTCAGCACCAGCGCCCGCACCATCACCAGCGCGGCGCTGATCATGATCGCGGTGTTCATCGGCTTCGCGTTCGCCGGTATGCCGCTGGTGGCCGAGATCGGTGTGGCGTGCGCGGTCGCGATCGCCGTGGACGCCACCGTGGTGCGGCTAGTGATGGTTCCGGCGTTGATGGCGATGTTCGCCCAGTGGAACTGGTGGCTGCCGCCGTGGCTGTCCCGCGTTCTGCCGTCGGTCGACTTCGACAGGCCGCTGCCGGAGGTCGACCTCGGCGACGTCGTGGTCATCCCCGACGACATCTCGGCGCTGGTGGCACCCAATGCCGACCTGCGGATGGTGCTCAAGTCCGCGGCCAAGCTCAAGCACCTGGCGCCCGACGCGATCTGCGTGACCGATCCGCTGGCCTTCAGTGGCTGCGGGCGCAACGCCGGACAGACATCGGCGGCCCCTGATGACGATCAGACCCGCGGCCTGGGGCCCGGGCAGATCCCGCACCAGGTCGCCCTGAGCGAGGCGAAGCTCGCGGTCGGGGTGGCCCCGGGGGAGAAGAAGACCACCAACGGCCATGGCAACGGTTCGCCGGGCGCCAAAAAGCTGGTCGGCGGGCTGACGTCGCGCAACGGCATCGCCAAAGCCATCGCGGGGGCGCAACGGCCGGTTCACCCGGTGACGCTGTGGCGGGGTCGGCTCTCGGTCGCGATCGACGCCCTCGAGACGGACCCGGATGCCGAGCAGGCGGGGGCCACCGACCGGCCGAGGTACGCGCGGCGCAGCCCGGTGGAGACCACCAACGTGCAGCTGCCCACCGGCGACCGGTTGCTGGTCCCGACCGGCGCGGAGACCCTGCGTCTCAAGGGCTACCTGATCATGTGCCGTAACAGTCGCCGCGATTATGCCGACTTCGCAGACATGGTCGATTCGTTGGAGCCCGAGACCGCCGCGGTGGTGCTGGCAGGAATGGACAGGTATTACTGTTGTGGATCATCCAGGCGGCAATGGATCGCCACCCAGTTGGTCCGTCGACTCGCCGATCCCGATCCGTGCGACTACCCGGAAGACCAGGGGCCGGAAGCCGATGCCAACTCGGACTGGGAGGGGATCAGGGAGCGCTGCCTGTCCGTGGCGGTGGCGATGCTGGAGGAGGCGAGGTGACGTTGGCACCAGACCGACGCCCCCCACCACCGCCCCGCCGGCCGGCCGCTGAGCAGCGCAACCGCGGTAATGGGCCGTCCGGATCCGTTCCGGACCTCGACCAGCCGGTGGAGTTCTGGCCGACCGCCGCCATCCGTTCCGCCCTGCAGGGCGGCGACATCGCCACTTGGAAGCGCATCGCAGGCGCGTTGAAGCGCGACCCGTACGGGCGCACCGCCCGCCAGGTCGAAGAGGTCCTCGAAGGCACCCGGCCCTACGGCATCGCCAAGGCGCTGTGGGAGGTGCTCGAGCGCGCCCGCGCCCACCTGGACGCCAACGAGCGCGCCGAAGTGGCTCGCCACGTGCGGCTGCTGATCGACCGATCGGGCCTGGCCCAGCAGGAATTCGCATCCCGCATCGGGGTCAGCGCCGAGGAGCTGGGCGGCTATCTCGACGGCAGCACCAGCCCGACGGCCGCGCTGATGATCCGGATCCGCCGATTGTCGGATCGGTTCGTCAAGGTGAACTCCGAAGGCTCGGCCGACTCCAAC
>NZ_JAICZA010000162.1 GCF_025933915.1 Mycobacterium sp.
CATCACCTTCCCCGTCGCGTTGAGTGGGAGTGAATCAAGGAACTGTACCGCGCGCGGCACCTTGAACCCGGCCATGCGGTCACGACACCAGCCGATCAACTCGTCGGCACTGACGTCGCCTTTGCGCACCACAAACGCTTTGCCCACTTGACCCATCCGTTCATCGGGGACGCCGATGACCGCCGCCTGCGCGACGGCCGGGTGGTTGAGCAGGAAGCCCTCGATCTCGGCCGGATAGGCATTGAAGCCGCCGACGATGAACATGTCCTTTTTGCGGCCGACGATCCGCAGCCGACCCGCATCGTCGAACTTCCCCAGATCACCGGTGTGCAGCCAGCCCTCGGCGTCGATCGCCTGGGCCGTGGCCGCGGGATCGTCGAGGTAGCCCTGCATGACTCCGTAGCCGCGGACCACCACCTCGCCGTCGCCGGCGATGCGCACCTCGACTCCGTCGCAGGGTAGGCCCGCGGTGGTGGCCACATCCTCGAAGGAATCCCCCGGCCGGGACAGCGTCACGTTGCCGGCCTCGGTCAGCCCGTAGCCCGTCATCAACGTCTGGAACGGCAGTTCGCCGTGGATACGACGGACCAGTTCGACGGGGATGTCGGCGGCGCCGGTCACCGCGGCCCGCAGCGTCGACAGCTTGGACTTGTCGGCGACAGTAAGCAATGAGTGGTAGAGCGTCGGGGGCCCGGGAAGCATCGTGATGCGTTCGCGTTCAATGAGATCCACCACGGTGTCGACGTCGAAAACCGCGACCGGCAGCATCGTCGCGCCGCGGAGGAAGGACGTCACCAGGCCCGCCTTCAGGCCGAACGTGTGGAAGTACGGGTTGATCTGCAGATAGCGGTCCCCCTGGCGCAGGTCCGCAAGCGTCGCCCATTCCTCATACATCCGCAGCGTTTGGCGGTGATTCAGCATCGCACCCTTGGGCCGGCCGGTCGTGCCCGAGGTGAAGATGATGTCCGAGATGTCGGTTCCGGTCACCGGCCGCTCGAATGGCGAACCGCTGGACAGGAAGTCGGACTTCAGATCGATGACGGGTGTCCCCGCGGGCGCGGTGTAATCCTGGTCCAGAAAGCCCTTTTGGACCAGGACGGCCTTCACCTTGCTGCGGACGATGATGTCGCCCGCTTCCTCGGTCTTGAATCGCGTATTGACCGGGACGAGCACGCCGCCCGCCGTGAGCAACCCGAACGCCGCGATGATCCACTCGGCCGAGTTGGGCGCCCAGATCGCGACCCGGTCACCCTTGCCAATACCGAGGTCAGCGAAAGATCCTGCGGCGCAACGTATTCGCTCAACAACTTCGGTGAAGGTGAGACGCAACGGACCGTCGACGACTGCTTCCGCGTCGCCGAAGCGGTCCGCCGCACTCAAGACCATCTCGGGGATGGTCTGCCATGCCCGATTGGCCGGCGGCTGGTCCGTCACACCGTGACGAGTCGACCGAGGTTGCCGCCCATGATCTTTGCCTGGTCGTCGACGGACAGGTGCGACAGCGCGTTGACGTAGAACGTCGGCTCCGCCAGCCCCTCGGGATGCGGCCAGTCCGAGCCGTACAGCACCTGGTCCACACCGACGAGGTTGACCAGATCGTCGATGCCGTCCTCGAAGAACGGGCTGACGTGGATTCGGTTCTTGACCATCTCGACCGGATCGCTCGGGAAGGCCTCCGGCGCCTTCCGGAAGACTTCGGCCAGGCCGTCCAGCAGCGGGGTCATCCACTTCGAACCGGCCTCGACGATGGCCACCTTGAGCTTCGGGTGGCGGTAGAGCGCGCCGTGGATCACCCACGAGCCCACCGAGTCCTGGATCGGGCGCCACTCGTTGAGGATGCCCATCGCGTTGGTTTGGAAGGGCAGCATCTCCTGGTCGGCACCGTCCCACTCGGAGGTGTACCGGGAATAGCCGCTGTCGCTGGAGTGCATGCCGACCAGCAGGTCGTACTCGACGACCCGCTCCCAGAACGGGTCGAACTCGGGCACCGCGAACGACCGCGGGCCACGGAAGCCGGGAACGGGAGCCGGGCGGACCAGGATGCAACGCGCACCGCGCTTGACCGCCCATTCCAGCTCCTCGATCGCCTTCTCGACGATCGGCAGGGTGATGACCGGGGTGGTGAAGATGCGGTTCTGGTAGTTGAAGCCCCAGACCTCATCGAGCCACTCGTTCAGCGCATGCACCAGGACGTGGATGGCGAGCGGGTCGTCGCGCAGCCGTTCCTCGAGCAGGCTGGCCAGCGTCGGGAACATCAGGGTGCGGTCCAGACCCAGCTCGTTCATCTTCTCCAGGCGCGGGCCGGGCTCGAAGAACGCCGGGATCGCGCGCATCGGCTCACCGAACAGCTCGCGCTTGGTCTTGCCGTCCGGGTTGCCGAACTTGAAGTACTCCTCCCAGGCACCCGGCCGGGCGACGACCTCAAACGTCGGGTTGGGAATGTAGTTGCTGATGTGCCCGCGGATCGCGATCTTGGTGCGCCCGTTGATCTGCACGTACTGGACGTAGTCCTTGTACTCCTTGGGGAGAAACTTGGTCAGCGCCTCCGGTGGCTCGTAGAGATGGTTATCCGCGTCAAAGATCGGAAACGGGACGTCTTCCCGATGCGACAACTGCCCCATGAAATCCTCCTTCGCAATTTTTGAGAATTGTATTCTCTACGGGTGCCCAATGGCAACGTGGCCCCCCGACACCCGATTCGCCGTGATCAGCACGTCACGACGATCTTGAACGTGGCGGTGGCCGGCTCACTGGGGTTGTCGCTCCGGTAACCGTTGGCGCTGCCGCTAAGGGTGAACTTGTCACCCGTCATGCTCATGTCGGCGTTGCCGCCGGCACCCCGGGAGTACATCCCGCTGAACCCGCCCACATTCCGGATGCGCACAGACTGGGTCGCCGCCGGTTGCGCACCCTCGTCGACGATGACCTCGGCTCCGGAAAAATTGCTGCCGATGTCGATCATCCGGGTCCACTCCCTCTGACCGCACTTGACGATGTGAAAAGTCCGCTCGTGGCCGTTGACGGTCACCGATGCCGAACTCGAGATTTGGGTTGACGACCGCGACGTGCATCCCCCGAGAAGGGCAACGGTCAGGGCCGCAGCGGCGACCAGGATTCGGTTCCGCACCGAATCACCTCCATCCTCGCTGACGAAAGTTCTGGGCCTGCAGCGATGATGTTATTCTCGCGAAAAGAGAATGCCAATATCGGGTTTCTTGTCCGAGGAGCGATGACGCATGGTGGACCTAGAGATCGACGATGGGCTGGCGGTGCTCACCATCGATCGCCCCCATGCGCGCAATGCCATCGCCCTGGACACCATGGAACAGCTCGAGAAAGCAATCGACGCGGCGGCGGGCGCCGAAGCGCTGGTCATCAAAGGCGCCGGAGAGCACGCTTTCGTATCCGGCGGTGACCTCAAGGAGTTGAGCGCGCTGCGGACCGAAGAGGACGCCGCCGCGATGGCACGGCGGATGCGGTCCATCTGCGACCAGCTGGCAGACTTCCCCGCGCCCGTCATCGCCGCACTCAACGGTCACGCGTTCGGCGGCGGCGCCGAAGTCGCTGTCGCCGCCGACATCAGGGTGGCGGCCGACGACATCAAGATCGCCTTTAACCAGGTGCAGCTGGAGATCATGCCCGCCTGGGGCGGAGCCGAGCGGCTGGCCTCGCTGGTCGGGAAGAGCAAGGCGCTGCTGTTGGCCGGTTCGGGAACCGCCCTCAGCGCGGTCGACGCCGAGCGGATCGGTCTGGTGGACCGGGTGTTGCCCCGCCACGTCTTCGACTCGCCCGACGAGGGATGGCGAGCCATCGCGAGGTCGCTGGCCCGCCGGCCGGCGACGGAGATAAAGCGCGTGATTCGCGGAGTTTCTGCTGATGAGGCGATAGCATCCTTTGCACGGCTATGGGTTGCCGACCCGCACTGGCAGGCCGCCGAACGGCTCATGAACCGCAACACCAAATCCCGTCCGGCAGCCGGAGGAGCGTCATGACCACCGAAATGAAGACACTGCTGGGCGTCGGGTCCATCGTGTCCTTGGCTTCTCTGTTGGCGGCATCGGGCGTGCTGGTGGGCAGCGGACGGGCACATGCCGATGACCCGGTCATGCATCACGTCAAGTACACGGTCAGCGCGCAGAATCCGATCTACACCGCTATCTATTACCTGGATCATGAGCCGGCCGTTTTTGCTGACTACAGCCACGACCCCTACTCGTTCACACCGCACGTCGACGTCGACATCGCGCCGGGCAAGCCCTGGAGCTACGAGCTGAACCTGTCGAAACCCGAGGTGTATGCGATGGTCGTGGCGAGCACGGGCACCGAACCCGGCACGCCGGGGCTTCACTGTGATCTAGAGGTAGACGGAACCGTCGTCGTATCCAAGGACGGGCCCAAAGGGGTGCTTTGCTCGCTGCGGCACTGGTGAGCCACCCAGGACGGCGGCACGCCCGCGATGGGCCGTGGCTCGCCTTCCAGCCGGCGCAGATAACTTTCGACCAGTTCCACGGTTTCGGCGTGGCCGCCAGACATGCCGATCGCCTGCTCGAGCACCAGAAATCGCGACAGACTGGTCATCAGCACGGTCCACACCACCGGTGGCACGTCCTCGTTCTGCACGCCGTAGCGGTGCAGCGCGGCGGCTACCGCTTCCTGTTGCTCCTCGCGGAAACGCTCGGCGTAGTACGCGATTTCGGCTCGCATGTCTTTGCGGTGGTTGGCCAGCGCCATGAATTCCATCGAAATCTGGGTGAACCCGGGATCGGTCCCGAACCGCCACACCGCCCACAACGGCTGATCCGACTGCAGCGCTCGTGCCTGCACTTCGAGGCCTTCCTCGGCGCGGCGGCGGAAGACCTCGAGGAACAACTCCTCCATGGTGCGGAAGTAGTAGTGCACCAGCTGGGGTTTCAACCCCGCCCGGCCCGCCAGACGCCGCGACGTCACCGCGGCGTAGCCCTCTTCGAGCATCAGCCGCTCGGCGGCGTCGAGCAACAACGCGCGATTTTTCGCGTCCGGCGCCCCGATCCTGCGGGCAGATGTCATGTCCCTGCTCCGTACTGTGTGCCATCCCGTGCCGACCACACGGATCGTATCGTGGCGCGGCGCCCTGATCTTGACCCTGACATTACCGCCATGCTAAGCAGGTGCTCAGCACATTCTCGATTTCGAAATCATCGTGGCGGTACCGCTTGCCGCCGATACCACCGGTAAACCCAGCCCAGGGAGACGCAATCCGATGAGCACCTACGAGTCGATCGACTTCTTCACCGATCAGTCTCTGGTCCCAGATCCGCACCCTTACTTCGACTATCTGCGCAGTCGGAACCCGGTGCTGCGCCTGCCGCACTACGGCGTCGTTGCCATCACCGGCTACCAAGAAGCCTTCGACGTGTACAAGGACCCCGACACGTTCTCGAACATCGTCGCGCTCGGCGGGCCGTTCCCTCCGCTGCCGTTCACACCGGAAGGCGACGACATCAGCGCACAGATCGATGAGCACCGCAGTTCGTTCCCGATGTTCGAGCACATGGTCACCATGGACCCGCCGGACCACACCAAGGCTCGATCGGTGCTGGCCAAGCTCCTGACCCCGAGCCGGCTCAAGCAGAACGAGGAGTTCATGTGGCGCCTCGCCGACCGTCAGCTCGACGAGTTCCTGCACAACGGTGAGTGCGAGTTCATCGGCGAATACTCAAAGCCGTTCGCCACCTTGGTGATCGCCGACCTGCTGGGTGTCCCGGAAGACGACCACACGCAGTTCCGCACCGTCCTGGGTGCCGATCGTCCTGGAGCGCGCGTGGGTGCCCTCGATCACGAATCGGTCGGCATCAACCCGCTGGAATGGCTCGACGACAAGTTCTGTCACTACATCGAGGATCGACGTCGCGAGCCGCGCGGCGACGTGCTCACCTACCTGGCGGAGGCGAAGTACCCGGACGGTTCGACGCCCGAGATCATCGATGTGGTTCGCTCGGCCACCTTCCTTTTTGCCGCCGGGCAGGAAACCACCGCCAAGTTGCTCAGCGCTGCCCTGCAGGTGCTCGGCGACCGGCCCGACATCCAGCAGCAGGTGCGGGAGGACCGCAGCCTCATCCCCGCGTTCATCGAGGAAGCGCTGCGGATGGAGAGCCCGGTGAAAAGCGATTCACGCCTCGCCCGTAAGGCGACGACCCTCGGCGGAGTCGACATCCCCGCCGGCACCGTGGTGATGATCTTGCCCGGCGCCGTCAATCGCGATCCGCGCCGGTTCGAGAACCCGCACGAGTTCGACATCAACCGGAAGAACGTGCGCGAGCACATGGCCTTCGCCCGCGGCGTGCACTCGTGCCCGGGTGGGCCGCTCGCCCGCGTCGAGGGCCGCGTCTCGATCGAGCGCCTGCTGGATCGGATGTCGCACATCGAGATTGACGAGGCCCACCACGGGCCGAGCGCCGAGCGCCGCTACAGCTACGAACCGACGTACATCTTGCGGGGTTTGAGCGAGCTGCACCTCACGTTCACGACCGCCGACGCGATCGCACCCGTGGCCTGAATCAGATCTGCATGCCGACGAAGTAGCAGCCGAGCAAGACCGCACCGATCAGCACCACCCACGCGTCGGTGAGTCGGCACAGCAGGACCGGAGCGTCTCGCACCTCCATGAACTCGCGAAAGATGATTCGCACCTTGATCAGTGCGATCACGATGACGGTCGACGTGACCATCGCGCTCGACTTCAGCAATCCGCCGGCCGAGTGGTCTACCCACAGATAGGCCAGCGTGAGCGCCGAGAGGACCAGCCATACGATCATCAGCCGTTTGTTGAATTTGATTCCGATCACCTCACCACATACAGCAGCGCAAAGATGAGCACCCACAGGAAATCAACGGTGTGCCAATAGGTAGCGCAGGTTTCGACGATTTCCTGGGCTTCCCGAGGCCCCTGGGCTTTTCGCGCCGCTTTGCGAATTTGGTAGACGATGACGCCGAGCGCGACGAAGCCGATCAGCAGGTGCACGAAGTGGATCCCGGTGAGAAAGAAGTAATAGGTGAAGAAGTCGTTGCTATCGAGCCCGCTTCCGATGCCGACCAACCGGGCCCACTCGAGCACCTTGAAGACGAGGAAGACTGCGGCGAACGCGGCCGTGAGGTACACGTCTCGCAGCGCCGCTCGGTAGGCGCCGGCACGGGCCGACTGAACACAGCGCGCCACCGACCATGAGCTCAACAACAACACGAGGGTATTGAAGACTCCGATCCGCAGATCCAGCTGCGACTGGGAGTGTAAGAACAGCTCGGCATGTCGGGCGCGGTAGAACAGGTAGAAGCCGAAATACCCGGTGAAGACCAGTGTTTCGAACAACACGAAGGCCCACATGTCCGGCTGGCCCGGCACGGTGCGTTTGTTCCGGTCGGCCAGGTCCGTCATCGGGTAGCCGCCTCATTGCGGGCGCGGTCGGGTAGCGGCCCGGTGCCGAAGTCCTCCCGGCGGATCATCTGAAACAGCATGACGATGAACGTGACCTGGTAGATGCCGAACACCACCATGTCCAGCCACCACGCGATCTGGCCGTTCCAGGCCAAGATGCCCCGTCGAAAGACCCAGCACGGCGCCACGACGACCTCGGTCAACGCGTTGCACAGGTTGAGGTAGCCGAACCACTTGGGGAACACCCGATTCTTGTCGAGCAGGATCGCGACCATCCAGATCAGCGAACCGATCAGGAACACTCCCATGGTCCCGTCGAAAGACAGGAAGGCGAAGTCGTAGAGCCAACCGATCGCTTCGGGGTCTCGCTCTGGTCGCAGCGTCCCGACGATCAGCGCGATACAGAGCAGCAGCATGCCGGGAACCGCGCTCAACGAGTAGATGATCAGGTACGAATACCCGAAGGCCGGACTTACCGACATGCGCCGCATCGAATACGCGATGAGAGCGTTGTTGATCGCGATCATGCCGCTGATGGCGAAGATGACGCCGAACCCGAAAGGTATCCCGAGGTGGCGTTCGGAGAACCAGTGCACCTGGGTCGCGAGGTCCCACGTGGGCTGCGGGGGCGGCTGGACCTGCGCGACGATGAAGAACATCGGGAAGAACACGTTGTAGAAGACGACGAGCGTCCACCACGCCAGCCAGAGTTCACGCTTGGGGTTGTGGCGCAAATGCCAGGCAAACCGCTGATGCGCAGGGCCCGGGGGCGGCGTGGTCGGGGACGCCGGCGGTGTGATCACCGCACTCATGCATCGGCCAGTTCATCTGGGCGCCCGGCGTTCTCGGCGCGCTCCCGATAGATGGCTTGTCCCAACACAACGCCCATCACCACGATCCAGACGGCAATGGCGACGTTCTTCACCCAGAAGGACAGGAAGCCGTCCCATGCCAACGGGCCGGTCAATGACACGCCGACGAAGGCCGCTGGCACCAGCGCTGCCGCCACCAGGAGGTTGAAGTGGGCCACCCAACCGTTGAATACCGGACGCGGCTGATCATCGAAATATATTGCCAGGGCCAGGATTACGTTCTGCCCTATCAGAAACGGCACCAGGATGGTGAAGGTCATCCAGCCGAGATCATTGAGCAACTGGGTCAGCTCGGGGCTTCGTTCCGGGCGGAAAGCGGCCAGCAGCCAGCAGACATTGGCGACGAGGAAGAGTGTCGGACCACCGGCCACGCAACCCAACATCGCGTAGGAGAAGATCGGTGTCCGATGCGCCATGCGGCGGATCTGCAGCACGATCAGAGCCAGTATCGGGACGAGGCACACCCCGAACCAGTTGAACATGATCATGCTGTAGCGGATCTGCGGGAGGTGTGCGGGATCGCGATAGAACGCGGCGACCTGGTCTGCCGGCATCGAGGGTGACATCGGCGGATTGAAGGCCGGAAAGAGGAAAAACGATGCGATCCATAAGATCAGCGCCACCGGCAACGTCCAGAGCAGGATCAGCTCGCCATCGGTCCGCCGCAGCGCGGGCCGCGCCGATTGGCGACCGCCTGCATCGTTTCCGCCGACGTCGGACATCGGTACTCCTTCCCCCACGAAATCGCCGCCCAAAACTTGGCTAGTGAGCGAAGCTAGCCGATCGGCTAGCCTCGGTCAATAGTGTCGTCTAGTCTCGGTGCGTGGGAACAGCACGGCAGCCGGTCACCGGTGAGCAATTCTGGTTGATCGCGCACAGCGCTGCGCGGACACGGGTACTCGATGCCGCATTGGATCTGTTCGCCACACACGGTGTCAGCGGTACATCGCTACAGATGATCGCCGACGCCGTCGGTATAACGAAAGCTGCTGTGTACCATCAATTTCGGACCAAAGAGCAGATTGTCATCGCCGTGACCGAGCGCGAACTCGGGCGCCTCGCGCCGGCCCTCGAGGAGGCCGAAGCCTACGAGAATGGGCCTCAAGCGCGAGATGCCTTGTTGGTCGGTGTGATTGAGATGGCCGTTCGCGACCGCCGGTTGGTGCGCACGCTGCAATTCGATCCCGTCGTCGTCAGGTTGCTGGCCGAGCACAAGCCGTTTCAACTTTTCATGGACCGTCTGTACCAGGTGCTACTGAGCGATGCGGGTCTGGACGGGCGGATCGAGGCCGCCATGTTCTCCGGCGCGCTCAGCACCGCGGTCATGCATCCGCTGGTCGCCGACATCGACGATGACACATTGCTCGATCGGGTAACCGATTTAAGCCGCCGACTGCTCGGCCTGCCTCGGTAAGACCCCGAGTGCCCCTGACCAACGTAATCGCGGCTGAACCGAAACGGTGCGGCTACGAGTCGGCGCGGATCCAGCTCAAAATGCCGTCGTGGGCGTAGCAGATCAGCAAGAGGCCGTCGGGCGCCTGCGCGACGTAGTTCTGGTAATTCTGGCAATCGGCGTTTTCGTTCTTGACTCCCGCCA
>NZ_JAICZA010000101.1 GCF_025933915.1 Mycobacterium sp.
AACGCCGCGGCGGCCTTGCCGATGAGGTCCTCGAATTCGATGCGCCCCAGGGTGTGGCTGAGGCCGGCCTGGACCATGCCGAGCAACTCCCCCACGCCCATGTCGCGGCGCAGCAGCCGCTCCTGGGTCAGGATGACCGCGGTGAACCCGGCGACCAGGGTGCCGTCCAGGTCGAAAAACGCGCCGATTTTCGCCCCGGCGGGGCTGGCCATGATCTCGGCCACCGAGCCGGGCAGCCGCATGTCGGCCCCGCTTTCTTGGGTGCCGTCGGCGCGTTCTTCGGAGGCGCTCATGAGCCCGACGCCGATCGGGACGGCACGGCCGGCTCGGTGAACGAGGCGGGCACCGCGCGCGGCGGCGGGTCACCGGCCAGCGCCAGGATTTCGTCGAAACCGTCCACCAGGCACTGGGCGAACAACGCGTCGTTGCGCACCGAGGCCCTGTCGTAGCGCACGGTGATGGTGCACCACCCTCCCCGCGAGATCAGCACCACCATCATCGCCACGCCCGGCAGCGGGCCGATACCGTACTGCCGCAAGACTTTTGCGCCGGCGAGGTAGGTGTCACCGGGGAAGACCGGGAGATTGCTGGCTTGCACATCCGAGCCGATCACCGAGCCGGTGAGTCCTTCCAGCACCGCGGTGGGCAAGACGCTGAGGACCGGCGCCATCGAACCGATGATGTTCATCGCGGGCTCGTCGCGGCGCTGGGTCATCTGCGCGCGGATCTTCTTCATCCGGGAGACCGGGTCGACGGTGCCGATCGGTGCGGCCAGGTTGACGCCGGTAAACCGGTTGCCGCCGGCGTTATCCGCTTCGGCGCGCAGGTTGACCGGCACCGCCATCGGCAGCGTGCTGACCGGCACGCCGAACGCCTCGTGGTAGCGGCGCAGGGCGCCACACAGCCCGGCGAGGTAGGCGTCGTTGATCGATCCACCGCCGGCCTTGGCGGCCTTGTGCAGGTCGGAGAGCGGGATGTCGATCGCTTCGCTGCGGGTGGTCAGGCTGCGCCGGCGCAGCAGCGGCGACGGCTCGGCGGCCCGGTTGAGCACCCGCATGCCCGACATGGCGTACCCGACGATCCCCGAGACGGTGGCCGTCGGTTCCAGGACCGCTCGCCCGGCCGCCGACGCGGCGCCGGACAGCGCACCCAGGACGCCGCCGACCACCGCGAGGGGTAGGTGGTTAATGCCCTGGCGCATCAGGTCATTCGACGACAGGTCCTGTGGGATGGGCAGCGGCAGCGTCGGCTTGGCGGGTGGATCGCGCTCGAGGTCATAGATCTCGGCGAACATCTGGACTCCCCCGATCCCGTCGGTGACCGCGTGGCTGACATGCAGCAGGGTCGCCGCTTTCCCGTCGGCCAAACCCTCGACCAGGGTGGCCGTCCACAGCGGCCGGGAGATATCCATCGGCGACTGCAGGATGACCTCGGCGAGATCGAATACGTCACGTAGCGTGCCGGGTTCGGACACGCGCACCCGGCGCACATGAAAATCCAGGTTGAAATCGGGATCGACCACCCAGCGCGGCGCCGCCGTCGGCAACGTCGGCACCACCACCTTTTGCCGGAGCCGCAGCACCCGTCGGGAGGCGTTCTCGAATCGGGCCCGGAACTGCTGCCAGTCCGGTGTGGTGTCCAACAGCTCGAGCGCCATGATCCCCGACCGGGTGCGCGGATTCGCTTCGCCCCGATGCATGAGGTAGTCGACCGGCCCCAGCTCGTCGGACAACCTGATCGCCTCGACGGACTCAGTCATGGTCATCAACTCGACGAACCAACCTTGTCACCGTCGATCACGCCTCCCGTCTTGGATCCGCGAACCCTGATGGTCACCACAACGCTAGCCGGGTTACCGCGCTGGTGAAAGGAGCGACGAGGACTTCGACCGCCCGCTCAGCCGGCCTTCAACTGGCGGAAGTGGCCGACAGCGGCAGCGAATCCAGGACGGAGCTGACACGCCGCCCGTAGACGACACCCAGGAAATCGGCGACGGCGTCAGCGGCCAACCGCGATCGAACCGTCGGGGTGATGTCGAAGGCATGATGCGCGTTGGCGAGTTCGGCGTGGGCCACCGTGGGGGCGCCGGCCGCGCGGAGCGCCGCGCAGAAGGCGCGGGCCTGGCCGCTGGGAACCAGTTCGTCTTTCTCGCCATGCAGTACGAAGAAGGGCGGCGCGTCGGGGTGCACATAGGAGATCGGCGACGCCGCGGTGAACCGCTCCGGTTCGTCGGCGTAACGGGCCTTCACCACGAACTGCTCCAGGAACGGCAGCATCAGCTCGTGCATGTTCTCGAAGTCGGTGAAGTCGTAGACGCCGTAATAGGGCGCGACCGCCTGGACGGCTGTGTCGGCGTCTTCGAAACCGGGTTGAAAGTCGGGATCGTTCGGGGTGAGCGCCGCCAGGGAGGCCAGGTGCCCGCCCGCCGACCCGCCGGTAATCGCGATGAAGTCAGGGTCGCCGCCGTAGTCGGCGATGTTCTCCCGGACCCACGCGATCGCCCGCTTGACGTCGATGAGGTGCGCGGGAAAGGCGCTGCGTGGGCTCTTGCTGTAGTCGATCGAGACGCAGATCCAGCCGAGTTGAACCATGCGGCTCATCAGCGTGTAGGCCTGCGGGCGTCTGCCGTTGAGCGCCCACGCCCCGCCCGGCACCTGGATCAGCACCGGCGCCCGGCAGCCGGGCGCCAGGTCGTCGCGCCGCCAGATGTCGAGCAGGTTGTCGCGGCCGCGGGGGCCGTAGGAGATGTCGGAAGTCTGTGCCGCGTAACGCCGGTGCGGCCCGGGCCTGCCCAACAGGCCACCGCGCCGGGCGCACACGGACCCCACGGTGATCGGGTGGCATACCTGCTCACCGAAGTCGGCGCCCAAGGACTCCTCGAGCGCGGTGGTAAGAGTTTGGTCCGCCCGCTGAGCGGCCAACGTCTTGCCGACCCGGCCGATCGACGGATGCGCGACCCGCGACAGCGCGTGACCGGTGACGACGTGCGGCGGAAACTCCGTGAAAAGCCAGCCGGCGAAGAAGCCCAGCGCGAGTGGGCCGCCGCGCAGCAACAGGGTGCCGGCCTGATAGGCGCCCCTGGCCTCGGCCGCCAGGCGTGATGCCTGGGCGCCGGCCCATGAGCAGCGCGAAGACAGGTCACTGGCCACGCTCATGACGACGTCACCCCTCGACGTTATGCACACGCCTCGTTGCGGTTAACGGCCGATGGCCGGCCGGTGTTGTACGTGTGTCGAGGTCCATCACGATAACCGATAGACGCGGCGCGGGAAGGCTTTTCGCGCGCGTGGCGGCGGGGAATCGGATCGGCGGACACAGTTGGATAGACTGACCTGCACATTGCCTCCGTAGCTCAGGTGGATAGAGCAAGGGCCTTCTAATCCCTAGGTCGCACGTTCGAGTCGTGCCGGGGGCACCGATCGCTTGTCTCAGCGTGTTTCAGCGACCTCTCGTTCTTTCCTGCACTCTTGTGCCGCCGGCGCCGCGGTCCGGTTCTGACCAGTGAAAAGGTTGCGGTTCACGGTCCATAAAGCGCATACACGGAACCGGCGGTAATGGCTATTCGGCGGTCGGCATACCGCCCGGCGCCTTGCGAACTGAAGTGACTTTCAAAAGTTTGCGGATTTAGTATTCTGAGAGCAGCGTGTCACAACGAGCAGTTGGCGTCCTCGGGGAGATCATTAGTTTGGGCGTCTTCTCTTCGAGGGGTTGGCGATATATGGCGTCGAATGACTGGCAGCCGGTGGTGCGTGTCGGGGAGCCGAGGTTCATAGCCGGCGTTGGTAGTCGGATCAAAGTTGAAGTGAAGACCAGGGGATGGCTGAGCCGGGACTGGCGATGTTACTTCGGATCTCAGGTATCGCAGCAACAGCTCGATGCCCGGTACTCCTCCTATCCTTGCTGGGACGAAGTTCAGCGCATCGAGGGCTCCTGCTCGGAGCATGACGCGGAGCGCTACATCGAATTGATCGACGCCGCAATCCATTACGCCAACATCAAGTTGCGTAGCAATGCCCTGCCGCGGGCCGTCCTTCAGGGAGCGCGCCTGGATCAGCGGGGGTGTGCGGTGCGTGAGCGTCAGGCCGAACTCGATGAGCTGGCTAAGAGGTTGGCGAAGCCCGAGTCCTAGTTGTCCGGCACGTCCACCCGGGTCCCGGGCGAGCCCCGCCGCCATCTCGCCGAGGGCCGGGATGTCGTGCGTTTGCCCAGGTCTTTCCGGGGACCAGACGAAGAGGCCCAAAAGTCGCACATCACGTTTTGATAAACACAGCATTAGCCGTGGATTCCGACTTCCCGTGCGCGACCGCAAAGATTGTCGTGTTTGCGCGACTTCGCGCCGGCGGAACCGCAGGCGATCGCAAATGGCGTTCAGCCCGGGAGTTGTCCAATAAAACCGGTCGCCGAGTTTGTTCGGCCGCCCTTTCCGGAGTCGCCTGCTCATCGCGCTCACACCGGCCGATGCCCCACCCAGGCCGCGCAGTACCCTTACCTCGCCCGTCACGCTGCCCGCGAAAGAACCGGTGGGTCAGGCGGACCCGCGACCCAAACCCAACCCGGAGGTGCCCGATATGGCCCAGTCCGATCTCGTCCTGCTCGACATCGACAACCGCGTCGCGCTCATCACCGTCAACGATCCCGACCGGCGCAACGCGGTGACCGCCGAGATGTCGGGGCTGTTGCGCGAGGCCGTCGAGCGGGCCGAAGCCGATCCCGATGTGCACGCCGTCGTGGTCACGGGGGCCGGCAAGGCGTTTTGTGCGGGCGCCGACCTCAGTGCCCTGGGGGCCGCGGGCGGCGGAGCGGCCGAGACGGGCCTGCAGCAGCTTTATGACGGATTCATGGCCATCGGTAGTTGCCGGCTCCCCACCATCGCCGCGGTCAACGGCGCGGCCGTCGGGGCAGGGCTGAATCTGGCCCTGGCCGCCGACGTGCGCATCGCCGGGCCCGCCGCCCTGTTCGATGCGCGATTCCAGAAGCTGGGGCTACACCCGGGCGGGGGGGCGACCTGGATGCTGCAGCGGGCGGTCGGCCCGCAGGTCGCCCGCGCCGCCCTGCTGTTCGGCATGCGTTTTGACGCCGAAGCCGCCGCGCGCCATGGCTTGGCGCTGCGCGTCGCCGACGATCCCGTCGGTGCGGCACTGGAACTGGCCGCCGGGCCGGCGGCGGCGCCGCGCGAGGTGGTGCTGGCGACCAAGGCGACCATGCGCGCCACCATCAGTCCGGGGTCGCTGGACCACGAACAACACCGGCAGGCCATGCGCGCCGAACTCGGGCCGCAGGCCCATTCCATCCAGTCACCAGAATTCACACAGCGATTGGCCGCGGCACAGCGCAAGTAGCGGACCGACCGCGATGTGAGGGTCACAAATCCAACAGGGCGGTTTCGGGTGACTCGATCAGATCCCTTAACTCGCAGACGAATTGGGCCGCTTGTGCACCATCGGCGATGCGGTGGTCGAAAACACAGGTCAGCGACATCGTCGGGCGTACCACGATCTCGGCGCCGAGGGCCACCGGCCGCGGCTTGATCGCACCCATCCCGAGGATGGCCGCTTCGGGGTGGTTGATCACCGGTACCCCGTCGTCCACACCCAGCGCTCCGAAGTTCGACACGGTGAACGTCGAGCCCCGCAGCTCACCCGGCGCCAGGCTGCCCTCGCGCGCACCGGCAATCAATTCTGCTGCACGAGACGCCAGTTCGCGGGTCGTCTTGGTGTGGGCATCGGCGATGACCGGGACGAGCAGCCCACGTTCGGTGGCCGCGGCGATGCCCAGGTGGACTCGATGGTCGACGCGTAGCTGCGATCCCTGCGGGGAGTCGACCCACGTCGAATTCAGAATCTCGTTGTGGCGCAACGCGATGACCAGCAGTCGCAGCGTCAGCACGAAGGGTGTTATTTCCTGATCGCTCGCACGGAGCCGGTCGGACAGCCGCAGCAACTCGGTGCAGTCCACCTCGACGGTGACCTTCGCGGCCGGAATCTCCTTGTGCGACAAGGCCATCTTTTCCGCCATCCGCGCCTGCACACCATGGACCGATCGGACGTCGGCTCCGTTCCCGGTCCCGCGAGCCGCCGATAGCACGTCCTCGCGGGTGATGATGGTGCCGGCGCTGTGCGGCAGCGAGGCGAGATCGACCATCAATTCTTTGGCCAGTTTGCGCACCGGAGGAGCGGCCCGCGGACGGCTGGTGCGACGGCTGCTGTCGACACCGGAATCAGCACCGTAGCCGACCAGTGTGGGCGGCTCCGTCTCGACCGCCGGTAGGGCGCCACCGCCCGGCGCCGTGTCGATCTGCACCAGCACCGCTCCCACCTTGAGCACATCGCCCTCGGCGCCGTTCATTTCGACGATCCGTCCGGCATGCGGGCTGGGAATCTCCACTTCGGCCTTGGCGGTCTCCACCGTGCACAACACGTGGTTGAGCTCGACGTCGTCGCCTATCGCGACGTTCCAGTGCGTCACCGTGATTTCTTCGAGTCCCTCGCCGAGGTCGGGCACCCGAAACGGCTTGATCCGCTGTTGCGCGGATGGGCCGCTCATGGCAGTTCCAAGGCGCGCTCGACGCAGTCCAGCAGCCGGTCGGGGCCGGGCAGCCATAACTTCTCCAACCGCGCCGGCGGGTAGGGGGTGTCAAACCCGCACGCGCGCAACACCGGCGCCTCCAGCTCGTAGAACAACTCCTCTTGAATGCGGGCGGCCAGCTCCGCTCCATACCCCAGGCTGCGCGGCCCCTCGTGCATCACCACGCAGCGCCCGGTCCGCTGGATCGACGTGGCGACGGTGTCGAAGTCCAGGGGAACCAATGACCGCAGATCGATGACCTCCAGGCTCCAACCACGCTGGCGCTGTGCCTCGTCGGCGGCGCCGACCGCCGTGGCGACCAAGCTGCCGTAGGTCACGACGGTCACGTCGGTGCCGGGCCGGCGCACCATCGCTCGCCCGATCGGTGGTTCGGGCCGGGTGGCGTCCACCATGCCGCGGCCCTGGTAGCGCCGCTTGGGCTCCAGGTACATGACCGGGTCCGGGCAGGCGATCGCGTGACGCAGCAGCCAATACGCGTCGGCCGGGCTGGATGGCACCACCACCTTCAACCCGGCCGTATGCGCCCAGTACGACTCGGTGGAATCCGAATGATGTTCTGCGGCACCGATTCCGCCGAAGGATGGGATGCGCACGGTCACCGGCATGTTGATTTCGCCGCGGGTACGGGTGCGGTACTTCGCCAGGTGGCTGACCACCTGATCGAAAGCCGGGTAGGAAAACCCGTCGAACTGGATCTCGGGCACCGGCACGAAACCACGTAACGCCAGCCCCACCGCGATCCCGACGATGGCGGACTCCGCCAGCGGCGTGTCAAAGCAGCGGCCTTCGCCGAAGGCCTCGGCCAGTCCTTCGGTCACCCGGAATACCCCTCCCGCGACCGAGACGTCTTCGCCGAAGACCAACACCCGATCGTCGGCGGCCATCGCATCGTGCAGGGCGCGGTTGAGCGCCTGCACCATGGTCAACGACTGCGCACCAAGCGCGACGCTTTCCGCTGCCGCGGTGAGTGTTTCGTCGTGGCCGGCCGGACGATCAGCGAGCTGAGTCATCGACGCCTCTCAATCACTTCGGTCGAGTTCGGCCCGCAGCTGGTGGCGCTGCGCCTGCAGTCCCGGCGTGATCTCGGCGTACACCGAGGTGAACACCTCGTCGATGTCGAAATCGGGCGCATCGACCACCGCGTCGCGCAATTCGGACCGCATTCGCGTTGCGCGGCCAATGACCCGTTCCTCCAAGCGTTCTGACCACAGGCCCCGGCCCTGCAGATAGGTGCGGTACCGCGGGATCGGGTCCAGCGCCGCCCAGTGGCCGACTTCGTCCCGCGTCCGGTATCGGCTGGGGTCATCGGACGTGGTGTGCGGGCCCAGGCGGTAGGTGACCGCCTCGATCAACGTCGGTCCGCCACCGGCGCGGGCCCGGGCGGCGGCCTCGGCCGTCACGGCATAGCAGGCCAAAACATCATTGCCGTCTACCCGGATCCCGGGCATACCGTAGCCAATCGCCTTGTGTGCCAGCGAGGGCGCGGCGGTCTGTCGATGGATCGGCGTCGAGATCGCCCACTGGTTGTTCTGCACGACGAAGACACAGGGCGTGCTGAACACGGCAGCGAAGTTCAGCGCCTCGTGCACGTCTCCCGTGCTGGTGGCACCGTCGCCGAGGAAGGCCGTCGTCACCGAATCTTCGCCCAGGCGTTGGGAAGCCATCGCCGCGCCCACGGCGTGCAGGGTCTGGGTGCCGATCGGAATCGAGAGCGGGGCGCAGCACTTCTTGGTGAATTCCAGACCGCCATGCCAGGTTCCGCGCCACACGGCCCCGACGTGGCCGGGCGGGATGCCGCGCACCAAAAAGACTCCCAGCTCCCGGTATTGGGGAAACACCCAGTCGGTTTTACGCAGGCACGCCGCCGCGCCGATCTGAGCGGCTTCCTGACCGCGGCAGGACGCGAAGAGCGCCAACTCCCCTTGCCGCTTGAGGTTCACGAATTCGCCGTCGAGTTCCCGGGTGATCACCATCATCTCGTAGAGCCAGCTCAGTGTCTCCGCGGGAAGCTCACGGCTGTAGCGGCGTTCGGATGTCGGTGAGCCATCGGCAGCGACGAGTTGCACCGGTTCGAGGTCGACGGTCATCGGCATCTGAGCCATCTGCGCCACACCGCCTCCCTCGCTGGGTGCCGCGCGGAAGCCGATCGCCAGCTACCCGAAAGGCTTCGCTCGCCGCGACACTGGCGTAGTCCCCATTATGCCCTCAAACGAGAAGAGACCGCGTTGATTGCGAAGACTGCGGAGCGTGTCGCGCGCGCCCGGAAGGGGCGCTCGGGCGACAGGGTCGTCGAAAGGCCGGGCCGTCAGCCGGAGACGGCCTCACCCGCCCTGCGCAACATCATTTGCGCGTGCTTGAGCACCGGGGAGTCGACCATCTGTCCTTCGAAGGCGAACACCCCTCGCTCGCCGCGCGCGGCGGTCAACACCCGTCGCGCCCAGTCCAGCTTGTCCTCGCCGGGGCGATACGCCTCGCGCACCACCGGGATCTGGCTCGGGTGGATGCACACGGTCCCACCGAACCCCAGCGCGACGGCGTCTTCGGCCTCGGCCCGCAGCCCGTCGAGGTCGCGGATATCCAGGTGGACCGCGTCGAGCGCCACCCGGCCGAAGGCCGACGCGGTGAGCAGGGCCGTCGACCGCACGTGGTGGGCGACGTCGCGGTACGTGCCGTCGGCCCAGCGGCTGGAGCTACCGCCGAGCGTGGCGACCAGATCCTCGGCGCCCCACATCAGCGCCACCGTGCCCTGCGCCGCCGCGATTTCGGTGGCGAACACCGCGCCGCGCGGGGTCTCCAGCAGCGCGATCACCTCACGCGGGGCCAATGCCTCCACCTGCGCCGCCGATTCCGTCTTGGACAGCATCACGGTGGTGTAGGCGGTATCGGCGAGGGCCTCGAGGTCGCGGGGGTGTTCGTCGGTGCCGGCCGCGTTGATCCGCACCACGGTGCGCTCGGGGTCCAGCGGTGTGTCCCGCAACGCCTTGCGGGCGGCGGGCTTGTCCGCCTCGGCCACGCCGTCCTCGAGGTCGAGGATCACCACATCGGCCGCGGCGGCGGCCTTAGCGAAACGTTCGGGGCGGTCGGCCGGGCAGAACAGCCATCCGGGACCGGCGGCCTGCAGGTTCACTTGGCCTCCTGATCGGCCGGGCGCTTCTGGACCAGCGTGGTGCGCACGGCGCGCGCGACGACGTCGCCGTGCTGGTTGCGTCCGGTGTGCTCGAGGGTGACGATGCCTTCGCCGGGCCGGCTCTTCGATTCGCGCTTGGCCGTACACACGGTTTCCGCGTACAGGGTGTCGCCGTGAAAGACGGGCTTGGGGAAGGACACCTCGGAGAAGCCGAGGTTGGCCACGATGGTGCCGAGCGTCAGCTGCGACACCGACAGGCCCACCACCGTGGAGAGGGTGAACATGGAGTTCACCAGCCGCTCGCCCCGAAAGCCCGGCTGCTCGGCGGCCCAGGCCGCGTCGAGGTGCAGCGACTGGGTGTTCATGGTCAGCGTGGTGAACAAGACGTTGTCGGCCTCGGTGACCGTGCGGCCGGGCCGGTGCAGGTAGGTGGTGCCGATCTCGAACTCTTCAAACCACAAGCCCCGCTGGACAATCGACGCGCCGGTCATCTGCGCCACTCCTCAATCCCGGCTACGCCGGCATTATCGTCGTCGGCGCGGGTCATCTGCGCCACTCCTCAATCCCGGCTACGCCGGCATTATCGTCGGCGCGGGTCATGACAGGCCCAGCGATCGCGCGATGAGCATCAGCTGCACCTCGGTGGTGCCCTCACCGATTTCGAGGATCTTGCTGTCGCGGTAGTGACGCGCCACCGGATACTCGTTCATGAAGCCGTAGCCCCCGTGGATCTGGGTTGCGTCGCGGGCGTTGTCCATCGCCGCCTCCGACGCGATCATCTTGGCGATTGCCGCCTCCTTCTTGAAGAGCTTGCCCGCCAACATCTTTGCAGCGGCATCGTAGTACGCCGTGCGCGCGACGTGGGCACGCGCCTCCATCCGCGCGATCTTGAAGCTGATCGCCTGATAGGAGCCGATCGGCTGGCCGAACGACTGGCGTTCCTGGGCGTACTTGACGCTCTCGTCGACGCAGCCCTGCGCCGCCCCGGTCGCCAGTGCGGCGATCGCGATGCGGCCCTCGTCCAGGATGGACAGGAAGTTTGCGTAACCCGTGCCGCGGGCGCCCAGCAGGTTCTCCTCCGGCACCCGCGCGTCGGCGAAGCTCAGCGGATGGGTGTCCGACGCATTCCAGCCGACCTTGCTGTAGACCGGTTCGACGGTGAATCCCGGTGTGCCGCTGGGCACGATGATCGTCGAGATCTCTTTCTTGTCCGCGCCGACGGTGCCGGTGACGGCGGTGACGGTGACCAGTGAGGTGATGTCGGTTCCCGAGTTGGTGATGAACTGCTTGCTGCCGTTGATCACCCATTCGCCGTTGTCGAGCCGGGCGGTGGTGCGGGTGGCGCCAGCGTCGGAGCCGGCGCCGGGCTCGGTGAGCCCGAAGGCCGCCAGCGCCCGGCCGGCGGTCAGGTCCGGGAGCCACTTTTGCTTCTGCTCCTCGGTGCCGAATCGGTAGATCGGCATCGCACCGAGGCTGACCCCGGCCTCCAGCGTGATCGCCACCGATTGGTCGACCTTGCCGAGTTCCTCGAGCGCCAGCGACAGCGCGAAGTAGTCGCCGCCCATGCCGCCGTACTCCTCGGGGAACGGCAGCCCGAACAGACCCATCTCCCCCATCTTGGCGACGACTTCGTACGGAAAGCTGTGCTCCTCATCGTGTTTGGCCGACACCGGGGCGACGACGGTGCGCGCGAATTCGGCAACGGTGTCGCGTAGGTCTTCGTATTCCTTGGGTAACGTGCCCGCGGTTATGGATGTGGTCATGTCTCGTCCTTGCTTTCTTCTTCCGGGATCAATCGGGCCAGCACCTGATCCACGGTCACCTGATCACCGACGGAGACCAGTACCTCCACCTGTCCGGACACCGGTGCGGCAAGCGAGTGTTCCATCTTCATCGCCTCGACGACGACCACGACGTCGCCTTCGGAAACGTCGGTGCCGGAGGGGGTTTGGACGGCGATCACGCTGCCCGGCATCGGACTGAGGATCTCGGCCCGCTGCGCGCCAGCGGCACGATGAATTGTGTTCTCCTCGGCCTCACGCAGGTGCCAGGTCCCCCGCTCGTCGGCGATCCACAGATGCCTGTCGGCTTCGGCCCACCGGTAGTCGCGCCGCAGACCGTCGATCACCGCGCTCATCCGTGTCCGCTCGACGTGCACCGCGGCCGAACAGGTTTCCCCGTCACCGACCTGCACCGTGGCGGCCTCGGGAAGCCCCCACACCGACACCGTCTCACTGCGCAGCGGGGTGCGCATATCGGTGCGAACCGCTGCCGCGCTGCCGCCGACCCGCCATCCCGTGGGTGCCGCCCACGGATTGCCCGCGAAGTGGCGCGCCCGGGAGGCCAGCGCCGACTGCCGGTAGAGGCCGGCCGCCGCGAGCACGTCATCGGGGGCCGGCAGCGGGGCGAAGTCCGCCAACCGCTCATCCAGCAGGGCGGTATCCAGGTCGCCGGCGCGCACCCGCTCATCGGCGAGCAGAAACCGCAGAAATTCGATATTGGTCTGCACGCCCAGGATCGCCGTTTGGCTCAGCGCCCGGTCGAGTTTCGCCAGCGCCTCGTCGCGGTCGGCCCCGTGGGCGATCACCTTGCTCAGCATCGGATCGTAGTCACTGCCGACCAGCGTGCCCGGCAGCAGCGACGAGTCGACCCGCACGCCGTCCCCGGACGGTTCGAAGACCCGCAGCACCCGCCCGCCGGTGGGCAGGAATCCCCGCGCCGGATCTTCGGCGTACACCCGGGCCTCGATCGCGTGCCCGCGTAATTCGATGTCGTCCTGGGCGAACACCAGCTTCTCACCGGCGGCGACCCGCAGCTGCCACTCGACCAGGTCCAGGCCGGTGACCGCTTCGGTGACCGGATGCTCAACCTGCAGGCGGGTGTTCATTTCCATGAAGAAGAACTCGTGCGCGCGGTCGGCGGAGACGATGAACTCGACCGTGCCCGCGCCGACGTAATCGACGCTGCGCGCGGTGTTGCAGGCCGCCGCCCCGATTCGCGCCCGCGTCGCCGGATCCAGTAGCGGCGAAGGCGCCTCCTCGATCACCTTCTGGTGGCGCCGCTGTAGGCTGCACTCGCGCTCGCCCAGGTACACGACGTTGCCGTGCGTGTCGGCGAGCACTTGCACCTCGATGTGTCTGGGGCGCAACACAAACCGTTCCAGGAACAGCGTGTCGTCGCCGAATGCGGAGGCCGCCTCCCGGCGGGCGCTGACCAGTGCCTCACGCAGCCGCGCCGGGTCTTCCACCAACCGCATGCCCTTGCCGCCGCCGCCCGCCGACGGCTTGATCAAGACCGGGTATCCGACCTCGTCGGCGGCCGCGACCAGCGCGTCGTCGCTCAGCCCGGGTTTGGCCACGCCGGGCACCACCGGGACGTCGAACGCGGCGACCGCGTTCTTGGCGGTGATCTTGTCGCCCATCACCTGAATCGCCCGTACGGGCGGCCCCAGGAACACCACCCCGGCCCGCTCGCATGCGGCGGCGAAATCGGCGTTCTCGGAGAGGAATCCGTACCCCGGGTGGATCGCTTGAGATCCGGTGCGCACCGCGGCTTCGACAACCTTGTCGATGTTCAGGTAACTCTCGCGTGCCGCGGCGGGTCCCAACCGGACCGCTTCGTCAGCCTCGAGGACGTGCCGCGCACCGTCGTCGGGATCGCTGTAGACGGCCACCGACCGGATGCCCAGCCGGCGCAACGTCCGGATCACCCGCACCGCGATCTCCCCGCGGTTGGCCACCAATACGGTCTCGAACACTGCACTCACATCCGGAAGACGCCATAGGAGACGGGTTCCAACGGTGCTTGGGCGCACACCGAAAGAGCAAGCCCGACAAATGTTCTCGTATCGGCCGGGTCGATGATCCCGTCATCCCACAGCCGGGCCGTCGAGTAGTACGGGTTGCCCTGGTCCTCGTACTGACCGCGAATGGGCGCCTTGAACGCCTCTTCCTCGTCCGCGGACCAGGGTTTGCCCGCCGCGGTGAGCTGTTCACCGCGCACGGTGGCCAGCACGGATGCGGCCTGTTCGCCGCCCATCACCGAGATCCGGGCGTTGGGCCACATCCACAAGAAGCGCGGCGAGTACGCCCGACCGCACATCGAATAGTTGCCCGCCCCATAGGATCCGCCGATCACGACGGTCAGTTTGGGCACCCGGGCGCAGGCGACGGCGGTGACCATCTTGGCACCGTGCTTGGCGATACCGCCGGCCTCGTAATCCCGGCCGACCATGAAGCCGGCGATGTTCTGCAAAAACAGCAGCGGGATCTTGCGCTTGTCGCACAGCTCGATGAAATGCGCGCCCTTCAAAGCGGATTCGCTGAAGAGCACACCGTTGTTGGCCACGATCCCTACCGGGTGGCCGTGGATGTGGGCGAACGCGGTCACCAGCGTCTTGCCGTAGTTGGCCTTGAACTCGCTGAATTCACCGCCGTCGACGAGCCGGACGATGACCTCGTGCACGTCGTAGGGCACCCGCGGGTCCGGCGGCACCACGTCGTAGAGCTGCGTCTGAGCGCATTTGGGAGCTCTCGGGGGCTGCACCTCCCACGGGCTCGGCTCACGCGGGCCGAACGTGGCCGCGATCGAGCGGACGATCCGCAACGCGTGCTCGTCGTCGTCGGCGAGGTGGTCGGTGACCCCGGAGACCCGCGAATGCAGGTCGCCGCCGCCGAGATCCTCGGCCGACACGATCTCGCCGGTCGCCGCCTTGACCAGTGGCGGGCCGCCCAAAAAGATCGTGCCCTGCTCGCGGACGATGACGGCCTCATCGCTCATCGCCGGCACGTATGCGCCCCCAGCCGTGCACGAGCCCAGCACGGCGGCCACTTGCGGAATTCCCTTGGCGCTCATGGTCGCCTGGTTGAAGAAGATGCGACCGAAATGCTCCCGGTCGGGAAAGACTTCGTCTTGGCGCGGCAGGAAGGCCCCGCCGGAGTCCACCAGGTAGATGCACGGCAGCCGGTTCTGCAGCGCCACCTCCTGCGCACGCAGGTGCTTTTTGACCGTCATCGGGTAGTAGGTGCCACCCTTGACCGTCGCGTCGTTGGCGACAATCACGCACTCGCGCTCCGACACGCGGCCGATCCCGGTGATGATGCCGGCTCCCGGAGATTCGTCGTCGTACATGCCGTCGGCGGCCAGCGGTGAGAGCTCCAAAAACGGGCTACCGGGGTCGAGCAGGCGGTCCACCCGTTCGCGCGGCAACAATTTGCCGCGGCTGACGTGGCGTTCCCGCGCGCGCTCGTTGCCGCCCAGCGCCGCCGCGGCCAGCCTGGTGTTCAGCTCGCCCACCAGCCGGCGGTGCTCGTCGGCGAACGACACCTCGGGTGCCTTCGCGGGCGAGGTCATCACCTTGTCCATCGCCGCAGCAGCCTCCTTGCCGTCGGGCGGTCCGGCTTTTGAGTTAATTCTCATTAACTCAGGGCTTGAGAATACCATTGCCGTCGTTACCGGTCCAGGAGCACCGTACCCGGCGAACAACGCGAGTTAATTGCGAATAACTCGTGCTAGGTTGGTGACGATTCACCACACGGAGATCTGTCATGACAACGTCTGCCTCCGAAGGCCAGGCCGCTGGCGCCGACGCCCCAAATCGCCGGAGCCAGTTGAAATCCGACCGCCGCCTACAACTGCTGTCCGCCGCCGAGCGGCTGTTCGCCGAACGCGGATTTCTCGCGGTGCGGCTGGACGACATCGGCGCCGTGGCCGGCGTCAGCGGTCCGGCCATCTACCGCCATTTCCCCAACAAAGAGTCGCTACTGGTCGAGTTGCTGGTGGGCATCAGCACCCGGCTGCTCGCCGGCGCCCGGCAGGTGCTGACCCGCAGCGCCGATGCCGCCGTCGCACTGGACGGCCTGATCGACTTCCATCTCGATTTCGCCCTGACCGAACCCGACCTGATCCGCATCCAAGATCGCGACCTGGCGTATCTGCCTGCGGCGGCCGAAAAGCAGGTGCGCAAGGCGCAACGCCAATATGTGGAGGTCTGGGTGGGGGTCCTGCGCGAGTTGAATCCCGAGCTGGCCGAGGGCGATGCCCGGCTGACCGCGCACGCCGTGTTCGGCCTGCTGAATTCGACACCGCACAGCATGAAATCCCCCGATACGTCACGCAGCAAAACCGTCCGCGCCGCCCGATCGCGCGCCGTGATGCGGGCGATGACGATCGCCGCGCTCGCGGCCGGAAACCAGTGCCCCTGAGCTCCCCGCCATAAGGTGAGTAAGCGCTTCAACGCCCAGCCCGGGGTACCCTGCAAGCCATGAGGTGGACATGAACGATTCACGTCCCACCGAGCGGTTTAGTCCATCGCCACCGTGGCCGCAGCAGCCGGGGTACGCCCGGCCCGCTGATCCCGCATATGCCGACCAGACGCCGTACGCCCCCACCTATGGCGGGACGACGTCGCCCTGGGCACCCACGACCGACGAGACGAACACGACACGGCGGCTGCCGGCGTACTGGCAGCAAGACGTTCCTGCATCCGACGAACTGCACTCGCAGGGCATGGCTTCCCCACCCCCGGGGGGGCCGAAATCACCGCGCTGGTTGTGGATCGCCGCCGGCGCGGCGGTGCTGCTGGTCGTCGCCTTGGTGATCGCTCTGGCACTCGCGAACGACGCGATCAAGACCCAGACCGCCGTCCCGCCGTTGCCCGCGATGCCCGAGCCGAGTCCGGAGGCCCCGACATCGTCGGCGCGTAAGTCACCGACCCTCATCCCGGCGCCGATACCACCGACGAGCGGCCCCGAGCTGCCCACCCCGACGAGCGGTACAGCGGCAGCACAGGACGTCGTCTACACCGTCACGGGCGAGGGTCGCGCGATCAGCATCATGTACATCGACGCCGGTGACCTCATCCAGACCGAATTCAACGTCGCGCTGCCGTGGAGCAAGCAGGTCAGTCTGTCGAAGTCGGCTGTCCACCCGGCCAACGTCACGATCGTCAACATCGGTCACACGGTCACCTGCACGGTCACCGTCAACGGAGTCCAGGTGAGCAAGCGCGCCGGCGGGGGGCTGACGATCTGCGACGCCCGGGGCTGAGCCCTACGAGGGTTCGGCCACCGGTTCGGCGACCGGGGCGTCGCGCTGCGGAACGCGGACCACCAGCATCGCGAGCAGCCCGGCGATCAATACCAGCGAAATGCCGCCGAGGCCCGCACGCACGGCACCGAATACGTCGACGAACACCGAGAACAGCCACGGCGCCAGGAACGCCACCGCTCGTCCGGTCATGGTGTAGAGGCCGAACGCGACCCCTTCCCTGCCGTACTTGGCCATCTGCAGCAGCAGCGCGCGCGAC
>NZ_JAICZA010000069.1 GCF_025933915.1 Mycobacterium sp.
ATGCGAAGCAGCACAGGCGACTTCGGCCGGTGCGGCTTCAAGGTTGCTCATCGTACACCTCCGTCGCGGCCCTCCGAGAGCGCCGCCATCCGCGACCGTACCCGGCCGACTCACTTTCCCGGGGGCCGCAGCACCTTCATCGCCAGTCGCATGACCGGCTCGGGCACACGATCCCGCATCGACAGGGCTGCTTCGGCGGCACGGGAACGCAGCGGGGTGCCGCGCCCGAAAACGCGGTTCAACGGGCCCCCGGACGGCTCGAGCACCACATGAAGCGGCGGCGTACCTACGGCAGCGCCCAGTGCGTTGGAGATGACCATCCGTTGGATCTCGCTGGTTCCTTCAAAGATGGTGTACAGCTTGGCATCCCGATACCACTTCTCTACGGGGTGATCGGTGATGTAGCCCCAGCCTCCCATGGTTTGGATGGCGCGCTCGGTGGCCTTGACCGCTACCTCGCTGGCGGCCATCTTCGACATCGAGCCCTCTCCCCGCTCGAAGGGAACGTTGTTGGCCGCCATCCACGACGCGCGCCAGGTGAGTAGCCGAGCCGCGTCGATCTGCGTGGCCAGTTCCGCCAGTGGGAACGCGATGCCCTGGTTGTCGATGATGGGCCCGCCGAACGCCTCACGCTCGGTGGCATACGCGGTCGCGTACTCCAACGCCGCGCGGGCGATCCCGATGGCCTGGGCGGCGACCATGGGCCGGGTCTGCTCGAAGGTACCCAACGTCGCTGAGCCGGACTGTTTTCCACCCGCCATGGCCTCTCGCGCCTTGGCGAGTTTGTGTTCGAGCTTTTCCTCACCGCCGAGCAGATTGGCGCCCGGCACACGCACACCTTCGAAGAGCAGCTCGGCGGTATGGGAGGCTCGGCAGCCCAGCTTGTCGAGCTTTCGCAGCAGCTTCAGCCCGGGTGTGCCGCCGGGCACCACGAACAGCGCCTGACCCCGATGGCCGAGTTCCTCGTCGACCACCGCGTTGACGACGTGCACATTGGCGATGCCGCCGTTGCCGATCCACATCTTGTGGCCGTCGATGATCCAGTCGTCACCGTCGCGGCGCGCGCGGGTGCGCAGGTTTCGCACATCGCTGCCGCCCTCCGGCTCGGAGATCGCAAGTGCGGCGAGCTTGAGATCACCTGGTGTGCCGAAACATTCGGGCGCCCACTCCAGCATCTGTTCCGGGGATGCGGCCTGGCCGATCGCTGAGAGCGCCAAGGCCGGCATGACGATGGCCAGCCCGATCCCGGCGCAGCCCCAGAAGAGTTCCTCCATGAACATGGGCAGCGAGATGCCGGTCGGATCACCGATCAGGTCGCGATAGAACAGCGGGCTGTAGAAGCCTCGCTGAGCCGCCTCCTCGAGCACCGGCCAGGGAAACTCCTGTCGCTGGTCGTAGTCGAGCGCTACTGGGCGTATTACGGATTCGGCGAACTCATGCGTGCGTCGGGCGAGATCGTGTTGTGCCGCCGTCGGGGTCAGGTCGAACGTCATGGGTGCGCCTTCAAGGTCGACAGACTGGTCTTGCCGACCCCGACTACCCCGTTGACTGGTTCAACAAACTGCCGAGCTGGGATTTCGGCGAAATGTCAGGCAGCCGAACGAGGCCCAACGTGGGCGAGCGGCAGATGCAACACGACCGCGGCCACCGCGACCGCCTCGTGCTCGTGCCGTGCCAGCAGCGCCGCATTCTCGGGCAGCTGGCGGGCGTTGATCTCGCCAGAAGCAATGCGCCGCAGAACGTCGTGGGCGTGAGCGAGCTGGTCACGCTTGCGGTATTGACCGCCCGGCAGCTTCACCCCCGCCCACACGCCGTACTCCTCGCGGTGCGCGATGGCATGTTGGGCGCAGCGGCGCTGTTGCGCCAGTGGGCAGCGGCGCAGGCATTGAAGGCGCGCCTCGGTGGCCGACCGCTCGTATGCGCGCGCCTTCGCCGCGCCGTCACCACCGTCGTCGTCGGGGTAGCCGAACCAGAGCTCCGGGTTGGCTGCGCAGGGGTGTCCCATGTCGGTCTCCTTGTCAAGCGTGAAACGTAGGTAAAAGCGTATACAGAGATTGCCGGTCAACGCAAGGGAAACGTCGACAGAAACGTATATACGCATATCCGGGGCAGGGGCTGTGTACTATCCGGCCTATGGCCGGAGCGTGTGGTGAGCCGTGAATCGGCCGGCGCGGCTATCCGCGCGTTGCGGGAATCGCGGGACTGGTCACTAGCCGACCTCGCCGCCGCGACCGGGGTCAGCATCATGGGCCTGAGCTTTCTGGAACGCGGCGCCCGTAAACCACACAAAAGCACAGTTCAGAAGATCGAAAACGGGCTAGGCCTGCCGCCTGGCACCTACTCCCGACTGCTGGTGGCCGCCGATCCGGACGCCGAATTGGCCCGCCTGATGGCCGCGCAGCCGCCCGCCGCGATGCCGGCGCGGCGCACCGGACCGGTGGTGGTCGACCGGCATAGCGACACCGAAGTGCTGGAAGGTTATGCCGAAGCCCAGCTCGATGCCCTCAGATCCGTCATCGATCGACTGCCTGCGACAACATCAAACGAATATGAGACGTATATTCTGTCTGTGATCGCTCAGTGCGTGAAAGCGGAGATGCTCGCCGCCAGCTCCTGGCGGGTGGCGGTGAACGCGGGCGCCGATTCGACGGACCGGCT
The DNA here is from genome assembly GCF_025933915.1 of Mycobacterium sp. Classification (GTDB taxonomy): domain Bacteria; phylum Actinomycetota; class Actinomycetes; order Mycobacteriales; family Mycobacteriaceae; genus Mycobacterium. Next base: position 2,659 of record NZ_JAICZA010000069.1, read on the forward strand.
GATGCAGCATCTGCAAGCCCTCGAGGCGACGCGCACGGCATTGTTGAAGCGGATGCCCGCCAGCCTGAGCGCGCGCTTCGACCGGGCCTGCGCACAGTCGTCATTGCCGGAGACGATCATCGCCGCGCTGGTCGGCGTCGACGTCGACGAGATCTGGGACATCCGCAATCGCGGCGTCATTTCACCGGGTGCCCTCCCCCGTGTGCGGGCCTTCACCGAGGCGGTCGAGTCGACGAGCCAAGACAGTGTCGAGGGGGCGCGGTGAGCCAGACCGAAGTCGAGGCATTGAGCCGCGCGCATCAACTTTTCGCCGGCCGCACGACGCCTTCATCCCTGGATGCGGACACCGGCCACTACCGCGGCCTGTTGCGGCGGGCCGCCCGGCTGAACGACAGATTGGCCCGCGGCGGCTACCGACTCGCCGTAGACCACGGCCGGCAACGGCTCGCGTCGGCGGCCGGGACCGACGCCGCCGTCACCGACCTGCTCGCCGACGCCCACTACGACCGGGCGCAGGCCCGCGACCTGACCCAAAACGTCCTCGACGCGGCCCGTGCCGACGCCACGGCGATCCCGTCGACCCCGTTGGCGCAGCGAGAGGCCATGCGCCGGCGCGCGACGCGACTGCGTACGCAACGGGCCCACGTCGTATCGGCGAGGCTGCGCGCGCGACGGCACCATGCGGCACTGCTGGCATTGCGGTACCGGCTCCGGCATGCGCGCGGCCTCGCGTTACTGGGCCTACCGCACGACCGCGCAGCGCTCGCGGTGCGGGCCGCGTTGTCACGACTCGGCCGGCCCTACGTGTGGGGAGCGACCGGCCCCGACCAATTCGACTGTTCCGGGCTGGTTCAGTGGAGCTACGCACAGGCCGGCATTCACTTGGACCGCACCACATATCAGCAGATCAACGATGGCTTCCCGGTGCCCCGTTCGCAGGTGCGGCCGGGTGATCTGGTCTTCCCGCACGCCGGACACGTCCAGCTGGCCATCGGCAACAACCTGGTTGTCGAGGCGCCCTATCCGGGCGCGTCGGTGCGAATAAGCCGACTGGTCAACCACATTGCGATACGCCGACCGATATGACACGCCAACTTCGCCCGGCGGCGCGGGTACGACGAGAAGGGTGAGCCAATGCCGGAACAACCCGGCCTCTCGTTAGAGGCCGTTGAGGCGCGGCGATCGACGCTGGCGAGCCAACACGGTGCCACGTCCGACGCCGACCGTGTGCTCACCGACGTGCTCACCACTGCTCATGCCGCAGCGCGCGAAAGCGTCCGGCGACTGGACGCTATCGCCGAACAGATCGACCACGCCGTCGTGCAGCAAGCGGCTCTCGCCGTGGATACGCCCATGGGAGCGCGCGAGTTTCAGAAGTTTCTGCTGTCCAAGCAGCGGGAGATCACCACGGTTGTGGCCGGGGCTCGTGAACTCGCTCAAGCGAAAAAGGCTGCGTTGGAGAACCTTCGGGCGCAGTACACCGCCGACGGCAGTTAGCCAGAACTAGTCCACAACCATGCAGCTCACTGAATTGCCGGCAGGAAGGCCCCTGACTACTGTCGCCGGGCATGGAGGGGTCGCGCCACTTCCCGCAGCAGGGTCCGCCGCAGCGCTGTCTGCCGGACTGATGGCGACCTACGACGATCTGCTCGCCGCGGTCAAATCGGTCCGAGACCGCACCGGCGATCCGAACGCGTGGCAGACGGGATTGGCGCCGACCGAAGTCTCCGCCGTGACCACCCCGACCACGCGCCCCGAGCAACTCGAGGCAATCGTGCGCAAGATCCGCCGACAGCATGCTGACGTGTTCGGCGCCGCGACACCGCCCGATCGCGAATCGGGTGCCGCCGCGGACGCCATCGCCAGCGCCGAAGCCGCTCTCGCACAGCAGAACTCGGCGAGCTCGCAACTGGACATGCAAGTGGTTTCGGCGATCCTGAACGCGCACCTGAGTGCGGTCGACGGCAGGGAAGCGCTCACCACGTTGCAACAGGAAACCGAAGCCGCCGTGCGGATGAGATCAGACCTGGACACCCCGGCCGGAGCGCGCGATTTCCAACGCTTCCTCATCGGCAAGCTCAGGGACATTCGCGCGGTGGTCCTGAACGCGAGCCTGGACGACACGTCGAAATCGGCGCTGATGGCCGCATGGACGTCGCTCTATGACGCGTCCAAGAACGAACCGAACCGGCCCGGTGAACACCCTCCGGCGCCGGTGCCCGTTGGTGATGCGCCCGCGGTCGGCAGCGCCGACCAAGCGAGCGACGATATGGACTCCGACGGGGATCCGCTGCTGGACTCGTTGCTGGCCGACGATGACGAACTGCTGCCTACAGACACCCCGGGGTCCGATCCGATGGCGGGCGCCCCCGGCGCGCCGGCGATGGAAACGCCGATGGCGCCCGCGATGCCCAACTTCGGGGGCGCGCCACTCCCGGGTCTGGGCACCATGCCCGCCTCCATGGCGGGTTGGGACGCCCCCGGCGGCCTTCCCCTTTCGGGGTTGCCGGGCGGCGACGGAATCGATCCGGCGCTGCAGGACCTGGCCGACGAGGACGAACCGGACGCCCAAGAGGAAGACCCGAGCGCGCACGACGCCTCGGACGGCCCCGGCGACGAGAACGACGAGCCGCAGAGCATGTCATCCGATGAGCCTGCGGCCGGCCCGACGCCGGTGACCCTGCCCGACGGCGAAACCGTGACCGCCGCCAGCCCTCAGTTGGCTGCCGCGATTCAGTCCGCCATCGGCGGAACTCCGATCGCGGAGGCCTTCCAACAACAGGGAATGACCCTCCCCCCGCCGGGAACGACGGTGGTCAACCCCATTGATGCCCTGCAGGTGACTCCGGGCGATATCGGGATGTTGACGGATCGTCACGCCCTCGCCCTGGGACCCGGTAAGGCGCTTCTCGATGGCCAAATTCAACACATCGCCACCGTGAGCGGGCCGGGCTTTCTAGGCTGGGAGCATCCGCCGGCGGCGGCCGCGACCGTGACCACGCCGGCCAAGCCCGAACCACCGACACCTACCCGGCCGGCGACCTCGTCGACCACCTGACAAAAATGAAGTCGCCGGTACGTACGGCGGTCGTAAACAGGAGATTGCGGATGGCAGATTCGATTCATGTGGTGCCCGGGCACTTACGTCAGGCCGCCGCGCATCACCAGGACACGTCGGAGTACTTGCGCACCGTTCCGTCGTCGCACGCGGCAATTCAGGAGAGCCTCGATTCGCTCGGCCCGATCTTCAGTGAACTTCGCGATGCCGGCCGCGAACTGCTTGAGCTGCGTCGCCAGTGCTATGAGCAGCAGGCCGCTGACCACGCCGATTTGGCCGACCAATTGACCGTATCGGCGACGATGTGGGAACAGCACGAGCAGGAGGCTGCACGCAAGTTCGGCGACATCGTCGACCGCGGTCGATGACCGACGCGAATCCCGCTTTTGACACTGTTCATCCGAGTGGGCACATCCTCGTCCGCTCTTGCCGCGGCGGATACATGCACAGCGTCGCGCTGAGTGAAGAGGCGATGGAAACCGACTCCGAGACGCTGGCGCGGGGCATCCTGCTCACCGCCGATGTGTCGTGCCTCAAGGCATTGCTGGAGATTCGCGCCGAGATCGTCGCGGCCGGGCACACCCCTTCCGCCGAGGTTCCGACCCCGCGAGACCTCGATGCGGCCATCGAGAAGTTGCTGGCGCACAAGCTGCGTCGCCGCAACGGCGCGCGTTAACCGGCCCGGACGGATCCGCAGCTGAGTCGCCGCGCTAGCGCAGCCACGGCTTCGCTGCGCTGGGATCGGGAGCGATACCGGTGGGCGGTTCTACGGGATTGGGGCCGAACAACTCTCGCGCGCGGGCGAGCAAGGCGCGCACCTCGTCGAGTTGCTGCTGCAGTGCAGATTCAGCCATGTCCCCACGGTACCCAGGCCTTTGCGGGCGCACAATTCACTGACCGCATAAGTCGCCCGGCCGCTGCCGGTACGCTTAGCCAGTGGCGATCTTCGGTCGGATGACGGCGCGTCAGCGCCTCCGGAGAGCTACCCGGGAATCACTGGCGATTCCGGCTTTCAGCTCTCCCATCGACTGCACCCCCTGGGTGACAGGCGGGCTGTGGCCTGCCGAATTGTCGACGGTCACTGCCGAAACCGCCACTCTCGCAGAGTATCTCAAGGCAGACCTGCAACGAATTGCCAACGGCGCCAACGACGAACTCAAGACGCTGAAGCGGGCGGGAATGACCGATCCTGCCCGGCAGGCAGCCGAGGCGCGAGTCATCGGCGAAGCCCGGGCCCGTGCTGGGCGCCGAGTCGAATCGACGATTCGCTACCTGCATACGGTGCAGAGCGGCGCCCAAGCCCCCGCTGCTCCCCCACCGGCCCTCGAGCCCCCCAGTGCAGACCTGGAAAAGACGCAAGTGCTGCCGGCAATCCGCCAGGTCAACCGCGTCGCCCGGGCGCCCACGCAGAGCGCACCCGAGCCACCCCAGGAACCAATCCGAGTGCGTCGCCGGCGCGCGGTCGAACCGGTCGCTCGCCCGGACGAGCCGCAGGCGCGGCGGGAACCCACCCCCGATGACGAGGCGGCCGGGACGGCCGGCCCGTCGCATCTCGAGGAGACGCGGGTCATTCCGGTGGTGACCGAGGAGGAGTCGGTCGTCGAGGCGCCAGCCGACCATGCGCTGGAACCGGCCGACGAACCCGCCGGCCGCCACCACGCGCCAGCGGACGAGCCGGTCGTGGACGAGCCCGTCGTAGACGAGCCGGTTGTGGATGACGAGGCGACCGGGACCGCCGATCCGTCGCATCTCGAGGAGACGCAGGTCATTCCGGTGGTGACCGGGGACGAGCCGGTCGTCGAGGCGCCGGCCGACAATGCGCCATCACCCGTTGACGAACCCGCCGAGGTCGGACGCCACCACGCGCCAGCGGACGAGCCGGTAATCGCGCAGGAGCACACCGAAAAACCGATAGCTCCAACAGGATTCGACAACGAACGGCTGAACCGGCTCCTCGAATTTGTGGTCCGGCAGGAGCCGCGGCTGAATTGGGCGATCGGGGATCGCGCCGACGGGTCGACGGTATTGGTCACCGATCTCGCCCACGGATGGATACCTTCTGGCATCAGCCTTCCGGCAGGAGTGCGGTTGTTGGAACCCGAGCGACGCAGCGGCAGGGTCGCCGCGCTGATCGGCGAAACGGCGCGCGTCGTCACGTACACTCCCGGCGATTCGCTGCGCCGCTCGGCCGACTTCGCCGCGACACGCTCGTCCGTGGAGCCGCGTCAGCTTCCTGCCATCGATGACCTCGCACGAGTGCTGAGTGAGGCCACCCATCGGCGGGCCGAGCTGCCCAAGATCGTGGCGCGGCTGGCGGATGCCGCGGCTGCGGGCACGTCGGTCGTCGATCAGGAGGTCGACGTGCTGCGGGTGCATCTCGACACGGCCCGTTATCAGCTCCTGGTTCAGTATCCGAACGTCAATCCGGCGCTGCTGCTCAAGTGCCTGTTGATGGCCGCCACCGAAGGCATTGCCAGCGGGGACCCGGTGTCGGCGAACTACCACCTCGCCTGGTACCGCAAGCTCGCCGTGTCGGCGCCCGGCAGCTCAGCCTAGAACCCTGTGCGTATGAATTGACGCTGGTCGGAGGGGTCGACGATACTGTCCCTCGTGTCGGGTTCGGGCAGTCGCGCGAATCTCAGCGATAAGGATCTCGTCGAGTCGGTCCTTCGGGAACTGAGCGACGCGGCCGACAAATGGGAAGCCCTGGTGGCGCAGGCCGAGGCTGTGACCTACAGCGTCGACCTGGGCGACGTATCCGCCGTGGCGAATTCTGACGGCCGGTTGATCAAGCTGGCGCTGCACCCCGGGGTGATGACCGGGTATGGCCACGGCGAGTTGGCCGACAGGCTCAACCTGGCGATCACAGCGCTGCGAGAAGAGGCGGAGGCCGAGAACCGGGCGAGTTACGGCGCGCCCCTGCACTGACGGCGCTTACGCGCTCATCGCCCGGGGCTTCGCTTGATGGGCCCCGGCTCTCTTCGCGCGTTTTACGCGCTCATCGACCGGGGCTTCGCTTGATGGGCCCCGGCTCTCTTCGCGCGTTTTACGCGCTCATCGACCGGGGCCGGGAGGTCCCGCGAAAGCCTGGGCGATCTCCAGCCAACGTTGCGCGTCGGCGCCCTGAACAGTGATGTCGAGCGCGCTCAGCGGGCGCCGCTGCGTGACGAGGAAACAGAAATCCTCCGCGGGGCCGCTGACCCGCTGCTCAGCCTCCGGCGGTCCCCAGGACCAGGTGTCACCGGCCGGTCCACGCAGCTCGACCAGGAACGGCTCGGCCGGGGGCGCCAGATTGTTGACCGCGAAGGCGTAATCGCGGGTGCGCACCCCCAGATGAGCGATCGACCGCAGGCGCTCGGTCGCGGGCCGCGTGACGCCCAGGGCGTCGGCGACGTCGAGACCGTGCGCCCACGTCTCCATCAACCGCGCGGTGGCCATCGACGCCGCACTCATCGGTGGGCCGAACCACGGCAGTTTGCGACCGCCGGGGACCCCGAGCAGCTCCTCGTGTAGCCGCCCACGGGTGCCGCGCCAGTCGGCGAGCAGCTCTGCCGGCGCCAGGGCCGCGAGCTCTTCGGCGCCTTTGTCGACGAAGCCCGTCGGGTCGGTGGCCGCGCCGGCCAGTACGTCGGCGAATGCGGGCTCGTCGGTCACCGCGATCAGGGCGACCCGGTCGGTCCACAGCAAGTGCGCGATCTGATGCGCGATGGTCCAGCCGGCCGCGGGCGTGGGGTCGGCCCATCGTTGGGGCTCCAGCGGGGCGACCAGGGCGTCGAGCGCGTCGCTTTCGGCGCGCAGGTCCTCGACTATCGGCGCGGGACCGGTCATCGCTGCTCTCCCCTGTCGGCTGTGGCCGTCGGACGAATCACGTCGTTACCTTAGCGATCGTTCGCATGTTCGCCGCGGCGCCCGATGAAGCTGTGCGCGGCCAGGCCGGCCAGGTACAGCAGCGATCCGAATAGTGCGAACGCGGGTGCGTGCCCGTCGTCGGGAATCAGCATCCCGGCCACCGTGATCGCGACGATGAACGCGACCCAGAACAGCGCATCCTGCACGGCGAACACATGTCCGCGAAGAGGGTCGTCGACATCGATCTGGATCGCCGTGTCGGCGCAAAGCTTGACCATCTGCCCGGTCACGCCGAGCAGAAAGCCGCACGCCACCATGACCGGGATCAGCAGTTCGGCGCCGGCGACCTCGATGATCGCCGACGCCGCCAGTGCACCGTTCGCCGTGGCGTAGCGCCCCCAGCGGCGGATCGCGGGCGGTGTCAGCACGTTCGCCAAAAAGGCGCCCAACCCCGCGGCGCCGAAGAACAGCAACGCGGTGCCGAATCCCCCACCGTCGGAGTCGGGCATGTGATGGACCAACAACAACACCAGCAGCGAGTTGATGCCGACCACCATCCGGTGCGCGGCCAGGCCGGACAGAGTGGAAGCGACGGTCGGGCGCTGCGCCACCGTGCGCACACCATGCAGCCAGCCGGTGACCACCGCGTAGAAGACCGGTCCGTGGATCGCGCGCCGGGTGTCGTCGGGGCCCAGCGCGCGCGCGCCGAACCGCCACGACAGCAGCAACGCGATCGACACGGGAATCACGGTGATGAAGACGATCGCCGAAGCGCCCCTGTCGTTGGCGCCGACGATGAGCCGCGGCACGAGCATGAAGTTTGCGCCGAGGAACGCTGCGATGGCCCCGGACGCGATGGCCACCGAGTTCATCGTCACCACCTGCTCGCGCGGCACCACGTGCGGCAGCGACGCCGACAGTCCGGAGCCGACGAACCGAGCCAAACCATTGGCCAGCAAGGCACCCAGCAACAGCGGCAGGTCGCCGGCTCGCACCGCCAGGATCGTGCCGATCGCGGCGATGAGGATCAAGCGGCCCGCGTTGGCGCCCACCAGGACCAGGCGCCGGTCCCACCGATCCATCAGTGCACCAGCGAACGGCCCCAGCAGCGAGTAGGGCAAAAACAGGACCGTGAAGGCGCGCGCGATGGAAAGGGGGTCGGCCGCTCGATCCGGGTTGAACAACAGCGCTCCGGCCAGCGCCGCCTGGAACAGGCCGTCACCGAACTGACTTGCCATGCGTACCTGCAGCAGCCGCCAGAAGTCCGGCAAGCCGCGCACCGACCGCCAGATTTCGACGGGTGCGCTGGACTGCATCCGGGTTGGGATCACCGAAACCGACTTCCACAATTGGGGCTGGCAAGCTCGCGCGCTCAGAGCCGTCCCAACAACACTACAAATCGTCGTCGCCCGCCCTCTCGATTGCCCTGGGCCACGATCGGGTGGATGCGATGATGGTGGGGTGCCGCCGCCGGAGGACCCAGAGGACTACGTCGCACCCGCCGCGCAACGAGTGCGCGCGGGCACCTTGCTGCTCGCCAACACCGACCTTCTCGAACCGACCTTTCGGCGCAGCGTGATCTACATCGTCGAGCACAACGACGGGGGCACGCTGGGTGTCGTCCTCAACCGCGCCAGCGAAACCGCGGTGTACAACGTGCTGCCCCAGTGGACCAACCTGTCGGCGAAGCCGAAGACGATGTTCATCGGCGGCCCGGTGAAGCGCGACGCCGCGCTGTGTCTGGCGACATTGCGCGTCGGCGCGGATCCGCAAGACGTGCCGGGCCTACGGCATGTGGACGGCCGGGTGGTGATGGTCGATTTGGATGCCGACCCCGACACGATCGCACCACTGGTGGAAGGCGTGCGGATCTTCGCGGGGTACTCCGGATGGACCATCGGTCAGCTGGAAGGCGAGATCGAACGCGACGACTGGATTGTGTTGTCCGCCTTGCCATCCGACGTTCTCGTCGGGCCGAGGTCGGATTTGTGGGGCCACGTCCTGCGCCGGCAGCCACTGCCGCTTTCGCTGCTCGCGACCCACCCGATCGACATCAGCCGGAACTAGCACTCCCCCAGCCTCAGCTCAGTGGCACGACTGCGTGCAGCCGGCGCAGCTGCCCGCGCAGGCGGGCGCCACCGCCTCCTGGCGCAACGCGAAACGCGCGCTCTGCCATGAGCCCGCGGCCAGCGTCCCCAGCGCTCCCGCGACACACACGACCAGCACAACCAGGGCGGTGTCCGGGACCGCGGCCAGGGCCACCGCGCCACCTGCGCCCAGCATCACCGCGGCCGCCAACTGGGTGGGTGCCATGGCGCGCAGCGCCAGCGCCGTCGCGCCAAAGTTCCGGTTGTGCGCAAGCGACCAGGTGCCGAACCCCGCCGAGGCCACCGCCGCACACATGCACAGCACGCCCGCAATCAGCATGGCCTCACAATACGAGCCGGATTACCGGCCCGCTCATCCGGCTCTGCGGGCGTGGGGCCGCCAGGGCTCAGTGTTGAAGGAACGAGAAGTTCGGCAGCGGGGGCAGGCCCGGCACCATGGCCAGCAGGCTGGGGGTGTGCTGCTGATTGGGCAAGGGTGTCTGTGCGGGCAGGCGGGCCGGGGTCGCGGGCGTTGTCTGGGCGAGCGGCACCAACGGGGCCGTGGCGGGTGCCGGGGCCGCCGGGGCGACCGGAGCGGTAGCGGGGACCGGAGCGGTGGCGGGTGCCGGGGCGACCGGAGCGACGGCGGGTGGTTGGGCGGGCCGGCCGACCGGAGACGCAGCGGGCGCTTGGGCCGGCGCCGGAGCCGCCGCGCTGGGGGCGGTGACCCGGAACCCGTTGATGATGGCGTCGGTGGCCGGTGCGTCGGCGACGCTCACCGCACGATCGGTGGTCACCGCCAGCGACACGAGGTATTTGTCGGGTCCCGACGTGACGATGACGTGGCGGCGGGAGGTGTTCAGCGTCAAGTCCCCGTCGCGGAAGGTGCCCTCAACGATGGACGACGGGAAACCCCCGAAATCGGCCATCGAGGCGTTCGTGGGCTGCCACGCCGGAAGTTTCTGAGCGTCGACGTAGCCGTGTGTGATCGCCTCTTTCGCATCGAAATCACCGACCAGCTTGTACACCACCACCTGGGCATTCGATGAATAGATGCTGCTCCCGCGCCGATCGGCGATGACCGCGAACGCGTCGGGCACGTTGGGGTCGGGCACCTGGGTCCAGCGAGCCGGTAGCGGCAGGGTGATGTCGAGTGCCTTGAAGTTCTGCGGCTTCTGCGCCTCGAACTTGACACCCTTCGACTGCAGGAATTCACGGATCGTCCCGGACGTCGCGGGAGCGGGCGCCGGGGCCGGAGGGGTCGCCGGTGCGGCCGCGGCCGGTGCCGCCGTTGCCGGGGTCCCGGCGGTGGCGGGCGGCGCAAAGGGATTAGCGGCCTGCGGGGCGGCGAGGTATCTGCTCGGAGGCACCAGCTCGGGCCCGAGGTTCTGCGGTGCCTGTGCGGGGACGGCGGGAACCGGCGCCGGCGCTGGAGGCAACGGGTCTGCCGAAGCCGTGCCGCCCGCAACAACCGCCAACCCCATCAGGCCAGCGACCATACCGCCAAGGAGTGCCCGGTGGACGGGGACGATCTCAATCATCTGCGTCGGTCCTTCCAATGGCTCACTACCAGAAGCCGTCGATAGTCGTGACTGTAACTAGAGGTCAAAGGCGGTGAACAGGCTCGAAATACACCTGGAATGAACCTCTGATCGACGCGCAACGGAACCGAGACCAACCTGTGGCCGGCGAACCGGCCGTGTCGGCCCTTATACCCTGTTCAGGTGACCGAATCCCCGACCACTTCGCCAGGCAGCGGCTCTGGCACCGTCCAGCCGGACTCCCCCGCGCTGCCGCATCGCTACACCGCGGCGCTGGCGGGCCGGATCGAGGGCACGTGGCAGGACAACTGGGCGAAGCTGGGGACGTTCAACGTGCCCAACCCGGTCGGATCGCTGGCCCCGGTAGACGGAGCCCCAGTCCCGGACGACAAGTTGTTCGTGCAGGACATGTTTCCCTACCCGTCGGGGGAGGGCCTGCACGTCGGTCACCCGCTCGGCTACATCGCGACGGACGTATACGCCCGCTACTTTCGTATGACGGGTCGTAACGTGTTGCATGCGTTGGGGTTTGACTCCTTCGGGCTACCCGCCGAGCAATACGCGGTGCAGACCGGCACCCACCCGCGCACCCGGACCGAGGCCAACGTGGTGAACTTCCGGCGCCAGCTGGGCCGCCTGGGGCTGGGCCACGACAGCCGGCGCAGCTTTTCCACCACCGATGCCGAGTTCTACAAGTGGACGCAGTGGATATTCCTGCAGATCTACAACGCCTGGTTCGACACCGCCGCCAACAAGGCCCGCCCCATCGCGGAGTTGGTCGCCGAGTTCGACTCCGGTGGGCGCCACCTCGAGGACGGGCGGGACTGGGCCGGGCTGTCGGTGGGGGAGCGGGCCGACGTGATCGACAGCCACCGACTGGTCTACCGGGCGGACTCGATGGTGAACTGGTGCCCCGGATTGGGTACCGTGCTCGCCAACGAAGAGGTCACCGCCGACGGCCGCAGCGACCGAGGCAATTTCCCCGTGTTCCGGAAACGGTTGCGGCAGTGGATGATGCGGATCACCTCATATTCCGACCGGCTGCTCGATGACCTCGATGTGCTGGATTGGCCGGAGCCTGTCAAAGCCATGCAGCGCAACTGGATCGGCCGGTCCACGGGCGCCAAAGCCCTGTTTTCGGCGACCAATTCGGATGGCGAGACCGTCGACATCGAGGTGTTCACCACGCGGCCCGACACGCTGTTCGGCGCCACCTATCTGGTGCTGGCCCCCGAGCACGACCTGGTCGACGAGCTGGTGGCCACCGCCTGGCCGGACGGGACCGACCCGCGTTGGACGTACAGCGCCGCGACACCGACCGAGGCGGTCGCCGCCTATCGGCAGGCCATCGCCTCGAAATCGGACCTCGAGCGTCAGGAAAGCAAGACGAAAACCGGCGTCTTCCTAGGCTGTTACGCCACCAATCCCACGAACGGGAAGCCGGTGCCGATCTTCATCGCCGACTACGTCCTGGCCGGGTACGGCACCGGGGCGATCATGGCCGTCCCCGGCCACGACCAGCGTGACTGGGACTTCGCCCACGAGTTCGGCCTGCCCATCGTGGAAGTCATTGCCGGAGGCGATATTTCGGAAGCCGCCTACGCCGGCGACGGGGTGCTGGTCAACTCCGGCTACCTCGACGGATTGGGCGTGGCTGCGGCCAAGGAAGCCATCACCGCCCGGTTGGAGGCCGAAGGCCGGGGCCGGGCCCGCATCGAATTCAAGCTGCGGGACTGGCTTTTCGCCCGCCAGCGTTACTGGGGCGAACCGTTCCCGATCGTCTACGACAGCGACGGGCGTGCGCATGCGCTCGACGAAGCCGCGCTGCCGGTGGAGCTGCCCGACGTGCCGGATTATTCGCCCGTGCTGTTCGATCCCGACGATGCCGACAGCGAACCCTCGCCGCCCTTGGCGAAGGCGACGGAATGGGTGCACGTCGAGTTGGATCTCGGCGACGGCCTGAAGCCCTACAGCCGCGACACCAACGTGATGCCGCAGTGGGCCGGCAGCTCCTGGTACGAACTGCGCTACACCGATCCGCATAACTCGGAGCGGTTCTGCGACAAGAAGAATGAGGCCTATTGGATGGGCCCGCGGCCGGCCGAGCACGGGCCGCAGGATCCCGGTGGCGTCGACTTGTACGTCGGCGGCGCCGAACACGCGGTGTTGCACCTGCTGTATGCGCGCTTTTGGCACAAGGTTCTCTACGACCTGGGCCACGTCAGTTCGCGGGAGCCTTACCGTCGTCTGGTCAACCAGGGGTACATCCAGGCGTTCGCCTACACCGACGCACGCGGATCGTACGTACCGGCGGAAGAGGTGATCGAGCGGGACGGCCGTTTCGTTTACCCGGGTCCCGGGGGAGAAGTCGAGGTCTTCCAGGAATTCGGCAAGATCGGTAAGAGCCTGAAGAATTCGATCTCACCCGACGAGATCTGCGACGACTACGGCGCCGACACGCTGCGCGTCTACGAGATGTCGATGGGTCCGCTGGAAGCGTCCCGGCCCTGGGCAACCAAAGACGTGGTGGGGGCCCACCGTTTCCTGCAGCGCGTGTGGCGGCTGGTGGTCGACGAACAGACCGGCGAGACACGGGTGGTCGACGGGCCCCCGCAGGATCTGGACACCAGCACCCTGCGAGTACTGCATCGCTCCATCGTCGGAGTCGCGGAAGACTATGCCGCACTGCGCAATAACACCGCCGCGGCCAAGCTGATCGAATACACCAACCACCTCACCAAGGAGCACCGTGACGCGGTGCCCCGCGCGGCGGTGGAGCCGCTGGTGCTGATGCTGGCGCCCCTGGCCCCGCACCTGGCCGAGGAGTTGTGGCTGCGACTCGGCCACACCACCTCACTGGCGCATGGCCCGTTTCCGGTGGCCGACCCCGCTTACCTCGTCGACGACACCGTCGAATATCCGGTGCAGGTGAACGGCAAGGTGCGCGGACGCGTCGTGGTCGCGGCCGACGTCGACCAGGACACCCTGAAAGCCGCCGCGCTGGCCGACGAGAAGGTGCAGGCGTTCCTGGCGGGCGCCCACCCGCGCAAGGTGATCGTGGTTCCCGGCCGGCTGGTCAACCTGGTCGTTTAGCGTCGCCTATCGCCCGGCGGGCCGAAGCACCACCTCGTGGACATGCCCGTCGGGCGGGGTGGCCACCACATTGGCGACAGCGGCCGCAACGGTTTCCGGCCTCAAGAACTTGGCGGGGTCGTAGGCGCCGCCTTCGAACTCGATGAGTTCACGTTGCATGTCGGTGTCGGTGCGGCCCGGATAGATCGTGGTGACGCGCAGGTCCGGTTCGTCGTTGCGCAGGGAGTCCGCGAAGGCGCGGATGGCGAACTTGCTGGCCGAGTAGGAGGCCATACCGGGCGATACGTTGCGGCCCGCGCCGGAGTTGATGAAGACGACCTGGCCGCGGGCACGGCGCAGCGCGGGCAATAGCGCCAGCGTAAGTTCCACGGGTCCAAAGACGTTCACGGCGAAGGTGGCGCGCCACTCGTCGACATCGGAGTCGGCGACGTTCCCGGGGATCGATAACCCGGCGTTGTGCACCAGCACGTCGAGTTCGTCCACGATTTCGCAGGCGGCCTCGATATCTCCGCCGTCGGTCAGGTCCAGCGGGAACGTGGTGGCATCGAGCCGCCCTGCGACCGCGTCGAGCCGATCCGATGGGCGGCCGGCCAACAACAGGGTGTGCGTGGGGGCCAGAGCCGTCGCGATTGCGGTACCGATCCCGCGTCCGGCGCCGGTGATGAGTGCAGTGGGCATGCACAGAAGTCTACCGAGCCCGGGGATACAGGCGAAAAACGTTGAACGCCGGGGGGTTTCAGGCTTCCTTGCGCGCGGGCGGCGCGCCTGCCGGACCGGATGTCGGGTCGCCGGAGGCCAACCGTTCCAGCGGTGCCAGCGCTTTCATCAGGGTGTCGAGATCGGGCGTGGGGAGCTGGCTGAGCATCGCGGCCAGGACCGCGCGCCGATTGGCCAGCGACTCGCCATGGACGGCTCGGCCGCGCGGGGTGATGTCGACGAGGACCGCCCGCAGGTCGGATGGATCGCGGGAACGCTTGACCAGCCCCACCTTCTCCAGCCGGCGGATCGCCACCGTCGTGGTCGGCGTCCGCACGCGTTCGTGCGCCGCCAGATCGGTCATCCGAATCGGGCCCTGATCGAGCAGGGTGACCAGGATCGAAAGCTGCGCCAGGGTCAATTCCCCGGCCGCGGCCCCACTGGGATCTCCGCGCCGGAGCATGGCAAACAATTTGGACAGCGCTCTGTGCAAACCTTCGGCGAGCTCGGCAACCTCGGCCGCGTTCGATTCGCTGTCCGCCATAGATCGGGAGTCTAACCCGTTATCAGGTGCGTACAAGGCAGCTATTGCCCATTGGCAGGGCAGATCAAAGCACTTGGGACAAAAACCGCTGCAGCCGTTCGGTCTCGGCGGCTTCGAATATCTGCTCGGGAGGACCCGATTCCACAACCCTGCCGTGATCCATGAATACCACCGCGTCCGATGCCGACCGCGCGAAACCCATTTCGTGGGTCACGACAACCATTGTCATGCCATCGGCACCAAGCTGGGCGATGAGTTCCAAGATTCCCTTGACCATTTCGGGATCCAGCGCCGAGGTCGCCTCGTCGAAAAACATCACCTGTGGTGACATCGCCAGCGCGCGGGCGATCGCCACCCGCTGTTGTTGGCCGCCGGACAGCGTGCCGGGTCGGACACCGGCCTTGTGTTTCAGGCCAACTCGGTCCAACTGCGTCAGCGCGAGCGCGCGGGCCTCTTCGGCGGGCAGTCGCCGCAACTTTCGCGGTGCCAACGCGACGTTGTCCAGCACGGTGCGATGCGGGAAGAGATTGAAGTGCTGGAACACCATGCCGATACGCTGGCGGAGCTCGTCTGGATCGTCGTTCAACACCGATTTACCGTCGAGCAGGATGTCGCCGCTGTCCGGCTCATACAAGCGGTTCAGCGTGCGCAGCAGCGTCGACTTGCCCGAGCCGGAGGGCCCGATGACCGCCACGGTGCTGCCGGCCGGGGCCTCGATATCGACGCCACGCAGCACCGCTGTGCCGTCCAGAGTTTTGTGAAGACCGTTGCACGCCAATGAAACTGATGACCGGTCGGCGGGGCTGGGAGTCACGTGATCTCCGGGCCGAACGTCGAGGTGAGCATGTCGGGCCGCTCTTCGGGATCGACCGCGGCGCGACCACGGCGCAGCCGCGCGTCGATGTAATTCACCAAATGCGTCAACGGCACGGTCAATATCAGGTAGAAGGCGCCGGCGGCGACGAGCGGCGACAGGTTGCCGGTCTGCGCGTTGAGGTCCCGGCCAACCTGGAACAGCTCCCGCTGGTCGGCGACCAGGCCCAGGAAGTACACCAGCGCAGAAGCTTTCAACAAGGCGATGAACTGATTGACCAGTGCGGGCAGCACCCGGCGGACGCCCTGCGGCACGACCACTAAACGCATCGCCGCCGAATAGCTGAATCCCAGCGCGCGGGACGCTTCCAGCTGCCCGGGCTCCACGCTTTGAATCCCCGATCGCAGAATTTCGCCGATGTAGGCGGCGGCCATCATGCCCAACGCGGCAACGCCGATCGGGTAGGGGTTGTTGTTCGTCAACCCGCCCACGATGGGCCCGACACCGAGCCCGATGATCAGGATGATCACCACTTCCGGAAGCCCCCGGAACACGTCGGTGTACACCCGCGCCGGCCAGCGCAGCCAGCGCGACTGCGAGATCCCGGCGACCGCCAGCAGCATGCCCAGCGCCAAGCCGATCACGCTGGCGGTGCTGGTCAAAATCAACGTGTTGGGCAATCCGGTGCTGAAGAGCGCGGGAATGGCCTGCCGGTACATGTGCCAGTCGAAGAACGAATCACGCAACTGCGCGAGCGTCGACTTCGGCGCGGCCGGGCCCACCTCCTTGTGGTGCTGATTCGCCGCGATGGCGGCGAAATCCGGCAGGGTCGGCGCCGGGGCGGCCAGGGAGCCGGGTTTCCAGCCCGGCGGCAAGGTGCGGGGTACCCACTGCGAGTACAGGTTTGACCAGGTGCCGTCGGCGATGACGGCATCCAACCCGGAATTCAGCGCGTCGACCAACGGCTTGTTGTCCTTGGCGACCGCGTATGCCACGAATCCCTCGTCGCTGAAGGTGTGCGCCACTACGACCGCCGGATCGCCGCGCCGGATCGTGCTGGCAGCCTCCCCGGCCGGCGCCACCCACGCGTCGATCTGGCGGGTCTTGAGGCTGGCGTACACGGTGGTGAAGTCGGGGTACTTCACCGGCTGCAAATGGAGATTGTCGACGACGTAGGACTCTTCGACGGTCCCTTGCACCACGCCGATACGCTGCCGCGGGGTCAGCTCGCCGAAGTCCTTGATCGCGGAGCCGGGGGGCACCACCAACGAGTAGTAACCGAAGTCGTAGCCGTTGGTGAAGGCGACGGTTCGGCGGCGCTCGTCGGTGGCCTTGATCGACGATGAGCCGATGTCGAAGCGGTGCGTCGCCACCTGGGCGAGCAGCCCGGCGAAATCCGTGCCGACGAACCGGACTTGGAGGCCGAGCTTACGGGCGATCGCCCGTAGCAGCTGGTTGTCGAAGCCGCTGTACTGGCCGGTGGGGGTGATGCAGATGTGGGGCGGCGCACCCGAGAGCGTGCCGACGGTCAACACCCCCGGCGTGCCCAACCCCAGGGTCTCGATGTTCACCGAACTCAGCGGCTCGACGCTTCCCGTGGTGTGCTCGTCGGGCCGGCCCATGGAACCGCTGTGGGCCAGATTCTCGGGCAACACGGTCGCGCTTTTCGGGCCGGCGGGCGCGCATTGGTTCCGGTCGGCGCCGGCGGGACTCGCCAGCGTGATCGACGCCGATCCCCACACCACCAGCAATGTCGCGGCCAGTGCGAGTAGCTTTGCGAGGCGCGTGCCGCGCCCGCCCACGGGCAAACTCATCAAGGCCACCGTATCGACTGGTCGACGGCACGAGCCGATCAGAGCCGGTTCTACAGCGCCAACGACGCTTCGCCGCAGACCGTATCCACGCCGGTGAGTACCTGAAGGGGACCGGGAACCACGCGACCGACGTCCTCGGACGGCGTGAAGACCCTGCGCCGAAACAGCTCGGCAAGCATGGTCTGCGCCATCAGATAGGAGCGGTCGACGCACGCCGCCCGTGCGCCGTCGGGGTCGCGGCGGTGTATTGCGGAGGTTTCGTCTTCGTAGAACGGCAGCATTTCCTCGCGGCCGCTCTGATAGGTCGTCCAAAACACGCGGGGGATGAGGTTTTGCGAGGCGCGAATCGTGGCGTGCAGCCGGGGCCCGGCGTACTCGTCGTTGACGGTGCGCCGATATTCGGCCGCGATGTCGGTGAACGCGCGCGGATCCTTGGCCGTGCGCAGCGAGCGCATGAGGGAATCGAGCTGTCCCAGGATCCGCGGGGTCGGATTGGTCGCCGCGCGTGCGGACGCAGTCCCGGTGAGCAACCCGTCGAGCTCGTGGTGTTCGAAGACGGTGGCTTGATCGAACCGCTCGACAAAGGCGCCGCGGTGGTAACGGGTGGACACAATGCCGTCGTGTTCGAGTTGGACCAATGCCTCTTGAATGGGGACCCGGCTGACTCCCAAGCCCACCGCGATTTCATTGCGATCGACGCGATCCCCGCTCCGCAGCTTGCCGGTCAACAACAGGTGGAGGATGTGCGAAACAACCAGGTCCTTTTCTTTGACCCCGTATTTCTTCGGCATCTTTTTGCTGAGTCTCTTTCGCACCCGGTTCGGCCATCTAGCGCTGAGAGTTTCTCACGAATTGACGCGGGGGTTTAGGTGTTTGGCCGATGAACCTGAAGCAAAACGTGGCGGCGGACCGTTTAACGGTTATTGCGCCACGTGCACAGCGCTTCGGCATCGCTCAGGTCGTAACCCGGACCGTCGCATGCCACCGTCAGCAGTGTGACGCCGAGGCCGATGAGCGTTTCGGCGTCGGCCAGCAGTTCGCCGCCGTTTTTCACCGCCGCCGAGCGTTCGATGCCGGCCGGATCGCGACCGACGTCGGCGCAGTGGCGCTCCAGGACCTCCGATTTGGCCGGGAACTCGTCGGCGGTGGTGAAGCTGTGCCAGATGTCGGCGTGTTCGGCGACCAGCCGCAGCGTCTTGCGTTCGCCCCCGCCGCCGATCAGGACCGGGATCTCCCGGGTGGGCGCTGGATTCAGCTTGGCCAGTCGGTTCTTGATCCGGGGGAGTGCGGTCGCCAGGTCGTCCAGGCGGCTGCCGGCGGTACCGAATTCGTAGCCGTACTCGTCGTAGTCCTTTTGTTTCCATCCCGAACCGATGCCCAGGATGAGTCGACCTCCGGAAATATGGTCGACGGTGCGGGCCATATCGGCGAGTAGTTCCGGGTTGCGATAGGAGTTGCACGTCACCAGCGCACCGAGCTGAATGCGCGACGTCTGCTCGGCCCAGGCGCCGAGCATCGTCCAGCACTCGAAATGTGCGCCGTCCGGGTCGCCGTAGAGCGGGAAGAAGTGGTCCCAGTTGAAGGCGATATCCACGCCGATGTCTTCACACCGGCGCACGGCGTCGCGAATCTGGCTGTACTGCGGGGCGTGTTGGGGTTGTAGCTGCACACCGATGCGGATGTCGTCGCGAGTCATGCGCCCACCGTAGGCCGTCAGTCCACCGGCGTCGCTTCGACCTGTTCGTGTACCACGCAATGCGTGCCGGCGTAGGCGGTGGGCATGCGTCTCATGCGGTGGATGCACAACCCTTCAGTCGCGGAATCCTCACGAAATCGCTTGACCGGGTGGGGATCTCGTAGCAGTGCACCGGCCATTGCCACGAGGGCTCAGCGCGCGTCGAGCACCCCGCGCAGCAGGTCGATCAGGGCGAGGGGTTGGTCGCTCTGCACGGAGTGTCCCGAGTTCTCGACCACGTGTGCGGTCCGGAAATGCTTTGCGCGGCGGCCTAGCTCGGCCGCATCCTCGTCGCTGACGAAGCCCGACGAGCCACCACGTATGAGGGTCACGGGTGCGGACAAAGCGTCGACGTCGTCCCACAGGCCGGCGAAGTCGGGGAAGGTGCGGATCGCGTCGTAGCGCCACGTCCACTTCCCGTTGTCCAGCTTGCGCGAGTTGTGGAACACCCCCCGGCGCAGCGCCTTCACCTCGCGGTGCGGCGCCGCGGCGATCGTCAAGTCCAGCATGGCCTGGAAGCTGGGGAACTCCCGTTCCCCGTGCATCAGCGCCACCGTGCCCTGCTGCTCCTTGGTCATCTCGGAATGGCGTTGCAGCGCCGAGGGGGTGACGTCGATCAGCACGAGTTCTTTGACCAACTCGGGTGCCACCGCGCCCAGCCGGATCGCGGTCAGTCCGCCCAGCGACATGCCGACGACGAGGTCGGCCGTCCTTGCGTGTTCGCGCAGGATGGGCAGCAAGGTGTCGACGTTGAGCCGCGGCGAATAGTCGCCGTCCTCGCGCCAGGCGGAGTGGCCGTGGCCGGGAAGGTCGACCGCCAGCGCGGGCTCGCCGACGCCGACGATGACCGTGTCCCAGGTGTGCGCGTTCTGTCCGCCACCGTGGATGAACACGATCCGCGGGGGAGCGCCACCCCAGCGCAGCGCGCTGATCTTGTCTTCACCCGTGCCCGACTCGACGCGCTCGACGTCGGGCAGTGGGCCGGACACTCCGGCCTGCTCGGCGTTCTCTTGCAGCAGCGCGAATTCAGATAACTCCGCCAGCCCGTCCTCAGATACTTCGGTCACGATCTTTGACCCTAGTCTTCGCCACCATCGCGCTACAGGACGTAGCGGCGGCGAATGCCGCGGAAGCGTTCCCACATCGCGGCGGCACGTTCCTCGGCGCTCACCGTGGCGGTGTCGTCGGGCAGCGCGCCGGGCAGCTCGTCGTGCTTGACCACCCGGGTGTCCAGCGCCGCGGGTTGGCCCTCGAGCATGTGCCGGTAGGTCAGGTTGCCGCGTTCGAAGCCCTGGGTGTCCAGCCAGTTGTGCACGCCGGGATCACGATGAGCCATCACCAGCCGGATGCGCCCGTCCCCGTCGATCCTGGTGCGGCTCGGCGTGTAGCTCACCGGGCGGTACAGGTAGTCCATGCTGGTGAAGAAGACCCCCATGTTGGTGAACATCCACAACCCGTCGTGGGCGTCGAATTCGACGATCAGCGCCTCGTCGGACGCCAGCTCCCAGTACATGTTGGCGCCGGCGCGGCCGCGCTTTCGGTCGGCGTCGGTCGCGCCGACGCGCGGGAAGCTGTTCGGGTGGTCGGCGTCGACCCCGCCGTAGGCGAAGGGGAACTCGGGCCAGTCCGACATCAGTCCGGTGACGAACTCGCCGGCCCAGCGCATCGCCTCGACCATGTCGGCGGGCGCGGGCAACGGTTTGGGGGAGGCCATGTCGACGCGCTCGATGCGCAGCTGCGCCGGAAGTTCGTCCCAGCGGTCGAATCCCTGGCGGATGAACAGCTTTCGTGACTCGGGCGTGGTGGGAAGCCAGTTGGGTCCACGCTCGGGTCCACCGATGTAGAGCTCGAGGTCCCCGTGTTCGCTGATGACCAGTTGATGGCCGAGCAGGTTGGCCTCCGGTGTGTCACCGAAGGGCTCGTGCAGCGTGCCCGGGCCGGGTGTGCGTCGCCCCTGCACGGTGACGTTGAAAAACCGCGAGGTGCCGCGGGTGCCGGTGAGCCGGTAGGTCGAGTGCCCATCGATCCACGCCTGCTGATAGGTGAAATCGGCGCAGTCGCCGCCGAGCTTACGGGTGGGGCCGCAGAAGGTGTGTAGCGACGGGTAGCCGGTGTCGCTGGTCTCCAGGGCGAGGTCGAAGGCCTGACCGAGGTTTTGGGTGAGAAACCGGTAGGCATCGACCCGATGCGTACCCGACGAGGGGTTGTGGTCCTTGAAGACCCGTTCGCCCGC
>NZ_JAICZA010000022.1 GCF_025933915.1 Mycobacterium sp.
GGCCCGTTGACCTGACCCGGGATGGTCAGCACGGTGATCCGGCCGTACGTCGCCGGGTCGGAGCTCGCGCTGATGTAGGCGGCCAGATAGTCGCGCTTGAACCTGTTCATCGCGCTCGTCAGCTGATAGGACGACGAATTATCGTTCTTCGCAATGTTTTTCGCGACGATGTAATAGGGCGGCTGATAGCTGCTGGCCGTCGGGTTCGGATCAAGCGGCACGTCCCAGAAATCCGACGTGGAGAAAAACGTCACCGGATCGTTGACGTGATACTTCGCCAGCAGCATCCGTTGCACCTTGAACAGGTCCTCGGGATAGCGCAGGTGTTCGGCCAGCTCGGGGCTGATGTCGCTCTTGGGCTTGACGGTGCCCGGGAACACCCGCATCCACGCCTTGAGCACCGGATCCTGTTCGTCTTGCTGATACAGGCTGACGGTGCCGTCGTAGGCGTCCACGGTCGCCTTCACCGAGTTGCGGATGTAGGAGACCCGCTTGTCGGGCGCCAGCCGGTTGAACGCCACTTCGTTGGAGTCCGCGGTCGCCGATTCCAGCGAGGTGAGTTCGGAATAGGGGTAGTTGTCCAGCGTGGTGTAGCCGTCGATGATCCACACCAGTCTCTTGTTGACGATCGCCGGATACACCGAACTGTCGGTGGTCAGCCACGGCGCCACCGCCTCCACCCGCCGCGCCGGGTCACGGTTGAACAGGATCTTGCTGTTCGAGCCGATCACATTGGAAAACAAGAAATTCCGCTCGGCGAACTTGGCGGCGAACACGCTGCGCGACAACCAGTCGCCGAGGTCGACGCCGCCGAGCCCGGTGTAGGTGTAGTTCTTGGTTTCGTTGCTGGTCTCGTAGTCGTATTCGCGGTCGGTGCCGTTGCGTCCGACGATCGCGTAGTCCGCCGACGTGTTGGAGATGACGGGGCCGTAGTAGACACGGGGCTGGTCGAGCGGCGCCGGGCCATCGGAGACCACGTTGCCGTTGGCGCCGACGACGTTGACCAGAAATTCGGGATATCCGCCGTTTTGGTTGGGGTCGTTGGCGATTCCGCGCACCGTGTTGGCCGGCGACGCGATGAACCCGTTGCCGTGGGTGTAGACCGAGTGCCGGTTGATCCAGTCACGCTGGTTGTCGATCAGCCGGTCGGGGTTGAGTTCGCGGGCCGCCACGACATAGTCACGCAACGACCCGTTGCGGTCCAGGTATCGGTCGATGGAGAGCTGGTCGGGGAAGTAGTAGAAGTTCTTGCCCTGCTGGAACTGGGTGAACGCCGGGCTGACGATGGTCGGGTCGAGCAGGCGGATGTTGGAGGTCGTCGCGCGGTCGTCGGCGACCTGCTGGGCGGTGGCCTGCGCGTCGCCGGTGTAGTTGCGATAGGTGACCACGTCGGCGGTCAGGCCGTAGGCCTGCCGCGTCGCGGCGATGCTGCGGCTGATGTATTCGCTTTCCTTTTGCGCGGCATTGGGTTTGACGCTGATCTGCTCGACGATCAACGGCCATCCGGCACCCACGATCAACGACGACAGCAGCAGCAGGACCAACCCGATCGCGGGAATCCTCAGGTCCCGCAGGACGACCGCGGAGAACACCGCGGCCGCGCAGATGAGCGCGATCGCCATGAGGATCAGCTTCGCCGGCAGCACGGCGTTGATGTCCGTGTAGCCGGCGCCGGTGAAGGGCTTACCACCGCGGGTGTGCGACAACAGCTCGTAGCGGTCCACCCAATAGGCGACCGCCTTGAGCAACACCAACAGCCCGACCAGGGTGACCAGCTGGATCCGCGCCGAACGGCTCAGCGCACCGGTGCGACCGGATAGCCGAATGCCGCCAAAGATGTAGTGAGCCAACAGGTTGGCCACGAAAGCCAGGAACACCGCCACAAACACGTAACTGAGCAGCAGCCGGTAGAACGGCAACTCGAACGCGTAGAAGCCGAGGTCCTTGCCGAACTGCGGGTCCTTCACGCCGAAGTCTCCGCCGTGCAAGAACAGTTGGATCCGCACCCAATAGCTCTGCGCGATGATGCCGGCCAGCAAGCCGATCGCCACCGGGACGCCGACGCTTACCAGGCGCAGCCGGGACAGGACCAGGGTGCGGTATCGCGCCACCGGATCGTTGTCGTTGCTCGGCACGAACACCGGTCGGGTGCGGTAGGCCACCGCAAGGCCGGCGAACACGATGCCACCCACCAGCAGGCCGGCGATCAGAAAGACCACGAACCGGGTGACGAGCACGGTGGAAAACACCGAGCGGTAGCCGAGCTCGCCGAACCACAGCCAGTCGACGTAGGCGTCGATCAGCCGCGGGCCCGCGAGCAGCAAAGCGATCACACCCAGTGCGATCAGGATCAGAATTCGGCTACGCCGGGTCAGCTTCGGCATTCTTGCGGTGGGCCGCATCCCCACTGGCTACGCTCCCTGATCGATTGCTAGACGGTGACAACTCTACGCATTGCGGCAACCGGCGATCCCACGCTCGTCTAGCAACTCGGCGGTTGACCGCCGGACGCCATCGCGTGCAGCGCGTCTACCGCCTGGCCGAGCGTCTCGACCTTGACCAACCGCAGCCCGGACGGATTGTCCGAACTGGCCTCGTAACAGTTCTTCGCCGGCACCAAGAACACCGTGGCCCCGGCCGCGTGCGCGGCGACCATCTTGTGGGTGATGCCGCCGATCTGGCCGACCTTGCCGTCGGCGGAAATGGTCCCGGTTCCCGCGATGAAGTTCGACCCCGCCAGGCTCCCGGTGGTCAACTTGTCGACCACGGCCAGGCTGAACATCAGGCCGGCCGAGGGCCCGCCCACATTGGCGAGGTTGAAGTCCACCACGAAAGGCGCCCACGGCGCGTCGAGCACCGCGACGCCAAGATAGCCGTAGTCACGGTCCTTGTTGGCGCCCAGCGTGATCTGCGCGACGCCGGCGGGCTCGTTCTTGCGGCGGTAGTCGATCGTCACGGTTTGGCCGGGTTTGGTGTTCTTCAGCAGCCCGGTGAACGCGCCGACGGTGGCGACCGGGGTGCCGTTGACCGCGTCGATCGCGTCGCCGGCCTTCAGCTTGCCCGCCGAGGGACCGGGCCCGGGGACCTTCGCCACCGTGACGGCCGGCGGGTACTTCAGGTACCCCAGGGCGGCGTACTCGGCGCTGTCCTCGGATTGTCTGAAGTCCGCGTTGTTGGCCTTGTCGACCTCGTCGCGCGACTTGCCGGGCGGGTAGATGAGATCGCGCGGCACCAGCTGCTCCTGGTCCGAAAGCCAGAGCGTCAGCGCCTCACCCAGCGTCAGATCGTCGCGCTGGGACACCGTCGTCATGTTCAAGTGGCCGGTGGTGGGATGCGTCAGCGTGCCCTGGATCGCCACCACCTGCTTGCCGTCGACCTCGCCGAGCGTGTCGAAGGTGGGACCCGGACCCAGTGACACGAACGGCACCGTCACCACCGCCAGCAACACGCCGAAGACCACGATCGGCACCAGCGCGACCATCAAGGTCAGGATGCGCCTGTTCACGCCGAATACACTAGACGGGGCTCGCGGCCCGATATTCAGCTGCAAGGTTCGGCCACGAGGTTCAGCTACAAGCTGACGCGGCGTCGCGCGCCTTTCCGATCCCACGGTGAGTACCGTTGGGGTTATGGCTGACCTGCCGTTCGGCTTCTCTCATGGGGAGGACCCGGACAAACACGGGAAAAAAGATCCCGATTCGGGCTCGAACCCGTCCGACCCGTTCGCCGCGTTCGGCATGAGCGGTGACTTCGGCATGGGCGACTTGGGGCAGATCTTCACCCAGCTGGGTCAGATGTTCAGCAGCGCGGGCACTGTCGGCGCCGGCGGAACGAGTTCGGGCCCGGTCAATTACGAATTGGCGCGGCGAGTCGCATCGAATTCGATCGGGTTCGTGGCGCCGGTCCCGGCCACGACGACCTCGGCGATCGCCGACGCGGTACATCTGGCCGAAACCTGGCTGGACGGAGCGACGGCGCTGCCCGCGGGCACCACCAAGGCGGTGGGTTGGACCCCCGCCGACTGGGTCGACAACACGTTGGAGACGTGGAAGCGGCTGTGTGACCCGATGGCCCAACAGATCTCGACGGTGTGGGCGGCGTCGCTACCCGAAGAGGCCAAGAGCATGGCCGGCCCGCTGCTGCAGATGATGTCGCAGATGGGCGGCATGGCGTTCGGCTCGCAGCTCGGGCAGGCGCTGGGCCGGTTATCACGCGAGGTGCTGACCTCGACCGACATCGGTTTACCGTTGGGGCCCAAGGGAATTGCGGCGATCATGCCCGACGCCGTCGAATCGTTCACCACCGGACTCGAGCGGCCGCGCAGCGAGATCCTGACCTTCCTGGCCGCGCGCGAGGCCGCCCACCACCGGCTGTTCAGCCACGTCCCCTGGCTGTCGAGCCAGCTGCTGGGCGCGGTCGAGGCCTACGCGATGGGCATGCAGATCGACATGTCCGGAATCGAGGAGCTGGCCCGCGACTTCAATCCGGCGTCGCTGTCGGATCCGGCGGCGATCGAAAACCTGTTGGGACAGGGCGTATTCGAGCCCAAAGCCACACCGGCACAGACGCAGGCGCTGGAACGGCTGGAGACGCTGCTCGCCCTGATCGAAGGGTGGGTGCAGGTGGTGGTGGCCGCCGCCCTGGGCGACCGGATTCCGGGCGCGGCCGCACTCGCCGAGACGCTGCGCCGCCGCCGCGCCAGCGGCGGCCCGGCCGAGCAGACCTTCGCGACGCTGGTGGGACTCGAGCTGCGGCCGCGCAAGATGCGTGAGGCCGCCGCGTTCTGGGAGCGCCTGACGCAGGCCGCCGGGGTCGACGCCCGCGACGGCATCTGGCAACACCCCGACCTGCTGCCCGGCGCCGAGGACCTCGACGAGCCGGCGGGTTTCATCGACCGGATCATCGGCGGTGACACCAGCGGCATCGATGAGGCGATCGCCAAACTCGAGCGCGAGGGCCCGGACGGTCCCGGCGCCGCGGGACCCGGTTCCGCCGGCGGTCCTGTGGACAGCTGAGCGAGGCCATCGCCTTCGCCGTGACACAGTGGCGCGGTGACTCAGCCCCGCCAGGCCGTGCAGTCCACCTATGCGCTGGATCCGGCGATGCCGGTATTGCTGCGACCCGACGGCGCGGTCCAGGTCGGCTGGGATCCCCGCCGCGCGGTGCTGGTGCGCCCCCCGAGCGGCTTGCCCGCCGCCGAGCTGGCCACGCTGTTGCGGTCCCTGTGGTCACCGACCCCGCTGCCCGAGCTGCAGCGCCGGGCGCTCGACCGCGGCTTGACCGATGCCGACGGCCTGGGAGACCTGATCGCGCAATTGGTCGGCGCCGGGGTGGCGACCGAATGCGGGCGATCGCGCGGCCGGGCCCCCTCGGTGCGCGTCCACGGGCGCGGGCCGCTCACCGAGCTGCTGGTGGAGTCGTTGCGCTGCTCGGGCGCGCGGATAGCGCACAGCAGCCAGCCACACGCCGCGGTGTCGGCCGGCGACGTCGATCTGGTGGTGTTGTCGGACTACCTGGTCGCCGACCCGCGCATGGTGCGCGATCTGCATGAGCAGGGCGTCGCGCATCTGCTGGTTCGGGTGCGTGACGGCATCGGGCTGGTGGGTCCGCTGGTGATTCCCGGCGTGACCAGCTGCCTGGTATGTGCGGACCTGCATCGCAGGGACCGCGACGCGGCGTGGCCGGCGATCTGTGCGCAGCTGCGGGAAACCGTCGGAGTCGCCGACCGGGCCACCGTCCTGGCGACCGCGGCGCTGGCGCTTTCTCAGGTGAACCGGGTGATCGCGGCCGTGCGCGGGCAGGACGCGCCGTCCGATCCGGAGGCGCCCCAGACGCTGAACGCGACCCTGGAATTCGATCTGCACGCCGGCGCGATCGTCGCTAGGCAGTGGGACAAGCACCCGTTGTGCGCCTGCTGACGCGGACGCGCCCGGCGCGCCCGCCGACCTGCGCCGACGGAATGTGACAACGAGCGTTGTCGACTTCTCTCCACATCGCGCAGGCCATCATGGATGATGGGTACGTGGCAGACATCAAACGAGGCCGGGCCGCGCGGAACGCGAAGCTGGCCAGCATCCCGGTCGGATTCGCCGGCCGGGCAGCGCTCGGATTCGGTAAACGGCTGACCGGTAAGTCCAGGGACGAGGTCCAGGCCGAGCTTCTGGAAAAGGCAGCCCACCAGTTGTTCACCGTCCTGGGTGAGCTCAAGGGCGGCGCGATGAAGGTGGGCCAGGCCCTGTCGGTGCTGGAGGCCGCGATTCCCGAGGAGTTCGGCGAGCCGTACCGCGAAGCGTTGACCAAGCTGCAAAAGGACGCCCCGCCGCTGCCCGCCGCCAAGGTGCACCGGGTGCTCGACGCCCAACTGGGCACCAAGTGGCGTGAGCGGTTTACTTCGTTCGACGACACCCCGGTGGCCTCGGCCAGCATCGGCCAGGTGCACAAGGGGGTGTGGGCCGACGGCCGTGAGGTGGCGGTCAAGATCCAGTACCCCGGCGCCGACGAGGCACTGCGGGCCGACCTCAAAACCATGCAGCGGTTGGTCGGGGTGTTCAAACAACTCGCCCCGGGCGCCGACATCCAAGGCGTGGTCGACGAGTTGATCTCGCGCACCGAGATGGAACTGGACTATCGGCTGGAGGCCGAGAACCAGCGCGCCTTCGCCAAGGCGTATCAGGACCACCCGCACTTCGCGGTGCCGCGCATCGTGGCCAGCGCACCGAAAGTGGTGATTCAGGAGTGGATGCAAGGCATCCCGTTGGCCGAGATCATCCGCCACGGCACCACCGAACAGCGTGACCTGGCCGGCACCCGGCTCCTCGAGCTCACCTTCGACGCGCCGCGCCGCTTGGAAATGCTGCACGGCGACGCGCACCCGGGCAACTTCATGCTGCTTCCCGACGACCGCATGGGCGTGATCGACTTCGGCGCCGTCGCGCCACTGCCCGGCGGCTTGCCGATCGAGCTCGGGATGAGCATCCGGCTGGCCCGCGACAAGAACTACGACCTGCTGTTGCCGACGATGGAAAAGGCCGGGTTCATCCAGAAGGGCCAGCAGGTGTCGGTGCGCGACATCGACGACATGCTGCGCCAGTACGTCGAACCGGTCGAGGTCGAGGTCTTCCACTACACCCGCAAGTGGCTGCAGAAGATGTCCGCCATCGAGATCGATCGGTCCGTGTCGCAGATCCGGACGGCCCGGCAGATGGACCTGCCGCCCAAGCTGGTGATCCCGATGCGGGTGATCATGTCGGTCGCCGCGATCCTGTGTCAGCTGGATGCCCACGTGCCGATCAAGGCCCTGTCCGAAGAGCTGGTGCCCGGGTTCGCCGAACCCGACAACGCGGTCGTCTAGTTCGCCCGGTCGTCACGTTCACGAGAGTGCAACTACCGACACCCGTACTCGGGAAATGTGTCGGCAGTTGCAGTTTCGCGCCCTAGGCGGCCGCTCCCTCTAGGCGGCCGCCTTGCGGGGACGTCCGCGGGGTCGTTTGAAGCTCAGGACTGAGCCGCGGTCGAAGATTTCGCCACCCCACACGCCCCAGGGCTCGGCCCTGTCTAGCGCGGCCGCCAGGCACTGGCGGCGCACCGGGCAATCGATGCACAGCGACTTGGCACGCTCGAGATCGGCCGGGGTATCGGCGAACCAGAGATCGGGATCGCCGACATGACACGGCAGGGCCGGTCTGGGGGCTGGTCTGGGGATTGCCGGTGCCGACATGTCCTACCACCTGCTTCCTGGTCTGGGTTGCTGTCCTTGGCAGTGATCCGGACCAGGTCGAAAGGTTGCCGACCCCACAACTATGGCCACGGATCCTTGACTTCGGGTCCGTGGCCGTCTGGGGTGAAAACCGGGGCTAGCGCTTACGTTGCCTTCGGTGGGCCCCCGACTCCTGCGGACGCGTCGGTCGCGGCGGCGGCGCGATGCTTACGCGCGGCCGCCGACACGGCGGCGTGTGCGGCATGGGGCGTTTCCGCGGACGGCACAGGGCGGGTCGCGCGGGCCACGCCCACACCGAACGCGTCGTTGATCATCGCGACCACCCTCCTTCCCTCATGCCGGCTTCCGTACTGCCGAGTCGCGGTATCGAGGGTAAACGGTCACCGCCGCCGACCACAACCGATTTTGTGACCTGCGGGTTTAACCGGTCAACGAGCGCGAACCAGCTCCAGCACGTCGGCGCCGTACTGTTCCAGCTTGCGCGCGCCGATTCCGGGAATCGCGATCAGCGCCGCTTCATCGTCAGGCCGCAACTCGGCGATGGCGATCAGCGTGTTGTCGGTGAAGACGACGTAGGCGGGCACCTTCTGTTCCTTGGCGACGTCCAACCGCCAAGCCTTGAGCCGCAGTAACAGGTCCTCGTCGATGTCGGCCGCACACGTCTCGCAGCGGCGCAGCATGACGGCCGCAGGGGTGGTCAGGTTGTTGTTGCAGATCCGGCAACGGGTCGGGGTTCCCCGGTTGCGCCGAGATTTGCTCGGCCCCGGCTCGGCCCGCGCCTGGGGTGCGATGCCATTGAGGAACCGCGATGGTTTGCGACCCTGGCGCCCACCCGGGCTGCGGGCCAACGCCCAGCTCAATGCCAAATGCGTTCGGGCCCTGGTGATTCCGACGTAAAGCAGTCTGCGCTCCTCCTCGACTGCTTCGCTCTCGGCGCCGTGCGCCAGCGCGTGCGAGATGGGCAGCGTGCCATCGGCCAGGCCGACCAAAAAAACGGCGTCCCACTCGAGTCCCTTGGCGGCGTGCAGCGACGCCAGCGCGACGCCTTGCACCACCGGGGGGTGCCGGGCATCGGCGCGCATCCGAAGCTCGGCCAGCAGTCCCGGGAATTCCAGTTGCGGGCGTTGCGCCACCTCGTCGTCCACCAGTTCGGCCAGTGCGCTCAAGGCCTCCCAACGCTCGCGGGCGCGGGTGCCGACCGGCTCCTCGGCCGTCAGCCCCAGCGGTTCCAGCACCGCGCGCACGACGTCGGGCAGCGGTCCTTCGGCACCGCGCGCAGTAGCCCGTTCAGAGGCACGCTGCAGCGCCAGCAGGGCCTGCTTGATCTCCTGGCGATTGAAAAATCCCTCGCCGCCGCGGATTTGGTAGGCGATGCCCGCCTCGGTCAACGCCTCCTCGTAGATCTCCGACTGCGCGTTGACCCGGTACAGCACCGCGATCTCCGACGGCGGCGTGCCGGCTTCGATCAGCCGCGCGATCGACGCGACGACGGCGGCGGCCTCGGCGGGTTCGTCGGCATGCTCGTGGAACGTGGGCGCGGGGCCCGGTGCGCGCTGGCCCACCAGGTGCAGCTTGCTGCCGGCGACCCGGCCGCGCGCCGCGGCGATCACCTGGTTGGCCAGCGACACCACCTGGGGGGTGGAACGGTAATCACGCTCCAGGCGCACGACCGTGGCGTCGGGGAAGCGGCGGGAGAAGTCGAGCAGGAACCGCGGCGATGCCCCGGTGAACGAGTAGATGGTCTGGTTGGCATCGCCCACCACCGTCAGGTCGTCGCGGTCGCCCAACCAGGCCGTCAGCACCCGCTGCTGCAACGGCGTGACGTCCTGGTATTCGTCGACCACGAAACAGCGGTAGCGGTCCCGGAACTCTTCGGCCACCGCCGGGTCGTTCTCGATCGCGGCCGCGGTGTGCAGCAGCAGATCGTCGAAATCGAGCAGGGTGACGTGTTCGCCGCGGGCCTTCAGGGCCTCGTAGGCGGCGTAGACGCCGGCGATCTGGGCGGCTTCCAGCGGGATGTCCCGCCCGGCGGCGGCCACCGCGGCCGGGTATTCCTCCGGACCGATCAGCGACGCTTTGGCCCACTCGATCTCGCCGGCCAGGTCGCGCACGTCGTCGGTGCTGGCATTGAGCCGGATCCGGCCGGCCGCGCGGGCCACGACGGCGAATTTGCTGTCCAACAGCTGCCAACCGGTGTCGCCGACCACCCGCGGCCAGAAGTACCGCAGCTGCCGGTGGGCCGCCGCGTGAAACGTGAGGGCCGAGACCGCGCCGACGGCCGGCCCCGCGCCCGCCGCGGCGTCGATCGTCCGCAACCTGGAGCGCATCTCCCCCGCCGCCCGCTGGGTGAACGTGACCGCCAGCACCTGACCGGCCGCGACATGCCCGCCGGCGACCAGCTGGGCGATCCGGTGAGTGATGGTGCGGGTCTTGCCTGTTCCGGCGCCCGCCAGCACGCAGACCGGGCCGCGCGGAGCCAGCACTGCCTCGCGCTGCTCGTCGTCCAGCCCGGCTGTCAGTGGTTCGGCGACCGTCGGCATGGCGTCCATCTTGGCTTCCCATACTGACAAGTCGCCGACGAACCTGATGCATCGCCACGCCCCAAACCGGAAGTGCTGGCGTGTCGCCCCGGCGAGTCGGCGCCCGTCCCCCTCGCCGCTTCGCGGCTGGGCGGTACCCCCAGCGCGGAATGCATCGTCGCCGGGCTACGTTATCGGGCTATGACCTCTGCCCCGCTCACCGTCTACACCACCTCCTGGTGTGGCTACTGCCATCGGCTCATGACCGTGCTCAAGTCCAACGGAATTGCGTACGAGGCGGTCGACATCGAGCACGACGCGGCGGCCGCTGACTTTGTCAGCTCGGTCAACGGCGGCAACAGGACAGTCCCCACGGTGAAGTTCGCCGACGGGTCGACGCTGACTAACCCGAGCGCCGCCCAGGTGAAGGCGAAGCTGGCCGAAGCCGGCAACTGAGTCCGGGGCGCGGCGCGCGAGTCAGTCGATCCCGGCCCAGGATTCGATGATCACGCGGGCGATCGAAATCGACCCGGGCAGTAGGAGTTTCGACTCCGCGGAAGTCGACCAGTCCCCGGCCGCCAGGGCCGCACGCACCTCGTCGCGGGTGAACCACGCCGCCTCGGCGATCTCGCCGTCGTTGAACGAGAACCCCTGCGCCGGGTCGCCGACGGCATGGAATCCGACCATCAGCGAGCGCGGGAACGGCCACGGCTGACTGCCCAGATAGCGCACGTCGCGCACGGTCAGCCCGATCTCCTCGCGGATCTCCCGAGCCACACACGCCTCGAAAGATTCACCGGCCTCGACGAATCCGGCCAGAAGCGAGAACATCCGCTCCGGCCACACCGTCTGGCGGGCCAGCACCGCGCGGTCGCCTCCGTCGTGGACCAGACAGATCACCGCCGGGTCGATGCGCGGAAACTCTTCGTGACCGGTGACCGGGTTGATGCGGGACCAGCCCGCCCGGGCCGGTCGTGTCGGTGAGCCGTCCACCGAGCTGAAACGAGCCTTCTCATGCCAATTCAGCAGGGCGACGGCCGACGACATCAGCTGGCCGCTGGCGTCGTCGAAGATCGGGCCGAGGCTACGCAGGTTCACCACCTCGGTGTGCACTTCGGGGTCCGCCGGGGCCTGCAGCGCGCCACGGATGGCCCACACATGGCGACCGTCCTCGAGGCGCCCCAGAAACACCGCTTCCGACGGTGGCTTGTCGCCCAGCTCCGCGGCCACACCCAGCACCACCCGGCCGTCGGCCACCAGCACCTGATTGCGTGAGTCCACCCGCAGCAGCGCCGCCTCGGCCCAGCCGGCGGCGGCCGCTTCGACATCGGTGCGCAGCTGATCGGCCCGGTCGGCGCCGACGCGCGACAGCAACGGGACGCTGCGCAGCTCAAAGTCTGCGATCGCCATCAGTGCCCCACGCTTCGGATGTAGAGCAACCGGTCGCTGGCCTCGACGGCGTCCACCTCCGGCGCATCGATGCGCCACAGGTGGCCGTCGCGCACCACGCCGAGCACGATGTCGCGCAAATGCCGGGGCGAACCGCCGACTTCGCTCTGCTCGACTTCCCGCTCGGCGATCGCCAGGCCCGCGTCCGGCGTC
This sequence comes from Mycobacterium sp., assembly GCF_025933915.1. GTDB lineage: Bacteria > Actinomycetota > Actinomycetes > Mycobacteriales > Mycobacteriaceae > Mycobacterium. The sequence continues at coordinate 11,839 of NZ_JAICZA010000022.1, forward strand.
AGCAGGTCCTCGATCATCTCCACGACGCTGGGCGTCGTGGTGGCAAGCCCCAGGAGCCGGCCGGCGGTCGCCGAGGAGACCACCACCGAGTCCGCCCCCGACTGCTGCAGCAGGTGCTGATTTTCGGTCTCCCGGATCGAGGCGACGATCTTGGCGTTGGGCGCGATCTCGCGCGCCGTCAGCGTCGCCAGCACCGCGGTGTCGTCGCGGCTGGCAGCGATGATGATGGACGCGGCGTGTTGGGCCCCGGCCAGCCGCAGCACGTCGGCTTTGGTGGCGTCGCCGTGCACGGTGACCAGGCCCGCGCTCTCGGCGTGCTCGAGCGTGCTGCGATCCGTGTCGACGACGACGACCTCCGACTGCGTGGTTTCGTCACCGAGGATCGCGGCGACCGCCGTTTTGCCCTTGGTGCCGTAGCCGATCACGATGGTGTGGTTGCGCACTCTGCTCCTCCAACGCTGAATCTTCCACCCTTGGCGAGACCGCTCGGAAAGCACTTCCAGCGTGGTGCCCACCAGCACGGCCAGGAACGCGATCCGCAGCGCGGTGAAGATCAGGGTGTGCACCAGGCGCGCGGTTTCGGTGTACGGCGTGATGTCGCCGTAACCGGTGGTCGACAGCGAAACCGCGGAGAAATACACGCAGTCCAAAAATGTCAGCGGCTCGTTGCGCACGTCGCGGAAGCCGGCGCGGTCCACGTAGACGATGACGGCCGCACCGAACAGCACCACCAGGGCGATGGCCAGGCGACGGGTGATGACGCGGATGGGGCTCGCGTGCTCTTCGGGGATGCGCACCACGCGGATCAGCTGATGACCGCGCTGGGCGGTCAGCGCTTCATCCAGACCGCTCAGCTTTCGCGACCTACCGTTGCCCACGGCGGCCCGTCGTCGGCTTGACTTCTGCGCACGAGACACGCACGCGTCTTATGTAACCACGGGCACAGCCTCCCCAATACTTGGGCGGCGCGGGTCACCCGGGGCGCCGCCGGGATCGATCAGCAACCCGGCGACCTCGGCGGCGCTCGGCAATTCATCGGGGACCACCGTGGTGCGGGCGCGCACGTAGTAGAAGGCGGTGCGCACCGTAGATTCCGGGACCCCGGCCAACGCCGCCCAGGCCATGCGGTACACCGCGAGCTGGACGGCGGCCTGGCGCAGCGCCTCCGGGCCGTGCGGCGGTTCACCGGTCTTCCAGTCCACCACGGTGGCGCCGCCGTCGGGATCGACGAACACCGCGTCGATGCGGCCGCGGACCAGGGTGTCACCGATCGGCATCTCGAACGGCACCTCGACGGCGACGGGAGTTCTTGCGGCCCAGGGCGATTCGGCGAAGGAGGCCTGCAGCGCGGCCAATTCGGCGGTGTCGCCGACGTCGGAGTCCGCCGCCCCGGGCAAATCAGCGAGATCAAACAGGCATTCGGCGCCATAGAATTTCTGGACCCAGGCGTGAAAAACATTGCCCAGCAACGCATGCGGATCCGGCCGCGACGGCAGCCGATGCCTCAATCGCTGCGCCGCACCCGCCGGGTCGCGCGCCAGGCCGACCAGGGAGCTGACCGACAGCTGGCCGGGCAGCTCCCCGGTCGGTAGCTCGGTCGACCGCGCACGTTCGGCCAGTAACGCGTCGACGTCGGCGGCCCAGCCGTCGATGTCGGCGCACGGCGCGCCGGGCTCAGCCGCCAGCGCCTGGCTCACGAGCACCGCGCCGCGCTCGACATCGCGGCGCCGCACCGCCAGCGGGTCGGCGGGCCACACCGCTTCGACAACGTTGTCGCGTAGCGGGTTTCGTTCGCCGTCGGCGGGTGTCGGCGCCCAGTGCTCCACGGTCCCGCAGGGGTCGCCGGCCGCGCTCGAGCCGTCGATGACGTCCTTGATCTCCACCAGGAAATCCGACGGGCCACGCGGTTTGATCCCGGTGGCTCCCCAGTGGTGCCCGGAGACCAGCAGGGTGTCCTCGGCGCGGGTGATGGCGACGTACAGCAATCGGCGCTCCTCATCGACGCGGCGCTGGTCGAGCTGGCGGCGATGCTCGGAGATCTTGTCCGACAGTTGCTTTCGGTTGGTGACGTCCGAGGTGTCGAGCACCGGGATGCCCAGCGCGCCCGCGGCGGCGCGGTCGCCGCGGAGCAGTGGTGGCAGCTCCGCGGCGTCGGTGAGCCAGGTGCTCTTGGACGCCGTCGACGGAAACGTCCCGCCCGACAGGTGCGCGACCGCCACCACCTGCCATTCCAGCCCCTTCGCGGAGTGCACGGTGAGCACTTGAACGCGGTCGTGTGCGACGGCCAATGGGGCCGGCGCCAAACCGTTCTCGATCGTCTCGGCGACATCCAGAAACGCCAGCAGGCCGGCCACCGAGGTGGTCGCCGACGCGTCCAGCGGCGTGGTCGCGCCGTCAGCGCGTTCGGCGTAACCGGCGACGACGTCCGCGAACGCGTCCAGATGCTCGGTGCCGGCCCAGCCCGCTTCCACCCCCGCCGCGGCGCGGACTTCGCAATCGACGCCCAGCACGCGTCGCACCTCGGCCACCAGCTCCGCAAGGGGATGGCCGAGGTGCGCGCGCAGGACGGCCAGTTCGGCGGCCAGCGCGGTGATGCGCTGATACCCCGCAGCCGAATACGAGCCGGCCGGACCCGGATCGGCGATCGCATCGGCCAGGCACACGGTGTCGGCGTCGACACGGGCGGGGTCGGCGGCGCTCGCGATCGACACGGCCGAGGTCGGCGCGCCGGCGGCCACGGCCCCGCCGAGCACACGCGCACGCTGCCACAGCGCGGCGATGTCGCGGGCGCCGAGGCGCCAGCGTGCACCGGTGAGCACCCGCATCGCCGCCGCACCGGCCGCCGGATCGGCGACCAACCGCAGCATGGCCACGACCTCGGCGACCTCGGGGACCGACAGCAGGCCGGCCAGCCCGACGACCTCGACGGGGACTCCGCGGGCGCGCAGCGCATCGGCGATGGGCGCGGCGTCGGCGTTGCGGCGCACCAGGACCGCGGCCGTCGGGGGGCTGACGCCGTCCGCCCGGGCCCGTTGGTAGTGGGTGGCGAGGTGGCGGGCGATCCACTCGCGTTCGGCCACCACGTCGGGCAGCAATGCACAGCGCACGCTGCCGGGCGGGGCGTCCGGACGGGGGCGCAGCGCGTGCACGGCCACCGATCGCCGACGCGCCTCGGCGGATACGGCGTTGGCCACCCGCAGGGCCCGCGGCGGATTGCGCCAGCTGGTCCGCAATTCCAGGACCGGCGCGGGCGTGCCGTCGGACCGCGGGAAGTCGGTGGTGAAGCGAGGCAGGTTGGTCGCCGAGGCCCCGCGCCAGCCGTAGATGGACTGGATGGGATCGCCGACGGCCGTCAGCGCCAGCCCGTCGTCGACCCCACCGCCGAACAGGGCCGACAGCGCGATGCGCTGGGCGTGCCCGGTGTCCTGGTACTCGTCGAGCAGCACCACCCGGTAGCGGCCGCGCAGGTCCTCGCCGACCTGCGGAAAACCCGCCGCCAGCCGCGCCGCGGACGCCATCTGCATCCCGAAATCCATCACCTTCGCGGCGTGCATGCGTTCGTTGAGCGCATCCAGCAGGGGCACCAGCTCCGCACGCTCGGTCTGGGTGCCCAGCAGCCGCAGCAGCCATTGGCTGGGGCCGCGCTCCCGCTGATAGGGGCCCGCGGGCAGGGCATGGACGAGCCGCTCCAGCTCCACGTGGGTATCGCGCAACTGCCCGGTGTCGACGAGGTGTTCGGCCAGCTGCCCCCACAGCCGCAGCACCATGGAGGTGACGGCGGCCGGGTTCTTGTCGGTGTGCAGCTCGCCGCGGTACCCGTTCACCACGTCGAAAGCCAGTTGCCACAACTCGGTTTCGCTGAGCAACCGGGTGTCGGGTTCGACGGGCAGCAACAGGCCGTAGTCACGCAGCAGCGAGCCCGCGAACGCGTGGTAGGTGCTGATCACCGGGGCGCCTTCGGGCTCGGCGGCCGCGCCGCCGACGGGGCCGGTGCCGCCCAGGCCGACGCCGGCCAAGCGGGCCAGCCGGGACCGGACCCGGCGCAGCAGCTGGCCGGCAGCCTTGCGGGTGAACGTCAATCCGAGCACCTGGGAGGGGTCGGCGTAGCCGTTGGCGATCAGCCACACCACCCGTGCGGCCATGGTCTCGGTCTTACCGGCACCGGCCCCCGCGATGACGACCAGCGGCCCCGGCGGCGCGGCGATGACCGCGGACTGCTCCTCGGTGGGCGGGAAAAGCCCCAGGGTGCAGGCCAATTCGTTCGGGCTGTAGCGCGCGTTCATCGGGCCGACCCGTCGGTGTGCGCCGGGCAGCACGGCCGGATGGGGCAGTGCGTGCAACCGTCGTTGCGCCGCGCGACGAACTGCGGGCCGGCCGTCGCGTCCGCCGCTCGCCGGATGACCTCTCGCCATTCGTCGCCGGCGCCCGCTGTCAGCGGGTCCTGTTCCCGTTCGACCGCTCCCGCCGCCCCGGTCTTGCCGACGTAAACCAGCCGCGCGCCACCGGGTTCCAGCGTGTCGCCCGCAGCGGCCACCAGGCCTTCGGCCACGGCCAGCTGATACATCGCCAGCTGGGCGTGTTGTTGGGCGTCGTCCTTGCTGACCGGGGACCTGCCGGTTTTGACGTCGACGATCACCAGCCGGCCGGCGGCATCGCGCTCCAGCCGGTCCACCCGGCCGCGCAACCGAACCTGCCCCCCGTCCCCGGTTTCCAGCGTTCCGTCGATCTCGACCTCGACGCCGGCCTCGGTCAGCGCGCCCCGGGTCCGCGCTCGCCACTCGATGAACGCCTCGAGCATCGCGCGGTGGCGGGCCAGCTCGTTGTCCGAATGCCATTGCGCGACAAAGGGCAGGTGCTTCCAGGCCCGCTCCAGCTCGGCCAGCAGTTCCGCGTCGCTTCGGTGCGGTTCGGCGATCAGTGCGTGCACCACCGAACCGAGGGTTGAGCGCAGATCGCGCGGGTTGGTTCCGCCGTGCCGTTCGGCAAGCCAGCGCAGCGGGCAGTCGGCCAGTGTCTGCATGGTCGACGGGGTCAGCGTGACGACGTCGCCGCCTGCCCGCAGCGGTTCGCCGGTGCTGACCGGGGTCAGGCCGTGCCAACCGGCCGGGTCGGCGCCGGGCACCCCGGCTTTGGCCAACCGGGCCAATTGCGTTGCCGCGCAATCGCGGGCGAGCTCATCCACCGCACCGTCAGACGCGCACGCCACGGCGCGCAGCCGGCCCACCAGCGCGGCCGCCGACAGCACTCGCGGCGCCGAAACGGGCTGCAGCGGAGCATTTTCGACGTCCGCATCGGCCCACTGCGCGATGTCGAAGAAGAATGTCGATGGCAACGTGGCCGCGTGGTCCGCCCCGCCGGCGTCGCTGTCCACGGCCGTCACCAGCAACCGCCGCCGGGCGCGGCCCATCGCCGCCACCAGTAACCTGCGCTCCTCGGCCACCAGCGGCGCCCGCAGCGAGGCGTCCGCGGTGACCCCGTCCAGCTCGTCGAGCAGCCGCTGGGTGCCGAGCACACCGCCCCGCGGAACGGTGTTGGGCCACAACCCATCCTGCAATCCGGCGAGGACCACGAAATCCCATTCATGTCCCAGCGCGGCATGCGCACTGAGCACCCTGACCTGCTCGGCCGCGGCCACCGGCTCGGGGTTGGCGCTCGGCAGCTGCAGCGCGGCGATGTGTTCGACCAGCCCGCGCAACGACGCACCCGAGGTGCGCGACACGTAGTCGTCGGTGATGTCGAACAGTGCGGTCACCGACTCGAGGTCCCGGCTGGCCTGGGCGGCGGGAGGGCCACCGCGCTCACTGACCGACAGCCAGCGGCGCTGCAGCCCGGACCGGTGCCAGGCGGCCCACAGCGTGTAGCGCGGGTCTTGACCGCCGCGGTGACAGCGCGCGGCCGCGTCCAGCACCGCACGGACCTTGCGCAACGAACGAAACTGCGGACCCGGCGGCGGCGGCGCGGCACCGGACAGCGCCTCGACCAACAGCTCTGCGAAATCACCCGGCGGGCGATCGGGGTTGGCGCGCTGCAGCTTTCGGCGCAGCTGGCGCAGCGAAACCGGGTCGACGCGACCGATGGGACCGGTCAGTAGCGCCAGCGCCTGCCGCCCGTCCAGCCCGTCTGCGGCGGCCAGCAGCACGGTCAGCAGCGCGCGCACCGCCGGCTCCTCGGACAGCGGCCCGGTGGCGGCGGCCGCCGCTACCGGCACCCCGGCGGCCGCCAGCGCACGCGGCAATCGCGCGCCGGCCCGCGGCACCGACCGGACGACGACCGCCATCTGTGACCAGGGCACGCCGTCGACCAGGTGCGCGCGTCGCAGCGCGTCGGCGATCGTCGCCGCCTCGGCGTGCGCCGACGAGGCGAGCCGCACCGTGACGGACCCCTCCCCCGCCCCGGCGCCGTCGATCCGGCGGCCTGGGCTGCCGCCCGGCAACCGGCCGGCGATGCCGCTGACGGCGCGGGCCACCGCGGGAGCGCAGCGATGCGACGTCGTCAACGTCACCGCCGGGGCATCACCGTTGAGCAGCCCGGCGGGTTCGCCGCCCCGGAAGCCGAACACCGCCTGATTCGGGTCCCCGGCGACCAGCGCCAGGTCGGCGCCCGCCGCGAGCACGCGAACCAGGCGGGCCGCCTGCGGGTCGAGCTGTTGGGCGTCGTCGACCAGCAAAACCCGGATCCGGGCCCGTTCGCCCGCCAGCAGCTCGGGATCGACGGCGAAAGCCTCCAGCGCCGCGCCCACCAATTCGGCGGCGCCCAGGGCGGGGGCCGTCGCCTCCGGCGCGGCCATGCCGACCGCCGCACGCAGCAACATCACCTGCTCGTACTGGCGCGCGAATTGCCCAGCGGCCGTCCATTCCGGCCGGCGGCAACGACGACCCAGCCGCTCCAATTCCTGCGGGTCGACACCGCGCTCGGCGCAGCGGGCCAACAGGTTTCGCAGTTCGGTGGCGAACCCCGCGGTGCTCAGCGCCGGCCGCAGCTGCGCGGGCCATGCCGTCGCCGAGCAGGGCCCGTCATCAAGATCCCCGGCCAGCAGTTCCCGGATGATGGCGTCCTGTTCGGCACTGGTCACCAACCGCGGGGGCGCATCGCCGGCACGCTCGGCGGCGCGCCGCAAGACCGCGTAGGCGTACCCGTGCACCGTTCGCACCAACGGTTCGCTGACGGCGACCCGGCCCGGGCCGGCGGATCGCGATCGCAGCAGCGCCGTCGTCAACGCGCTGCGCTCGGCCATCCCGAGCCGACCGGAACCGGTAAGCAACAGAACCGATTCCGGACTCATGCCGGCGTCAAGCTGGGCGACCGCGGCGTCGATCAGCAGGCTGCTCTTCCCGGTGCCGGGGCCACCGAGCACGCGAACGACCCCGCGCGCACCGGGCGCCAGCAGGGCGCTCGCGCCGGCCTCCCAGGTGTATGCCATGGCTGCATGCAATCACCAGGGTGTGACAAGTCGGCCCGGGCCAGCACCGACCCCGACCCTTACCCTGGATGTCGGAGCAGCGCGAACAATGGTCTCGACGAATGGAAGGAGGGTTAGATCATGACGGACGACCAACAAGGCTTGCCCATCGACGAGGCGCCCGAAGGCGACGCGGTGGAGCAACTGCGGCCCGCCGATTCCGACGACGAGGCCGGCCTGGACATCGATTACGTGAGCGCCGGCGATCGGGAAGCCGACGAAGCCGATGTGATCGAGCAGGCCTATGTCGTCTCCGCGGAGGACGATCGGGACGACGGCCGCTGAGGGCCGCCCGCGACCCGCGATCGTGACAGCTGGCACCATCGACGGGTGACCGCTGAGTTGTACGTGCACCGCTACGGTCCGTCCGGTCCGGTGCGGATCTTAGCGCTGCACGGGTTGACCGGCCACGGACAGCGCTGGCAGCAGCTGTCCGGCCTGCTGCCCGAGATTGGCCTGGCCGCACCGGATCTGCTCGGGCACGGCCGGTCGTCGTGGGCGGCGCCGTGGACCATCGACGCCAACATCTCGGCGCTGGCCGCCCTGCTCGACGACCAGGCCGACACGCCGGTGGTGGTGGTCGGCCACTCGTTTGGCGCTGGCCTGGCCATGCACCTGGCCGCGGTGCGCCCGAACCAGGTGGCGGGGCTGCTGCTGCTGGATCCGGCGATCGGGTTGGACGGCGCGTGGATGCGCGACATCGCCGAGGCGATGTTGTCCTCGCCCGACTATCCGGACGCCGAGGAAGCGCGCATGGAAAAGGTGCACGGCTCGTGGTCGGATGTCGAGCCCGCGCTGCTGGACGCCGAGCTCGACGAGCATCTGATCACGCTGCCCACCGGGCGTTACGGCTGGCGCATCAGCCTGCCGGCGATGATGTCGTACTGGAGCGAGCTGGCCCGCGACGCCGTGCTGCCCCCGGCGAAAACGGCGACGATCCTGGTGCGCGCCAAGCGGACATCGCCGCCCTATGTCAGCGACGAACTCGTCGCGGGACTTCGGGAGCGGCTGGGGTCGTGTTTCCGGCTGCTGGATTTCGACTGCAACCACATGGTGCCCTACGCCAAGCCCGAGGAAGTCGCCGCGTTGGCCCGCGAGCTACTGGAAGCCCGCTGACCGTGGCGCCGGTGACCGACGATCAGGTGGAGCGGGTGCGTGCGCTGGTCGCCGCCATCCCGCCCGGCAGGGTAGCCACCTACGGCGACATCGCCTCCGTCGCAGGACTTTCCAGCCCGCGCGTCGTCGGCTGGATCATGCGGACCGATTCCTCGGACCTGCCGTGGCACCGCGTGATCACCGCCTCCGGGCGCCCGGCGCGACATCTGAGGACCCGGCAGCTGGAGCTGCTGCGCGCCGAAGGCGTCCTTGCCGACGACGGCCGAGTCGCGCTGGGCGAGGTTCGTTACGAATTCCCGGCCGGGGGCGCCACGCGGCGGAGCTAGAGCACCAACCGGACGAGCGCCGCGGTGCGGGCCAGGCCGGGGAACGCCTCGGCGGTGGACCGCGGGTGCAGCGCGTGGACCGCCAGACGAAACATCAACGCCCGCAACAACATCTGTGGCCATTCCGGCAGGGCGTTCCACCGCTCGATGAGTCCGTCGTCAGCCTCCCCCCAGGACAACGCGTCGATGACGACGACGCCGGCCGCCCACGATGCGGGCCGCCAGTACGGGGTGATGTCGGTGATGCCCGGCGCGGCGGTACCCACGAAAAGCACTGTGCCGTAAAGATCCCCGTGGACCAGCTGGTTGGGGCTCTTGGTCGGCTTGCGCAACGTGGCGAGCTGGTTGAGCAGCTCCACCGATCGCTCGGCGTCCGCGCTCGCGGGGGCCACCCGCGCGCCGGGCGGCACCGGGGCCAGCGGCCGTTCCTCCCACGCCGCACGGTCGGCGGCGATGAAGATGTCGACGTCACCCCAGGGCGCCGTGGGCCCCTGGGTCAGAAAGCGGGGACGGTCCAGTTTGCCCGTCGCCTCGTGCAGGCGCACCGCCGCCGAGACGACCTCGTCGTGGCGGGGTTCCGGCGTCCCGGCGACGAAGGTGTCTGCCCGCCACCCGGAAACGACGTATCGCCCGTCGGTGGAACGGACCGGACGCGCCAGCCGAACGCCGTCGACGAACAACGTCTCGCGCACCCGGGCGGACCAGGCCGCGCGGGCGTTGTCGGCCACCAGCGACAGGACGACTTCGCCGCATCGCCAGCCGCCCTCCCAGCTGGCGCCGAGATAAACGGGTTTGACGCCGGCCAAGCCGAACGCCGACAGCACGTGGTCCGGCGGTGGCTCGACTGTCACACCGGTACTCTAAACGAGTACAACAGCGGCGACCGCAAGCGCGGCGCAGCCGGGCGCGGCGGGTCGCCGCCAGACCCATTCAGCGGCGACCGCAAGCCTGGCGGCGGGTCGCCGCCAGACGGCACCGCGGCGGGTCGCCGCCGGACCAGTAAGCGTGTCGGGTCAGTACAGGACCATGTCCGGCTGCATCTGCTGCGCCCAGGCCACAATTCCGCCCTCCAGATGCACCGCATCCGCGAAGCCGGCCTTCTTCAGCACCGCCAACACCTGCGCCGAGCGCACGCCCGTTTTGCAATACAGCACCGGCATGCGGTCCCGCGGCAGCTTTGCCAGACCCTCACCGGAGTTGATCGACGACTGCGGGATCAGCTGCGCCCCATCGATGTGCACGATATCGAACTCCACGGGCTCGCGGACGTCGATCAGGGCCAGCTCCTTGCCGGAATCCAGCAGCTCGCGCAACTCCCGCGGGCTGATGGCCGAGGCATCGCCGGCCGCGGGCTCCGACACCACGCCGCACAACTGCTCATAGTCGACGAGCTCGGTGATCGTCGGCCTCGACGCGTCGGAGGGATCCCGGCGAATCGCGATGGTGCGGTAGGTCATCTGCAGCGCGTCGTAGATCATCAACCGGCCCAACAGCGATTCGCCGATGCCGGTGATGAGTTTGATCGCCTCGGTGCTCATCACCGAAGCGACGGAGGCGCAGACGATGCCCAGCACGCCGCCTTCGGCGCACGACGGAACGGTGCCGGGCGGCGGCGGCTCCGGGTAGAGATCGCGGTAATTGAGGCCGCGCCCGTCCGGTGCGTCCTCCCAGCACACCGAGATCTGCCCCTCGAATTGATAGATGGACCCCCACACGTACGGCCTTTTCGCCAGGACCGCCGCGTCGTTGATCAGATACCGGGTGGCGAAGTTGTCGGTGCCGTCCACGATCAGGTCGTAGGAGCCGAACAATTCGACGGCGTTGGTCGAGTCCAGGCGCAACTCGTGCAGGCGCACGTCGACCAGTGGGTTGATCGCGGCCATCGACTCACGCGCCGAAACGGCCTTGGGCCGCCCGACGTCGGCCACGCCGTGAATGATCTGGCGGTGCAGGTTGGACTCCTCCACCACGTCGAATTCGACGATGCCGATCGTGCCCACGCCCGCCGCGGCCAGGTAGAGCAGGGTCGGCGCCCCCAGCCCGCCGGCACCGATCACCAGCACCCGGGCGTTCTTGAGCCGCTTCTGCCCCTCGACCCCCAGCCCGGGAATGATCAGGTGACGGCTGTAGCGGGCCACCTCGTCGGCGGTCAGGTGGTCTGCGGGTGCCACCAGGGGCGGCAACGACGACACGGAAAACATCTCCTCGGTTCGGCTTCTCAATCCATCACAGCAGCCCGCCGGGGCGACGGCAACGAAGGCCGATCCGATCGGGCGATCCGGGCTACGCGATCGGGTAGGGCCAGGGATTGAAGCGGCAGGTCTTTCCGTCGGCCCTGACGACGTCGGGATCGAATTGGGCGGCGTCGTTGTTCGACGTGGAGAACGTCTGCTGCATCATCACCGGCGCCAACGCGCCCTGCTGTTCGCACGCCTCGTGGTGCAGGTATCCGATGGCGTGGCCGACCTCGTGGTTGATCACGTACTGCCGATACGAACCGATGTCACCTTCGAACGGCACGGCACCGCGCACCCAGCGCGCCTCGTTGATGAAGACCCGCGCCTCGCGGTGGGCGCCGAATACCGGGTTGTAGCACGACGTTTCCAGCCGGAATTCGTAGCCGCACCCTTCCCGCACCGTCACCGGCGACACCAGCGAGATCCGAAAGTCGGGTTTGCCGTTATCGATCCGGACGAATGCGAACTGCGGGTTGTGCGTCCAGCCCTTCGGATTGGCCAGCGTCTGGTCGACCATCTGAGCGAATGCTTCGTCGCCGCCGAACATCGTCGGATCGATGCCGTTCTCCACCTCGACGGTGTACCGGAACACCTTGGCGGTGCCCTGACCGATCTGCGGCGTCATGCCCGGCACCACGTGCCACGTCTTGTCGCCCGCCTCGGTGAACGGGCCACCGTCCGGCAGCGTCCCGGCCGGCAGGTTGGCGTCGAACGCGGCGAGCCCGCGCGGTGGGGCGTCGATGATCGTGGTGCCCACCGCACCGATCGCGGGCGGGCTCTCGATGGGCTGACTCGCCGTCGGCTTCGATGCGCCGGCGCCGGTCACCGTCTGATACATGACCACGACGGTAAGCACCGCCAGGACGGGCAGCGCGTACGCCCGCCAGCCGTAGGTGGAGACGAACCGCCCCAGCCAGGTTTGTTTGCGCCACCGTCGCTGCCGCTCACGGTCGGCCCGGACGCGCCCGGCTTCCGGGGCGGCCAGGGGGTCGCGCAGCGCCCGCAGCGGTTCGTGCCACTCGTCGCGCAGCACCGGCACGCGACCGGCGCCGCGCGGGGGCTGCTGCGACGTCATTTTCCCAGGATTACACAGCGGGCCACCCGCGCCACCCGTGGCGCGCCCGAAGCCCCCGCCCGACACCGCTTCTGCCAGCGGCGACGACGGCGATGACCGGAGGACCAACCCGTTGAGTAGTAAGGTCTTTCCAACGAGCTGCGAGCGGCTGGCCCCGGTGAACCGACGGTCGGCCGTTGACGATCAGATGAGGACTCGATGAGCGAACTCGCCAAGATGCCGGCACGGCGTGCCGGCAGATCGGCTGACCGCGGCCGGCCGGCGGACGGCGCCACGGCTTCCAACCGGCGGGGCAACCGGTTACCCCGCGATGAGCGCCGCGGCCAGTTGCTCATCGTCGCCAGCGACGTCTTCGTCGACCGCGGCTACCACGCGGCCGGCATGGACGAGATCGCCGATCGGGCTGGGGTCAGTAAACCCGTTCTATACCAACACTTTACGAGCAAGCTCGAGCTCTATCTCGCGGTGCTGGCGCGGCACGTGGAAAACCTGGTCTCAGGCGTTCAGCACGCGCTGAGCGCCACCAAGGACAACCGCCGCCGGTTGCACGCCGCGGTGCAGGCATTTTTCGATTTCATCGAGCACGACAGCCAGGGTTACCGGCTGATCTTCGAGAACGACTACGTCACCGAACCCGAGGTGGCCGCCCAGGTGCGCGTCGCCACCGAATCGTGCATCGACGCGGTATTCGCGTTGATCAGCGAGGATTCCGGGCTGGATCCGCATCGTGCGCGGATGATCGCCGTCGGGCTGGTCGGCATGAGCGTCGACTGCGCCAGGTACTGGCTCGACTCCGACCGCCCGATCTCCAAGGCGGACGCCGTCGATGGCACCGTCCAGTTCGCCTGGGGCGGACTGTCACACGTGCCGCTGACCCGCTCTTAGCGTCCCTTACCGGCGTGTTTCCCGGCATCAGCGCCGATGCCGAAGCCGACCCGGCGCGCGTCGGCGACGCCGATCTCGACGTAGGCGATCTTGGTGGTGTGGATCAGGAAGCGACGGCCCCGCTCGTCGCTCAATCGCAGCAGCCCCGACCCTTCGCTGAGCGCGGCGCTGACCAGTTCTTCGACCTCGGCGGGCGTCTGGTCGCTGGCGAGGACCAGCTCGCGCGGACTATCCGTGATCCCGATCTTGACCTCCACGGTCACCCCTTCCGTAGGTAACGAAGTCTTCCGCGGGCATAAGTCCCAGCCCTGTCAGCAGCAGGCTAGTGGACGCGGCTGACCCCCACCTCGTCGCGTCCCACACTTCGCGGTCAGCGAAACTTTCGGTCGCGCGCCGATAACGATTCGCTTGCAGGTTGTCTCACACACCCGCGCGATACCCGATCCGTGCTTTCTCATGGCTAACTTCGGCCCCATGGGTACCACACTGCCGCACCTCGACGACAGGATCCGGAACTACCCGGACGACGACGGTGACGACGCCTGCGACACCGACCCCTACCTGCACGCCGACTACAACTGGACGGGCTGGCCGGCCGATTCGCGCTGGCGACCCGTCACGGCGATTCTCGGCGCGGTGGTGGCCATCGGTGCGATCGCCACCGCCGTCATCATCAACAGCGGTGACAGCGCATCAACCAAGGCGACGCTGGGAGCGCCGGCTCCCCACCCGGTGACCTCGGCGCCCGCGACGACGAAGGCATCAGCCCCGACCAGCCCCACTAGCCTGGCCCAGTTGCCGCCCGAGACCGTCACGACGGTCACCACGCCGAGCGCCGCGCCCAGCACCCCGGCGGCCCAAACACCCACGGCCGCACCGCCTCTCGCTCCCGCGCCGCCGATGGCCGCGCTGAACCCACGCACCGTCGTCTATAGCGTGGGCGGGACGAAGCAGCTGCTGGACCTGGTGAACGTGGTCTACACCGACGCGCGGGGCGTCCCCCAGAGCGAGTTCAACGTGTCGCTGCCGTGGTCCAAGGTGGTGGTCCTCAATCCCGGTGTGCAGACCGAATCTGTGATCGCGACCAGCTTCTACGGCCAGCTCACCTGCTCGGTCTTCAACGCCGCCGGTCAGCGCATCATGGCGTCGGCCAGCCCCTCGAACATGGCGACCTGCTCACGCTGAGCCCGATGGCCGTGACCCGCCGCGCCCGGCTACGCCGCGCTTGCGATCACGGCGAACCTCAGCTCAGGCCCAATTCGTGCATGCGCCGGTCGTGCGTCTGCTGCAACCGGTCGAAGAACGCGCTGAGCTGGCCCAGTCCGCCGGCGCCCGACATCACCAGGTCGACGAGCTCGTCGTGGTCGGCCAGCAAGTACTGGGCCTGAGTGATCGCCTCGCCGAACAGGCGACGTGACCACAGCGCCAGCCGGCTGCGCTGTTTGCCGCTGGACGTGACGGCGGCGCGCACCTCGGCGACGACGAACTGCGAGTGGGCGGTCTCCGCCAGCGCCGACCGCACCACATCGGCCACCTCGTCGGGCAGCCCGTCGGCGATCTCCAGGTACAAATCGGCGGCCAGGGCGTCACCGACATAGGTCTTCACCAAGGCTTCCAGCCACGTACTGGGCATCGTGAGCCGGTGGTAGTTCTCCAACGCCGACACGTATTTCGACATCGCCGACACCACGTCGACGCCGCGGCTTTCCAGCGCGTCGCGCAGCTGCTCGTAGTGCTGCATCTCGGCGGCGGCCATGCTCGCCATCGATATGCGTCCGCGCAGGTCGGGGGCCATCCGCGCCTCGTCGGTGAGCCGGTAGAACGCGGCGATCTCGCCGTAGGCCAAGACTGCGAACAACTCGTTGACGCCCGGGTGATCGGCCGACAGTCGGGGGGCAGCCGGATCGTCCACTTGGTCGGTATACGAGGGCCGGGTCATGGCAACACTGTAGTCGGCTGACGTGGCGCAAAATGGGTGCCAGCGCTCGACCAGCTATCATGTAGCTAGATAGCGGCTGTATTTGTGCCAACGTTCTTCCCCTTGCCGCTATCGGCGAAATGTGCGTGCACAGCTGGCCCGCCCGGCCTGGGACCACCCAGACTGAGCCGTAGCCCGCGACTCGGCGACGTATTCGGAGTCGGAACTCGTGCGCGCGTGACCGCGACAGAGAAACACCGACACAATCCGATACGTCCCGAGAGGCTACCTACCCACGCATGACCACACTGACAAGCACAACTGAACCGACCCCCCCACCAACATTTGCTCAACTCGGCGTCCGCGACGAAATCGTCCGCGCACTCGCCGAAAAAGGGATCGAAAGCCCGTTTGCCATCCAGGAACTGACCCTGCCGATGGCGCTCGCCGGCGACGACCTCATCGGCCAGGCCCGCACCGGCATGGGCAAGACCCTCGCCTTCGGAGTGCCGCTGCTGCAGCGCATCACGGCGGGCACCGCGGCGCGGCCCCTCAACGGCACACCGCGAGCCCTGATCGTGGTGCCCACCCGCGAGCTGTGCCTGCAGGTCACCGACGACCTGGCGCAGGCGGCCAAGCACCTGACCGCCGACGAGGACCGACGGCTCTCGGTGGTCCCCATCTATGGCGGCCGCCCCTACGAGACCCAGATCGAGGCGCTGCGCGCCGGCGCCGACGTCGTGGTGGGCACCCCGGGCCGGCTGCTCGACCTGAGCCAGCAGGGCCACCTGCAGCTCGGTGGTCTGTCGGTGCTGGTGCTCGACGAGGCCGACGAGATGCTCGATCTGGGCTTTTTGCCTGACATCGAGCGCATCCTGCGCCAAATCCCCGTCGACCGGCAGTCGATGCTGTTCTCGGCGACCATGCCGGACCCGATCATCACTCTGGCCCGCACGTTCATGAACCAGCCCACCCACATCCGCGCCGAGGCGCCGCACTCGGCGGCCACCCACGACACGACGGTCCAGTACTCCTACCGCGCCCACGCGCTGGACAAGGTTGAGCTGGTGAGCCGGATCCTGCAGGCCGATGGCCGCGGCGCCACGATGGTCTTCACTCGCACCAAGCGCACCGCACAGAAGGTCGCCGACGAGTTGGCCGAACGTGGTTTCGCGGTGGGCGCCGTGCACGGCGACCTCGGACAGGTGGCACGCGAGAAGGCGCTCAAGGCTTTTCGCACCGGCGAGATCGACGTGCTGGTCGCCACCGATGTGGCCGCGCGCGGCATCGACATCGACGACGTCACCCACGTCATCAACTACCAGATCCCCGAGGACGAGCAGGCGTACGTGCACCGCATCGGCCGCACCGGCCGCGCCGGCAAGACCGGGGTCGCGGTCACCCTGGTGGACTGGGACGAGCTGCCCCGCTGGGCGATGATCGACAAGGCGCTGGGGCTGGACTGCCCCGAGCCCGTCGAGACCTACTCCAATTCGCCGCACCTGCACGACGAGCTGGGCATCCCCGCCGAGGCCGGGGGCACGGTGGGTGCGGCCCGCAAACCGCAGGGCCAGCGCCGCAGCGGCGAGCGCGCAACCCAGAAGCCGGGCCAGAAATCGGAGAAGACCGAGCGCCGGTCCGGGACGCGACGACGCACCCGCGGCGGCCAGCCCGTCAGCGGTCACCCGTCAGGCAACGGCGCCGCGAGCTCCAACGGTGAGGCCGCCACGGAAACACCCGCCGGCTCTGCCCCGGGAAACGCCGGCTCCAGCCGTCGCCGCCGTAGGCGTCGCAAGCCGGCGGAAGCCGGCGCCGCCCCCACCGCGCAGAGCAACTAACGCCCCGCGCCCACGCATGGTCAGACCTGAGCGCCGGACCAAGCGCGACATCATGGCCGCCGCGGCCATCGCGGTCGTCGTCGCCGCCGCGACGGCCCTGATCTGGTGGACCAGCGACGCCCGGGCAACCATCAGCCGGCCTGCCGCAGCTCCGGCACCCAACCCGAGCCCGGCCCGGCAGGTGCCGGCCGGCCTGAAGCAGCTATGGACCGCGGCCAGCCCGGCCACCACCGAGCCGGTAGTGGTGGGCGGGGTGGTCGTCACCGGTGCGGACCGCCGGATCGACGGGCGCGATCCCGGCACCGGCCAGTCCCGCTGGAGCTATGCCCGCGACACCGACCTCTGCGGCGTCTCCTGGCTCTACCGCTATGCCGTCGGGGTCTATCGGGACGACCGCGGCTGCGGTCAGGTGAGCACGCTGGACGGCTCCACCGGTCGCCGCGGGCCGGCCCGCAGCGGCTACGCCGACCCGCGGGTGCGGCTTTCCTCCGATGGCATGACGGTGTTGTCGGTCGGTGACACCCGCCTGGAGCTGTGGCGCTCCGACATGGTCCGGATGCTGACCTACGGCGAGACCGACGCTCGGGTGAAACCATCGGCGCGCGGGCTGCACTCGGGCTGCAAGCTGAGCTCGGCCGCGGCCAGCTCCTCGGCGGTCTCGGTGCTGGAGAGCTGCGCGAACCAGGCCGACCTGCGGCTGGTGCTGCTCCGGCCGGGCAAGGACGACGACGAACCCCAGCAACACATCGTGGCCGAACCGGGGGTCGCGCCGGATTCGGGCGCCCGGGTGCTCGCCGTCCGGGACAACACCACCGCCGTGTACCTACCGGCGCCGACGCCTCGGGTTGACGTGATCGACGAAACGGGCGCCACCGTGGCGAGCACCCTGCTGCCGAAGCCGCCGTCACGCTCGGCGGCGGTCTCGCATGCGGGCAGCCTGATGACCTGGTGGACCGGCGATTCGCTGATGGTGTTCGACGTGAACACGCTGGCGCTGCGCTACACCATCGCCGCGGGCGACAAGACCGCGCCGCTGGGGCCGGGCGTGATGATGGCGGGCCGGCTGCTGGTGCCGGTCACCGGTGCGATCGGCGTCTACGACCCGGTCAGCGGCGCCGGTGAGCGCTACATTCCGGTGGACCGGACGGCGAGCCGCCCGGCGCCCGGGACGGCGGTGATCCCGGCCGTGTCGGGGTCGCGGGTATTCGAGCAGCGCGGCGACAGCGTGGTCGCGTTGGGCTGAGCGCGCAGGGAGCGCCGAGCTAGACCTCGACGGCGAACGTCGGCAGCGGCTTTCCGCTCTTCCAGTGCTTGAGCAACGCCGCCGCCAGCTCGCCGTAGGCCGACGCGCCCTTGTTCTTGCGGCCCGCCATCACCGACGAACCCGAGGCGCTGGCCTCGGCGAAACGCACCGTACGCGGAATCGGCGGGGCCAGCACCGGCAGGCTGTAGCGGTCGGCGACGTCGAGCAACACGTCGCGGGTGTGGGTGGTGCGGGAGTCGTACAGCGTCGGCAGGGCGCCGAGCAGGCGCAGCTCCGGGTTGGTGATCTGCTGGACATCGGCGACCGTGCGCAGGAACTGGCCGACACCGCGATGCGCGAGTGTCTCGCACTGCAGGGGCACGATGACCTCGTCGGCGGCCGTCAGCCCGTTGAGAGTCAGCACACCCAGCGACGGCGGGCAGTCGATGATCACCACGTCGAAGCGATCGGCGAGTTTGGCCAGCGCGCGCTTGAGCGCGTATTCGCGGCCGGCCCGCATCAGCAGCATCGCCTCGGCGCCCGCCAGGTCAATGTTGGCCGGCAGCAGCGTCATTCCCTCCGCCGTCTCGACCAGCGCGGCGTTCGGCTCAACCTCTCCGAGCAACACCTCGTGCACGGACGCCGGGAGTTTGTCGGGGTCTTGGCCCAGCGAGAAGGTCAGGCAGCCCTGCGGGTCGAGGTCGACCAGCAGCACCCGCTTGTTCTCCTCCACCATCGCCGCACCCAGCGAGGCAACCGTGGTCGTCTTGGCGACGCCACCCTTCTGGTTGGCCACCGCCAATACCCGGGTCCTACTCACCAGCGCCCGCCCCTCCGCATCGCCGCGCGTTCACAGTGCCATCCTGGCATGTTCGTCCGCCATGCGCTTGGGCCCAGCGGCCACAGCATGTCGTCCGGCAGAATCACTCGGTATGGGCTTACACAACCACCGTTTGGTGCTGCTGCGCCACGGCGAGACCGAATGGTCGAAGTCGGGCCAGCACACGAGCCGGACCGACCTCGAGCTCACCGACACCGGCCGCGTCCAGGCCGAGCTCGCCGGTCGCGTTCTGCGCGAACTGAACCTCGCTGAGCCGTTGGTGATCAGCAGCCCACGCATCCGCGCCCTGACCACAGCCAAGTTGGCCGGGCTCGCCGTCGACGAGGTCTCTCCCCTGCTCGCCGAATGGGATTACGGATCCTACGAAGGGTTGACGACCGCCCAGATCCACGAATCGGTTCCCGATTGGTTGGTCTGGACGCACGGCTGCCCTGGTGGCGAGAGCGTGGAGCAAGCCAGCGACCGCGCCGATCGTGCCGTCGCATACGCGTTAGACCAGATGAGCTCGCGCGACGTGGTGTTCGTCGGGCACAGCCACTTCTCCCGTTCGGTCATCACGCGCTGGGTGGAGCTACCGCTCGTCGAGGGCAGCCGCTTCTGGATGCTGGCCGGCTCCATCGCCGTGTGCGGTTTCGAGCATGGTGTGCGACAGCTCGCCGCGCTCGGATTGACCAGCCAGCCACAGGCGATAAAACCCGGGTGAGCGCCGAACCGCCGTTCGTGCTGTGCGGACCGACCCAAACCCTGGTCACCGACGGGGTGTTGCGGCGCTACGACGACGTGGACGCGGCGCAGGCGGCGTTGCGGTCGAAGGAAGCGCGGATTGTTGTGGGCGCGTTGCCTTTTGATGCCGGGGGGCCGGCCGCCTTGCTGACACCGCAAACCGTGAACGTCACCGATGGGCTGCCGGATTGGCCGATTGGCGCGCTGCCGTCGGTGCGGGTGGCTGCGGCCCTCCCGCCGCCGGGTGACTACCGCGACCGGATCCGCCGCGCCCTCGATCAGCTCGCCGCGGACAACCCGCTGCACAAGGTGGTGTTGTCCCGCGCCCTGCAGCTGGTGGCCGACGGCCCGATAGACGCGCGCACCGTCCTGCGTCGGCTCGTCGCGGCGGATCCCGCGGCCTACGGCTATCTCGTCGACCTGACCGCCGCCGGCGACGACTACGCGGGTGTGGCGCTGGTGGGCGCCAGCCCCGAACTTCTGGTTGCGCGCAGCGGCGACCGTGTCGAGTGCCGGCCGTATGCCGGGTCGGCCCCCCGTGCCGCCGACCCGGAAGCCGACGCCGCCAACGGCGCCGCGCTGGCCTCCTCGGCCAAGAACCGTCACGAACATCAGCTGGTTATCGAGACCATCAGGACCGCCCTGGAACCGCTGTGCGAAAACCTGTCGATCGCCCCCGAGCCGCAACTGAACCGCACCGCGGCGGTCTGGCACCTGTGCACGCCGATCAGCGGCCGGCTGCGCGATACCTCAACGACCGCAATCGATTTGGCTTTGGTGTTACACCCGACCCCGGCCGTCGGAGGGGTTCCGACCAAGGCCGCGGTCGAGCTCATCGCCGAGCTGGAAGGCGACCGCGGGTTCTACGCGGGGGCGACGGGCTGGTGCGACGCCCGCGGCGACGGCCACTGGGTGGTGTCGCTGCGCTGCGCGCAGCTGTCGGCGGACCGGCGCAGCGCGCTGGCGCGGGCCGGCGGCGGTATCGTCGCCGAATCCGATCCCGACGAGGAAGTCGCCGAAACCACAACGAAATTCGCCACCATACTCAACGCCCTGGAAGTTGAACGATGACCACGGACATCCGTCGTGCCACGCCGCGCGACGTCGCTGCGATCACCGAAATGATCCACGCCTTAGCCGAATTCGAGCACGCCGCCGATCAGTGCACGGTCACCGAAACACAAATCTCCGCAGCGCTTTTCGGTGAGCGGCCGACGGTGTATGGGCACGTGGTGGAAGTGGACGACGAGGTCGCGGCGATGGCATTGTGGTTCGTCAACTTCTCCACCTGGGACGGCGTGGGGGGCATCTATCTGGAAGACCTGTTCGTGCGCCCGGGGTTTCGCCGGCGCGGGCTGGCCCGGGCGCTGCTGGCGGCGCTGGCGGGCGAATGCGTGCGACAGGGCTACACGCGGTTGTCCTGGGCGGTGCTGAACTGGAACGCCGACGCCATTACGCTCTACGACGGCGTCGGCGGGCAACCGCAGAACGAATGGACCACCTATCGGTTGTCGGGACCGCGGTTGGCGGGGCTGGCGGAGTCGTCCTGACCACCGGCGGCCCAGCGCACCGCGGCGGGGCTGAACAGCAACCCCAACACGATCACCGCGACGACGCCCGCCGGGATCCCGAAGCCGGGCTGGTGTGATCCCACCGCGAGGTACCACGTCACTGGCAACAGGAGCAGCTGGGTGATCACGGCCAGCCCGCGACCCCAACGCTTGCCGAGAAACAGCGCACGCCCCGCGGCGATCACCCCGAGGCCGACGAGAACGAACCAGCCCGCCGTGGCCAGACCGTTGGCCACGTGCTGGTCGGCCCCGGCGATCACGCGCACCACCAGGACCGTCGCCACCACCAGCGCGGCCACCCCCTGCGCCGCGACGATGACGCCGGCACGGCGGACGGCGGTCGGGGCGGCTGGCGGTGTCACAGCGCCAGCGTAGTCAGGACGGCCGCTGTTTCCCGGCACCGCATAAGCTCGTGCTTCATGCGGGCCGTGCTGATCGTCAACCCCACAGCCACCTCCACCACCCCGGCCGGTCGCGATCTGCTGGCCCACGCCCTCAAAAGCCGGCTGCAGCTCAGTGTCGAGCACACCGACCACCGCGGGCACGGCAGCGAACTCGCGCAGAAGGCCGTCGCCGACGGCGTCGATTTGGTGGTCGTGCATGGCGGCGACGGCACGGTGAGCGGGGTCGTCAACGGTCTGCTCGGCTGCCCCGGAACGCTTCCGAGCGGCCCGGTGCCGGCGGTCGCCGTGGTACCCGGCGGTTCCGCGAACGTGCTGGCGCGATCGCTGGGCATCTCGCCGGATCCGGTCGCGGCCACCAACCAGCTCATCCAGTTGCTCGACGACCACCAGCGGCACGGCACGTGGCGGCGGATCGGCCTGATCGACTGCGGCGAGCGGTGGGCCGTGTTCAACACCGGCATGGGCGTCGACGCCGAGGTGGTGGCCGCGGTGGAGGCCGAACGGAACAAGGGCGGCAAGGTCACCGCGTGGCGCTACATCCGCGCTGCGGTACCGGCCGTGTGGGCCTACACCCGCCGCGAACCGATGCTGACGCTCGAACTTCCCGGCCGCGAACCCATCACAGGGGTGAGCTTCGCGTTCGTGTCGAACTCCAGCCCGTGGACGTTCGCCAACCAGCGGCCGGTGTGGACCAACCCCGGCTGCAGCTTCGAGTCGGGGCTGGGGGTGTTCGCGCCTACCAATATGAAGTTGGTCCCCACGCTGCGGATCGTCCGGCAGATGTTCGCAAAACGGCCCACGTTCGACTTCAAGAACCTCGTCACCGAGGACGACCTGCCGTGCGTGCGAGTTACCTCGGCCGGGGGTGCCGTCGCGTGCCAGTTCGACGGGGATTACCTCGGCGTGCGCGAAACCATGACGTTCAAGGCGGTCCCGGACGCGCTGGCGGTGGCCGCCCCTCCTCAGCAAAAACGCCACTGACCTGCGGTAGCACGTCCCCTGTGGCGGGGGCGACAAATATCGACACCGGAAGTGGTCCGTGAGTGTAGTACAACGGAGTGAGGGCTTGACGACGAGATGATCAAAGTGAGATAGCCCACGAGCGAACTCACACTATTGACATCTGTTGAGCCTGTGAAACGATCAAAAGGTTGCATGCAGAAATTACGTAGGGGTGCGGCCCCTTTTCTTCTGCACGCGTTTAACAGCCGAAGAAAATAGCCGTGCGCCTTGCTGCGCACTCACTAAGGAGTAAAGACGTATGGATTGGCGCCACAAGGCGGTCTGTCGTGACGAAGACCCGGAGCTGTTCTTCCCGGTGGGGAACAGCGGTCCGGCGCTCGCGCAGATCGCTGACGCGAAACTGGTCTGTAATCGGTGTTCGGTAACCACAGAGTGCCTCTCTTGGGCCCTGAACACGGGCCAGGATTCGGGCGTCTGGGGCGGCATGAGCGAAGACGAACGGCGTGCGCTGAAGCGCCGCAACGCCCGGACGAAAGCCCGCAGCGGGGTTTAACCCGGATAACGCAGAACGGTGCGGCCTCGACGATTGTCGGGGCCGCACTCTTGCGTGGAGGCGCGGCCCGGCTGGCGCACGGGCCGCACGGGTGCGTGGAGGCGTAGACACCTCGCCTACAACAGCATTCGGGTCCGTCGACCGATCGGGACGCGCAGCACCACATCGGTCCCGCGGGCGGTCGCCTGACGCATGCCCAGGGTGCCGTCCAGCTCCGCGGACACCAGGGTCCGCACGATCTGCAGGCCGAGGCTGTCGGAGGTCTCGAGGCTGAATCCTTCCGGCAGCCCGCGGCCGTCGTCGTGCACCACGACGTCGAGCCAGCGCGCGGAACGCTCGGCGCGTATCGTCACCGAACCCTCCTCGACCGCTGGGTCAAAGGCGTGCTCGATCGCGTTTTGCACCAGTTCGGTGATCACCATGATCAGGGCCGTGGCCCGGTCAGAGTCCAGCACGCCCAGATCTCCGACCCGGTTGATGCGGATCGGGCGGTCCACCGAGGCCACGTCGTTCATGATCGGCAGGATCCGGTCGATGACCTCGTCGAGATTGACCTGCTCGTCCACCGACATCGACAGCGCGTCGTGGACCAACGCGATCGACGACACCCGGCGCACCGACTCGATGAGGGCCTCCCGTCCCTCCGCGTTGGCCGTGCGGCGGGCCTGCAGGCGCAACAGAGCCGCGACGGTCTGCAGGTTGTTCTTCACCCGGTGGTGGATTTCGCGGATGGTGGCGTCCTTGGATATCAGCGCCCGGTCGCGGCGCTTCACCTCCGTCACGTCGCGGATCAGCACCGCCGCGCCGGCGCTGGCGCCGTCGACCACCAACGGCAACGTGCGCAGCAACACGGTGGCTCCCCCGGCGTCGACCTCCATGCGCATGCTGCGCCCGCCGGCCACCAGATCCCGCACATGCTCGGCGACTTCCTGCGCCTCGAACGGATCCGAGATCAGCGGCCGCGTGACCTCGATGAGATTGTGACCCTCCAGATCGGCGGTCAAACCCATGCGGTGGTAGGCCGAGAGCGCGTTGGGGCTGGCGTAGGCGACGACACCTTTGACGTCGAGGCGGATGAAGCCGTCGCCGACGCGGGGGGTGGAACGGGACATCACCACGTCCCCCGCGTCGGGAAAACTGCCGTCCGCGAGCATGTGGACAAGGTCGCCGGCGCACTGTCGGTAGGCGATCTCCAGCTGACCGGACGCGCGGTCGGCGGCCACCGCGGTCTGATGATGCGTGAGCACGGCCACCACCTGGCCGCCGTACCGCACCGGGGACGCCTCGACGTGGGTGCCGGGCAACCACGGATTTTGTTGGCCCGCAACGTTATTCCGCTTGGCGATGCCCGATGCGAAGGTCTCGGCGACGAGCGCCAACGCCTCGGAGGAAACGGCACTGCCCACCGCGTCGGTCTGTAGCACCGTGGGCGCCGTATTCGGGCGGCATTGCGCCACGCACACCAGCACGCCGTCGTCGCGACGCACCCACATCAGATAGTCGGCGAACGAAAGATCGGCCAGCAGCTGCCACTCCCCGACCACCGCATGCAGATGGTCAACCGCGTTGCCCGGCAGCATGGTGTGTTCGGCG
Source organism: Mycobacterium sp. (assembly GCF_025933915.1). Lineage (GTDB taxonomy): Bacteria > Actinomycetota > Actinomycetes > Mycobacteriales > Mycobacteriaceae > Mycobacterium. The sequence continues at coordinate 36,584 of NZ_JAICZA010000022.1, forward strand.
AGCAGATCACCGAGAGTTGACATCGCTCACTCCCCGGGCGTTCCCGGCGGTTGGTCGAAGGGGCCTGACGGGCTAGGTGATCACCGCGATGAGGTCGCCGGCCTGAATGACGTCGCCCACCGACACGCTCACCTTGCTGACGGTGCCGCCGACCTCCGCAAGGACGGGGATCTCCATCTTCATCGACTCCAACAGCACCACGATGTCGCCTTTGCCGATCTGGTCACCCTCGTTCACAACGACTTCGAGCACGCTGGCCACGATCTCGGCGCGCACATCCTCGGCCATCTTCACCCCACTCGTTTCGGCCTCTGCGCAGGCTGGCTGCTGATTCATCGCTGGTTGCTGATTCATCGCTGGTTGTTGGTCAATCAACGTTCTATCAGGCTCGCCTACATCGAACCACAGGGCCCGCCGCGCACGGCCCCCGACGGGCCCCGCGCGGGCTGCACCAGGGTGAAGACACGGCGGAACCCGTCTCATGAGAGACTGGACGGCAAGCCAACCGGCGCTGGGCGCCTGGTTTGACAAGCAATCAACGGAGGTTTCACCCATGGCCAAACGAGGCCGCAAGAAGCGCGACCGCAAGCACAGCAAGGCCAACCACGGCAAGCGGCCCAACGCCTGAGGGACGCTACTGAATACCCCGGATGATGGTGGTGCGCCGGATCTCAAGGCGTAGCCGCTCGCGCAGGCCCTCCGGGGCCATCTCACCCTTGCACTTGGTGGCGATCAATGCCTTGATCCGCTCTTCGAGCCCGTAATGCTTGAAGCAACCGGGGCACGCCTCGAGATGCTGGCGCAGTTGCTCGCGGGTGTCCGGGCCGCATTCACCGTCGAGCAGCAGCCAGACCTGGCGGATGACCTCAGCGCAGCCGACGCTGCCGTGGGACTCGTCGTTGGGGCAGGCATCCGGAGAAGCACCGCCCTGGCCGGGGAACTCGCTCATGACGACACCTCCTCGTGCGTCTGCCGACCGCGGTTGAAGCCGCGCTCCTTGGCAACGTCGGCCAACAGGCCACGCAGCTGCCGTCGACCGCGGTGCAGCCGTGACATTACCGTTCCGATCGGCGTATCCATGATCTCGGCGATTTCCTTGTACGGAAATCCCTCGACGTCGGCGTAATAGACCGCCATTCGGAAGTCTTCCGGCAAAGCTTGCAGCGCTTCTTTGATCTCGGAGTCCGGCAGCGACTCCAGCGCCTCGACCTCGGCCGAACGCAACCCGGTGGAGGAATGCTCGGCGTTAGCGGCCAACTGCCAGTCGGTGATTTCCTCGGTCGGGTATTCCGCCGGCTGGCGCTGCTTCTTGCGGTAGCTGTTGATGTAGGTGTTGGTCAAGATCCGGTACAGCCACGCCTTGAGATTGGTGCCGGCCCTAAACGAGCGAAAGCCCGCGTAGGCCTTCACCATCGTCTCTTGCAGCAAATCTTCGGCATCGGCGGGATTCCGCGTCATGCGCAGCGCACCGCCATAAAGCTGGTCCAGCAGCGGGATCGCGTCGCGCTCGAACCGCGCCGTCAATTCCGCGTCCGTCTCTTCGGGCGTCGCGGGTTCGGTGATCTCCGGTCCTGCCGCGCCATCTCGGCCATCTAGAGAGTCGGCCATTTCGATCAACCCGGTCCCTTCTGCTGCGGTGTCACCGGAAAGCGCCGAAAGCGCCACCGGACTCGCAAGGAAGCCAGCCAACCGCTCCTCGCCTAACAGGCTCGTCGCCGCTGACACCACGCTGCTCCTCCAATCTAAAGGCTCACCCCGACAGTGTCCGCCCGGGTGTGACCGACCGCATCGAAATACCAATTTGATCAACCGTGCGCGCGATCAGGCTATTTCCGGGGCGAAATCCGGGAGCCCTATCGCTCCCGCTCCCGATGCAGACCCCGATCGGCCCGATTCCGGCGTGGCGTTAGTGTGACGCCATGTCCCTGAATGGCAAGACCATGTTCATCTCTGGCGCCAGCCGTGGCATCGGCCTGGCGATCGCCAAGCGCGCCGCGCAGGACGGCGCCAACGTCGCCCTGATCGCCAAGACCGCCGAGCCGCACCCGAAGTTGCCGGGGACGGTGTTCACGGCGGCCAAGGAACTCGAGGAGGCGGGCGGGCAGGCCCTGCCGATCGTCGGGGACGTCCGCGACCCCGATTCGGTCGAGGCGGCCGTGGCCAAGACCGTCGAGCAGTTCGGCGGCATCGATATCTGCGTCAACAACGCGTCGGCCATCAACCTGGGTTCCATCACGGAGGTGCCGATGAAGCGGTTCGACCTGATGAACGGCATCCAGGTGCGGGGCACCTATGCGGTATCGCAGGCCTGCATCCCGCATCTGAAGGGCCGGGAGAATCCGCACATCCTGACGCTGTCGCCGCCGGTGCTGCTGGGCCGGGAGTGGCTGAAACCGACCGCGTACATGATGGCCAAGTTCGGCATGACGCTGTGCGCGCTGGGCATCGCCGAAGAAATGCGGGACGAGGGCATCGCGTCCAACACGCTGTGGCCGCGCACGCTGGTGGCGACGGCCGCGGTGCAGAACCTGCTCGGCGGTGAGGAGGCGATGGGCCGGGCCCGCAAGCCCGAGGTGTACTCGGACGCCGCCTACGTCGTGCTCAACAAGCCGTCCAAGGAGTACACCGGCAACATGCTGCTGTGTGAGGACGTGCTGGTGGAATCCGGCGTCAAAGACCTCTCGGCGTATGACTGCATCCCCGGTTCGAAGCTCGGCGTCGACTTCTGGGTGGACGGCGTCAACCCGCCGGGGTACACGGGGCCGTAACAGGCGCGTCTGACCTTGGCCGCCGCCGCTACCCCGGCCATTGCCGCGTTGGTGAAAGCCGGTGTGCCGCACGAGGTCTTGACCTTCGATCACGACCGGCAGCAGCAATCGTTCGGCGCGGAGGCGGTCAACGCGCTCACCACAGCCGCCGGCGTCGAATCCGGGCAGATCTACAAGACCCTCATCGTCGCGGTGCCGGACGGTCTGGCGGTTGCGATCGTGCCGGCGACCGCGCGCCTCTCGCTGAAGGCGGCCGCCGCGGCGCTGGGGGTCGCCAAGGCATCCATGGCCGAGGCTTCGGTCGCCGAGCGGACCACCGGTTACGTCGTCGGTGCGGTGTCGCCGTTCGGTCAGCGCAAGCGGTTGCGCACGGTCATCGATTCCAGCGCGCTGGGCTGGGAACGGGTGTTCTGCAGCGCCGGCCGCCGAGGCTGGGAGGTCGCGGTGGCACCCCAGGACCTGATCCGCCTCACCGGCGCGATAACCGCCGATATCAGCCGAAGGTGACGACGACCTTGTCCGCGGCGCCAGGAGTTCGGGCCAGCTCGAGCGCCTCGCCGACGCTGTCGAATCCGATGGTGTGGCTGACGATCAGCGCGTATTTCTCCCAGTTCGCCACGAGATCGCCCGTCACCTCGAAGATTTCGGCGGGGTAACCCATGCTTCCGACGAGGGTGATCTCGTTGCTCATCACGTTGATCAGGTCGACGGGCACCGGCTCCTTGTGGACGCCGACGATTGCGACGGTGGCGCCCTTTTGCGCCGCCGCCAGCGCGGTGTTGACCACGGCGGGCACGCCGGCCGCGTCGAGATAGATATCGGTGCCCGCCTTTCCGGGGAACATGCTCTCGCCCACGCCGTGCAGTTCGATCAGGCGCGCCGCGACGTCCTCCTCGGCAGAGTTGATGACGGCGTCGGCGCCGATCTGCAGCGCCCTTTCCAGCCGGCCGGGGAGCAGATCCACCACGACGACATGGCTCACACCAACGGATTTGAAGGCCAGCGTGGCGCCCAGGCCTATCGGCCCCGCGCCGAATACGACGACCTTGTCGGTCGGTTTGGGTCGGCAGCGATTGACACCGTGGCGCGCGACGGCCATCGGCTCGTTGAGCGCGGCGACTTCCCACGGAATGTGGTCGGGGATGACCTCGAGACTCGTTCCGCGAACGGCGTTCTCGATGAGCAGGAAGTCGGCGAGTGCGCCGCTGGCGCCGCCGTTGCCGATGATGCCGCTGGGCGCGGCCATCGGGTTGATGACGACGTGGTCGCCGACGGCCAGGCCGGTCACCTGCGCGCCGACCTCGACGACTTCCCCGGCGGGCTCGTGGCCGAGCGGGGTGTGTCCCTGCCGCGGGGGGAGGCCGCCGATGGTGATGTAGAACGCGTCCGAACCGCAGATACCGCAGGCGCGCATCCGCACGAGCACGTCCCTGGGGCCCGCCTTAGGACGGTCGGTGTCGAGTACCTCGGCCTTGCCCGGCCCGGTGACCATGGCTGTCTTCATCGCAGACTCCTCGCGCTCACGCCTCAAGCCGCCATGGCTTGCAGAAACCCGGGCCAGTCGGGAAACAGTGCCCGGTCAACGATCTCGATGCGAACCCCATTGGTGTCGATGTAGTACGCGAACATCGACAGTGTGTCGCCGCTGGGTCGCGCCTCTAGCCGGTAGCCGCTGTCTTCGAGTTGCGCTGCGGCAGCGGTGATGTCGTCGACCCAGTAGCCCAGGTGGTGGGCGCCGCCGCCGCGCGGCGCGGTCCAGATCGTGCCCGGCACTTCCTGAATCAGCTCCAGGTGCGGCGCGTTCACCGAATACACGAACCGAAACGGCACTTCGACATCGCCGTCGGCGGTCGTCACACTGAGCGTGGACTCGACCGGCTTCGTCCACCGGTAGCCCATCGCCGCCGTAAGCCGCTCCGCGGCACCGGCCATATCGTCGACCACCAGCCCGGTGTGATAGCAGTCCGCCGGATTCACGGGGTGCCCTCCAGTTCGATGTCGAAGGTGTCGAGATATTCGGCGAAGACCGGCTCGAGCGCCTCGACGGTCAGGCCGTATTCGTCCAGGCGATACGCGTTGAGCGCGAAGCGGTCCTGCGGATGCTCGGCAAGCCAATCGCGCATGCGCGCTTCGGTTTCGGCGGTCAGCGGTTCGCCGGCCCAATCGTAGATACGCCGCATCACGCCCATCGGGTCGCGCATCATCTCGTGGTAGTACATGTGGAAGAAGCGCTCGTCGCCGATGCGGTCGCGGGCCCGCAGCGGCCGCTCGACGTGGTAGCGCATCTGCCACATCGCGAGCCGGCCCATGTCGGTCTGATCCAGCAGGTCGGTGTTCATCACCAGGCTCTGCGGCAGCCGCCACAGGTTGCACAGCGAACCGGTCGCCTTGTACGGATCGCGGTGCGCCCAGATCAGCCGGGCGTCGGGGAACACGTTGAGCAGCGCCTCGATGTGCACCGAATGCGACGGCATCTTCAGGCTCCAGTTGCCCGGCGCGGTGGACTGCAGGACCTGCAGGTAGCGCTTCTGGTACTCGTAGGTGCTGCTCATGTCCGTCTCGTCGAACAGCCACCGCGCGTAGCGATCCGTCGGCAGGAACGAGTCCCAGGACAGGCCCTTGAAGTCCTGGTTGTGAATGAACATGTCCTCGGTCGGGCCGTCGGCGTCCTCCCAGTGCGGCAGCGGCATTTTCGCCTGCGTGACCAGCTCGAGAATCTTGCGCTGCTCCTCCAGCAGCGCCAGGCAGCGCGGGTCGGTGCGCAGCGTCTCGGTGGGAGCCGGCGGGATCGGATCCACACACTGCCAGTGCAGCAGGGAGCGCCGGGCCGGGTCCTGGTCGAGCAGGTAGCTGATCACGGTGGTACCGGTGCGGGGCATGCCGAGCACGATCAGGGGTCGCTCGACGGGCGTGTCGAGCACGTCCGGGTGCGCCTTGATGTAGTCGTGGACCTGCATGCGCCGCCCCAGCGCGTTGGTGGCGTCGTCGAGGACGCGTTCGCGGCCGAATGGGGTGAAGGCGGGCGAGCTGTTGAGCTCGTCGAGCATGATGGCGAGTCCGTCTCGCCAAGAGTCGGAATCGATTTCGGTCAGGCCGGTGCGCTGTGCGGCCAGTTTGAAGACGTCGTCGGTGGTCGAGACGTTGTCGAAGCCTTTGTGGTCGCTCATCGCGCTAGACCGTCAGGTATCCGCCGTCGACGGCGATGGTGCTGCCGGTGATGTACGAGGCGGCGTCGGTACACAGGAACAGTGTCGCGCCGGCGCAGTCCTGCGGGGTGCCGGGCCTGCCCAGCGGGGTGTGGAAGCCGATCTCGACGTCCATCACCGCGGGAATTCCCATGGCCGGGTGCGTCATTCGGGTGTCGATGAGCCCGGGCGCGATCGCGTTGACCCGGATCCCGTCGTCGGCCCAGCGGCGGGAGAGGTTCATCGTCAGGGCGATCAGGCCCATCTTGGACGAGGCGTAGCCCGGGACGAAGACCGCCGAGCGGAACGCGGACATCGACACGACGCTGACGACGCTCGCCCCGCCGGGGGCCTGGCTGGACTTGAGCCGCTCGTGGCAGCGCATGGTCAACCGCATCGGGCCGAGCATGTTCTGCGCCACCGACGCGACGTAGCCGTCCGGGTCGTATTCGTCGCCGGCGGGATAGGGGCCACCCGCGTTGTTGATCAGGATGTCCAGGTCGCCCAGCGAATCCGCCAGCGCGTCAACGGATCCGGAATCTTGAATCTGACATTGGCGGTAAGTGTATGCGCTCAAGTCCGTCTCGGGATAGTCCGCGGCGGACCCGCGGGTGCCGGTCACCGTGACGGCCGCGCCCGCACCGGCGAAACCCGCGGCGATCGCGTTGCCGATGCCGCTGGTGCCGCCGGTCACCAGCACGTGCGCGCCGGTGAAATCGAAGCTGACGGTGTTCATGCCTCGGTCCTCAATTCGTTGATGGATTTGGTGAGCCACGCCTTCTCCCAAAAGTTCTCGGCGTCGGCCAACAGCGCGTCATGGGCGTCGGCGGCGACCGCGCGGGCCGCCGCGTGCAACGGTTGGGCGGTCAGGACCAGGTCGGTGAGATGCAGCGCCTGTACCGGCCGCCCGGCGGCCGCATGCGCGCGCGCCGCATCCACGAGTGCATCGGCGCCGGCCGCGCTGACCACATCAGCCGCAACGGAATCGGGTGCGATCCCGTACAGTTCGGTGGTGGAGCGGTGGCGGAACCATCCGGTGTACATCTCCCAGATGGCACGCACATTCCATGAGGTCTTGCCGTAGCCCTCGCCGATGTCGAGATGCTCGGGCACCGTGACCTCGCGCATCGCGGTATGGATATCGGCGCCGGAATTCATCAGTTCGGCGGTGCGATCGTGCACGGCCTGCATCGCGTCACGCATGGCGGTGACTTCCTCCGCGATGCGATCGGCGCCCTCGATGGGAGCGAAGTGGCCGGTGATCAGCCGCCGCGGCCCGAAATCCAGCACGGTGTTCAACGACTCGATGTAGAGAATCGGATCGCGATACCGATCACCGCGGATGGTCATCAGATTCGGCACATGCCCGAACAACGGTCCGAACAGGTTGCCGCTGAACAGGGTTCGATCCTCCGGCAGCCACACCACCAGCGCGTCGGTGGTCTCACCACCTGGGGTCCATGCCAGCTCGAAGGCGCGCCCGCCGACGGTGATGCTGTGGCGCTGGTCGAACGTCGTGGTCGGCTCGGGAAACGAGAAGTCGATGGTCGCGGGGTCGATGGTCTTGAAGTGCTCGAGCACGGCGTCGGAGAACTTTTGGAAGGCGAACGACGTCTTCGGCACGCGATAGCCCATGAGCAGCGTGTTGTCGTCGCGCCAATACCGGTAGTTGCGGTGCATCACTACTTGGGTTTCGGGCGTTTCCGGGGCGCCCTGCTCGCGCAGCGAATTCACCCCGCCCCAATGGTCGGCGTGCCCTTGGGTGACGATGATGGCCCGCGTCGGGCCGGGCACGTCGGCAAAAGCCTTGCGGTGCAATGGTCCTTCGAAGACCAGCCCGCTGTTGACGATGACCCGTCCGTCGTCGGTGGCCACCGCGTAGGCGTTGGAGACGCCCGGTGACATCCAGACGCCGTCGCC
>NZ_JAICZA010000309.1 GCF_025933915.1 Mycobacterium sp.
CGTTCCCGTGCCACGTACACGTCGATGAGTGGTCGATCCCCCAGGTTATGTGCATGGCGGGCGAACACGTCGCTGACCTCGGCCAGAAGCGTCCGTCCGCGCCCGCGCTCCGCAGCCGTTTGGCGGTGCACCAACGCGACGCCCAGCGCCATTCGGGCGAAGGCCAAGGCCATATCGTTGCCGGAAGTCTGGGCAATCCGTATGGCATCCTCGATCTCCCGCACCGCGCGGTCATCGGCGGCCAGCGTGCCATTCGCTATTCCCGGGAAGTAGGTCAAGGCGACGACCGCGGCGTAGGTCAGGGGGTCGGCGCTGTGAGCCATGGCCAGGGCATGGTTCAGGTCGTCGCGCCACTCGGGGCGACCTAAGCAGTAGCGAGCCATAGCCGCTGACGTAAAAGCCAGCGCTAGCGGAGACCCGAAGATGAAATTGCCCTTGAATGGATCACCGTCGGCCAGGTCGATCATTCTCTGTGACCACCGCAGCACGTGGGGCCACTCACCACACTCGATCTTCGCGTAGATCGCCGGGTACGACAGCCCCACCGTCAAGGTCGGATCGCCGAGCGACTCGATGAGGGTCATGGCTTCCGATGCCAGCCGCGACGCCTCACGCACCCGGCCCTGGTACGCGTGATCCATCACCCGTCCGGCTATGCCGATGGCCAGCGACGCCTTGTCTCCGGCGGCGGTGCACAACTCGCGCAATTCATCGAAGCGCTCACCGGCAACGCTCGTGTGGACTCGATAGGCGGTGCCGCACAACATGGTGCGAGGGGCGATGCGCATACCCGACCGGTTCGGCGCCTCGGGCGGTAGCGCGTCGGCGATGGTTCGGGCGCGCTCCCAACTGAGTCGTGCCGAGCCAATGTCACGGCTAGTTGCCCACCTGGCGGCGCGCATATGCCAGCCATAGGCGGCGTTCAAATCACCGGCGGCCTCCAGATGCTCGGCGATCAACGCGGCGTTCTGGTCGGACGACTCCGGCTGGCGGGCTTCGATCGCGGCGGCCACCCGTCGGTGCAGCCGGGCGCGATCGGATTTCAATAGAGACTCGTAGGCCACCGCGCGGATCAGCGGATGACGAAACGCATATTCGGCGGGCGGCGCGAACCGCACCTGTTCGATGACCTCGGCGGCTGCCAGCTCGTCGACAACCGGGTCCACCTCGATGGCGGCCAGCAGGTCGCGGCTGAAACGAGACCCGACGACGGACGCGGCGGCAAGCGTGTGTTTGGCTGCGGGGCCGAGGCGGTCGATGCGCGCGGCGATGGTCGCCTGCAACGTAGCCGGCACGCTGACGTCGGCCACATCGGCGCGGCACGCGTACCTGCCGTACTCACCGGCGAGGATGCCGCGTTCGGCGAGGTCGCGGGTGATCTCCTCGGCAAAGAACGGATTACCGGCCGCGCGCCCGGCGATGATCTCGCCGATCTTGGCGACGCTGGGGTCGCGGCCCAACAGCTCGGCCACCAGCGTCGAGGATTCTGAATCGCTCAGCGGAGCCAGGGCGATGGTCTGCGCGCCGGCGACATGAGCCAATGCTCCGTGGTATTCGGGGCGGTAGGTGATCAGGACCAGCGAGGGGGCCTGGGGTATCACGGCGAGGAAGTCCGCGATCATGGATGCGCTTGCCTCGTCGATCCAGTGAGCGTCCTCGACCACGAAGACCGCCGGTTCGCCGCGGGCCAGCTGCGCGGAGTTGATCAGCGCGGTCAGCCGCCGCCTGCGCGCGTCGGGGTCGATTTTGGGCAACTCCACGTCGGGATCGGCGATGCCGAGCAGGTCATCCAGCAGCAACAGGTCTTGCGGATCGGCATCGGGTACGTGGGCGCTGAGCGGACCAACGGCGCGCAGCAGGCGCGCCACCACGTGGAACGGGACGTCGGTGGCGTGGGATTCGCAGAAGGTGGAGAACACTTCGACGCCGCGGCTTTTCGCGAGTCGGATGGTTTCGGCGGTCAGCCGGGTCTTGCCGATACCGGCGGGGCCGACCACTGCAACCACGCACCCGCGTCCACTTCTCGAGCGATCCAGCATCGCCGTCAACGTGGACAGTTCCCACTCGCGGCCGACCAACGTCGACGCCGAAACACCGGTCCGCGCTGCGGCCAACTTCAGCAGACGGCGCGCCGGCACCGCAGCCGCGGCGCCCTTGATGCGCACC
>NZ_JAICZA010000250.1 GCF_025933915.1 Mycobacterium sp.
CGGTCCGGGCCCGCGCTGTTCGGTGCGCTGGCGTTGTGGGGGGCGTTCCAGGGGGCGCTGGATATCGCGATGAACACCCAGGCGGCGACGGTCGAGCGGGCCGCCCGGGCGCCGATCATGGCGCGGTTTCACGGCATGTGGAGCGTCGGGACGCTGGTGGGGGCCGTAATCGGCGCGGCGTGCGTCGGCGCCGGCATCGGCCTGGCCGCTCAGCTGACGGTCCTCGGGGCGGTCGTGTTGGTCGTGGTGGGAACGCTCACCCGTCGTCTGATCCCCGATGCGGCCGCCGGCGCCGCGGCGTCGGGCCCGGCCCGGGGCGAGCGGGCCTGGATCACGTCGACGGTGGCGATCCTGGCCGCGGTCTCGTTCGCGTCGTTTCTGTGCGAAGGCGCCGCCACCGACTGGTCGGCCAACTACCTGCGCAACGTCGTCGGCGCCGGCCCGAGCGTCTCGGCGTTGAGCTACGCGGCCTACACGTGTGCGATGGTCATCATCCGGTTCGGCGCGCCCCGACTGCACGCGCGGGTGCCGAGTCGCCGGTTGCTCCCGGCGCTGGCGCTGGTGGCCGTGGTGGGTATGAGCGTGACGCTGGCGACCGCCAACCCGGCCGTCAGCCTGCTCGGTTTCGCCGCGCTGGGTGCGGGCGTGGCGCTGCTGGTGCCCACCGCATTCAGCGCGGCGTACAGCGCGAGCGGAGCGGGATCGGCGATCGCCATCGTGGCGGCCACCGGTTGGCTGGGCTATCTGCTCGGACCGCCGCTGATCGGTCACCTGTCCGGCTGGGTGGGCCTGTCGGCGGCGCTGGTCACGATTCCGGTGACGATGTCGATCGTCGGCGTCGCGATCCGCCGCACGGCGGCCTTCGACAAGGCCGACGAATTCCACCGGGACGTCGCCACCCCCGCGGGTTAGGTGCTTGCGCAGATTGCCGGACTCCTCCTCACCCCGCTCCGCGGGCTGCATCGTCGCCCGGCTAGCGCAGATCCCAGACCTGAAGCCGGGTCCCCTCGGGCACCTCGACGACGTCCTCGGGGATATCGAGCAGCCCGTTCGCCGACGCCAGCCACCGCAGGTGGTGCGATGCCGGCGGGCCGTAACTGGTGACGGTGCTCGCGTCGTCACTGAGCACCGCGCGCCGGAACTGGCGCTTGCCGCGCGGCGATCTCAGCGACTCGGCGAGGACGGCGAACCGGTGCGGGCGTTCCGGATCCGGCAGGCCCATGGCCGTGCGCAGCGCGGGCCGCAGGAACACCTCGAAGGACACCAGCGCGCTGACCGGGTTGCCGGGCAGCGTGACGATCGTCGCGCCGGCCACCCGGCCCACACCTTGCGGCATGCCCGGCTGCATGGCGACCTTGACGAATTCCACGCCCTGGTCGCCGTCGCGGCCGAATGCGTCCTTGACGACCTCGTAGGCGCCGGCGCTGACGCCGCCGCTGGTGATGATCAGATCGGAGTCGGCCGCGTACCGGTCGATGAGCGAACTGAACTGGGCCACATCGTCGTCGGCGGTCGCAACGGCGACCAGTTCGGCGCCCGCATCCCTGACGGCCCCGGCCAGCATGATCGAGTTCGACTCGTAGATCTGCCCCGGCCGCAGCGCGGTGCCCGGGGCCACCAGCTCCGATCCGGTCGAGATCACCAGCACCCGTTGGCGCGGAATCACCGGCAACTCAGCGATCCCCAGCGCCGCGACCAAGCCGAGCACCGCCGGCGTCACGACCTGGCCCCGGTGCAGCACGGTGGTGCCGGGGCGGACGTCCTCCCCCGCTCGCCGGATGTGCTTGCCGGCCCCGCGGGGCTCGCGGATCGACACGACGTCCACACCGCCGTCGGTGGCCTCGACCGGGACAATGGCCGTCGCCCCGGCCGGCAGCGGCGCGCCCGTCATGATCCGGTGGGCCGTTCCGGGCTGCAGCGTCAGTTCGTCGGTGCGCCCGGCCGGAATGTCCTCGGCAACCGGCAACACCACCGGGTTTTCCGGCGTGGCGGACGACGTGTCCTCGGCGTGCACCGCGTACCCGTCCATCGCGGAGTTGTCGAAGACCGGCAATGCCAGCGGCGCGGCCACGTCCTCCGCGAGGACCAGGCCTTGGGCTTCGGTCAGCGCGACCGAGACCGGCGGCCGGGCACGAATCAAATCGGTGACAACACGCTGGTGTTCCGCGACTGAGCGCATCGGGGCCATTATCCGCGCGTCAGATCGGGAAGCGGACGCCGGTGAGTTCTTCGGAGACGGCCCACAGCCGGCGTTGCAGTTCGGCGTCGTGGGACTGGGCGCTGGATTTGACGAGCTTGGGGCGGCCGCGCTGCTCGAAGAAGCCGTCCGGCCCGAAGTACTGGCCGCCTTCGACCGCCGGATCGGTGGCGGCTCGCAGTGTCGGGAGCGCGCCCATGGCGGGGCTTTGGAACAGCACCGGTCCCAGCATGGTCGCCACCGGCCGGAAGATCGCCGGCAGGTTGCGGGTCAGCTCGGTGTTGGAGCCGCCGGGGTGCGCGGCGACGGCGATGGTCTTCGCGTCGGGCGTGGCCGCCAGCCGGCGCTGCAGCTCGTAGGTGAACAACAGGTTGGCCAGCTTGGATTGGCCGTAGGCGGCGATCCGGTCGTACCGGCGTTCGAACTGCAGGTCGTCGAAGCGGATCGCGGCTCGCAGCCGGTGGCCGAGGCTGCTGACGGTCACCACCCGGGAATCCCGCACGGCAAGCAGGTGGTCGAGCAGCAGCCCGGTCAGCGCGAAGTGACCCAGATGGTTGGTGCCGAACTGCAATTCGAATCCGTCCCGGGTGACCTGCTTGGGCGTCCACATCACCCCGGCGTTGTTGATCAGCACGTCGATGCGGGGGTAGGCCGCGCGCAGCGCGTCGGCGGCCGACCGCACCGCGTCCAGCGAAGTCAGGTCCAGCTGCTGCAGCGTGACGTCGGCGTGCGGGCTGGCGGCGACGATGCGCGACAGCGCCGCGTTGCCCTTCTCGAGGTTGCGCACCGCGAGCACGACGTGGGCGCCGCGGTGGGCCAGCACGGCGGCCGCCTCATACCCGATGCCGGTGTTGGCGCCGGTGATGACGACGACGCGGCCGCTCTGATCCGGGACGTCGCTCTCCGACCAGTCGCGGTTCTCTGTGTCGTTGGAAGCCATGGCCCAAAAGATACTCATCCGGAACCGATGCCGCCGGGTGGGAGATGCGGCGCGCAACGGTCGGATCCGGTAGTTGTCCTGGCGGACGAACCCTCGCGGGTGGGGCGGCACGACGAGGGACATGGCTCCGGTGTGCGCATAGCATCGCGTCGTGGGGATCGGGAAGCCATCGACCGCCGAAGACGTTCGGGTGGAGCGGCTGCTGGACGCCGAACACAAAGCGGCGCAGCTGTTCGACGAAATCGAGCGGCGGGCCATGATTCGCCCCGGGATTACCGAAAAGGAGCTCTCCGACCAGATCCATGACCTCGCCGGGCAGATGTTCGGGGTGACCCGGCATTGGCATCGGCGGATCGTGCGGGCCGGGGAGAACACGCTGCAACCGTTCCATGAGCGTCCGCCGGACCGGATGATCGTCGACAACGACATCGTCTTCCTGGACCTGGGACCCATCTTCGAGGAGTGGGAGGCCGACTTCGGCCGGACGTTCCTGCTGGGCGACGACCCGCACAAGCGGGCCGTCCGCGACGCGCTGCCGCGGGTTTGGCAGGCCGGCCGTGACTACTTCGTCGGCCATCCCGACGTTACCGGCGCCGAGCTGTTCGACGTCGTCGTCGGGGTGGCGCACGCGGAGGGCTTCGAGTGGGGCAGCCGCATCGCCGGTCATCTGGTGGGGGAGTTCCCGCACAAGAAGATCGCCGGCCCGGGCATCGAGTGGTACATCATGCCCGGCTCGGACAAGCCGATGCGCCGTACGGACCCACGCGGGCGTGTTTGCCACTGGATCCTCGAGATCCATCTCGTCGACCGCCGGCGCGGTTTCGGCGGCTTCTACGAGCAGCTGCTCGACCTGCCCTGAGCCGGTCGCTTCGGCGAACTTTCTTGCACTCGGCATGGGCGAGTGCTAAGAATGACTTGGCACTCGCGACCAGCGAGTGCTAGGTCGGGACGGTGAGACCTAGCCCCAAGACAGCCAGGTCGTCCGTCGCGGGCACTGCACCCGGCCACAGCGTCCAATGGGGCGACCCGACAAGCGGTCGCCCCGTGTGTCACCCCATATTTCGGAGGAATCACTTCGCAATGGCCAAGACAATTGCGTACGACGAAGAGGCCCGTCGCGGCCTCGAGCGGGGGCTCAACGCCCTCGCCGACGCGGTAAAGGTGACGTTGGGCCCCAAGGGCCGCAACGTCGTCCTGGAGAAGAAGTGGGGTGCCCCCACGATCACCAACGATGGTGTGTCCATCGCCAAGGAGATCGAGCTGGAGGACCCGTACGAGAAGATCGGCGCCGAGCTGGTCAAGGAAGTCGCCAAGAAGACCGACGACGTTGCCGGTGACGGCACGACGACGGCCACGGTGCTGGCTCAGGCCCTGGTCAAGGAGGGCCTGCGCAACGTCGCCGCCGGCGCCAACCCGCTGGGTCTCAAGCGCGGCATCGAGAAGGCCGTCGAGAAGGTCACCGAGACCCTGCTCAAGTCGGCCAAGGACGGCGAGACCAAGGAGCAGAGCGCGGCCACCGCGGGTCTCTCCGCGGGCGACCAGTCGATCGGCGCCCTGATCGCCGAGGCGATGGC
>NZ_JAICZA010000050.1 GCF_025933915.1 Mycobacterium sp.
GCGGCTGGGTGCGCAGCTGCGGACGGGCGACGTGGTGGTGCTCTCCGGTCCACTTGGCGCGGGAAAGACCGTGCTGGCCAAGGGGATTGCCGCGGCCATGGAGGTCGACGGCCCGGTCACCTCGCCGTCCTACGTGTTGGCGCGGGTGCATCCGCCGCGGCGGCCCGGCTCCCCGGCGATGATTCACGTCGACATGTACCGGTTGCTCGACCACACCGACAACCAGGGTGCCGACCTGCTCGGTGAGCTCGATTCGCTGGACTTGGACAGCGATCTCGACGACGCTGTCGTGGTGGTGGAATGGGGCGAAGGCCTCGTCGAGCGGCTCGCGGAGCGTCATCTCGACGTCAGGCTGGAGCGCATCAGCGGGTCCGACGTGCGGCTCGCGACCTGGCGGTGGGCCGACGGGGCCGATTCATGAGCACCCTCGTGTTGGCCCTCGACACCTCCACCCCGGCGGTGACGGCCGGCATCGTGCGGCGCGAGGACCTGTCCATGCTGGCGCAGCGGGTCACCGTCGATGCCCGGGCCCACGCCGAACGGCTCACCCCGAATGTGGTTGCCGCGCTGGCCGATGCGGGCCTGACCATGGCCGACCTCGACGCCGTCGTGGTGGGCTGCGGTCCGGGGCCGTTCACCGGTCTGCGGGCGGGGATGGCCACCGCCGCCGCCTATGGCCATGCGCTGGGCATCCCGGTGCACGGTGTGTGCAGCCTGGACGCCATCGGCGGGCGAACCACCGGGGAGACGCTGGTGGTCACCGACGCCCGCCGGCGCGAGGTCTACTGGGCCCGCTACCGCGACGGGATGCGGACCGGCGGACCCGGAGTTGATGCCCCCGCCGACGTCGACCCCGGCACCGCGCAGCAGGTAGCCGGCTCACCCGAACACGCGGCGGCGTTCGGCCTGCCGGTGCGCGAGCCCGTTTACCCTACCCCGGCCGGACTTGTTGCCGCGGTGGGTGATTGGTCCGATGAGCCGGCGCCGCTGGTGGCCCTGTATCTGCGCCGGCCCGACGCCAAGCCCTTGGCGACGCGGCAATGATCGCCGAGCCCGTGACCGTCGGCGCGTTGACGGGGGCCGACGCGCAGCGGTGCGCCGAGCTGGAGGCGCAGCTCTTCGACGGCGACGACCCGTGGCCGGCCGCGGCGTTCAACCGGGAATTGGCCAGCGCCCACAACCATTACGTGGGTGCGCGCGTCGGCGAAACGCTGGTCGGCTATGCCGGTATCTCGCGGTTGGGCCGCACACCGCCCTACGAGCACGAGGTCCACACCATCGGCGTGGACGCCGCCTACCAGGGGCAGGGCATCGGCCGCCGGTTGCTCGACGAGCTGCTAACGTTCGCCGACGGCGGTGTCGTGTACCTGGAAGTGCGCACCGACAACGCGGCGGCCATTGGCTTGTATCGCAGCGTCGGGTTCGAGCAGATCGGCCTGCGCCGGCGCTATTACCGCGTCAGCGGCGCGGACGCGTACACCATGCGGCGGGAGGAACGGCGCGCATGACCAACATCTTGGCCATCGAAACCTCTTGCGACGAAACAGGAGTCGGCATTGCGCGGCTGGATGGCACCGGCGTCGGGGCCACCGTCACACTGTTGGCCGACGAGGTGGCGTCCAGCGTCGACGAACACGTGCGGTTCGGCGGCGTGGTCCCCGAGATCGCCTCCCGGGCGCACCTGGAGGCGCTGGGCCCCGCCATGCGCCGCGCGCTGTCGACCGCCGGCCTGGACCGGCCCGACGTGGTCGCGGCCACCATCGGGCCCGGGCTGGCCGGCGCTCTGCTGGTGGGAGTTGCTGCGGCCAAAGCGTATTCGGCCGCCTGGGGCGTGCCGTTCTATGCTGTGAACCATCTCGGCGGACACCTGGCCGCCGACGTCTACGAGCACGGGCGGCTGCCCGAGTGCGTGGCGCTGCTGGTCTCGGGCGGTCATACCCACCTGCTGCATGTACGTTCGCTCGGCGAGCCGATCGTCGAGCTGGGCAGCACCGTCGACGACGCGGCCGGCGAGGCGTACGACAAGGTGGCGCGGCTGCTGGGGCTGGGCTACCCGGGCGGCAGGGTGCTCGACGAGTTGGCCCGCACCGGTGACCGCGACGCGATCGCGTTCCCGCGCGGCATGACCGGGCCACGCGATGACCCGTACGCGTTCAGCTTCTCCGGCCTCAAAACGGCTGTGGCGCGGTATCTGGAGAGCCACCCGGACGCGGTGAACGCCGATGTCGCCGCCGGGTTCTCCGAAGCCGTGGCCGACGTGCTGACCCGCAAGGCGGTGCGCGCCGCGACGGACCTCGGCGTCTCGACGTTGCTGATCGCGGGGGGAGTGGCCGCGAATTCGCGATTGCGCGAGCTGGCGGAGCAGCGCTGCGCGACCGCCGGGCTGGCGCTGCGCATCCCCAGGCCCCGGCTGTGCACCGATAACGGCGCGATGATCGCCTCGTTCGCCGCGCACCTGGTGGCCGCCGGGGTGCCGCCCTCCCCGTTGGATGCCCCCAGTGACCCGGGCCTGCCGGTGGTGAAAGCACAGGTCAGCTGATCGCCTACGGCGAACATGCGAGAAGCAGCAGGGCCCCCTTGAGTGCTAGCACTCCCGTGTATAGAGTGCTAGGTGGCAATCGGCCACGCCCTGTGTCGGCACCCGCGACGACGACGCTCGGGCATGGACGGATGCCGAACACCTGATAATTCGGCAGGTTCCGGGGCCAGCCCCCGGACCGGCCGCCAACTCCGGTCCGGGCACGTCCCGGACCCGACCCAAACACTGGAGGGCTCCAATCGTGGCGAAGGTGAACATCAAGCCACTCGAGGACAAGATTCTCGTGCAGGCCAACGAGGCCGAGACCACGACCGCGTCCGGTCTGGTCATTCCCGACACCGCCAAGGAGAAGCCGCAGGAAGGCACCGTCGTCGCAGTCGGCCCCGGCCGGTGGGACGAAGACGGCGAGAAGCGCATCCCGCTGGATGTCTCGGAAGGCGACACCGTCATCTACAGCAAGTACGGCGGCACCGAGATCAAGTACAACGGCGAGGAGTACCTGATCCTGTCGGCACGCGACGTGCTGGCTGTCGTCTCCAAGTAAGAACCGTGTCCCGCCCCGGCGATCCCCGCGTCACCGCGGGTGATTTCCGGGGCGGCATGCGTTCGGCGGATTTTGAATTGCCCGGCTCCTCAGCAGGACGGTTACCCGTCCTGCGTCGTCGCCGGGCGAAAGGAGCCTGATGAGCAAGATTATCGAGTACGACGAAACGGCGCGCCGCGCCATCGAGGCGGGCGTGAACACGCTTGCCGACGCGGTACGGGTGACGCTGGGACCGCGGGGCCGGCATGTGGTGCTGGCCAAGGCATTCGGCGGACCCACGGTCACCAACGACGGCGTCACCGTCGCGCGCGAGATCGACCTGGAAGACCCGTTCGAGAACCTGGGCGCCCAGCTGGTGAAGTCGGTGGCCACCAAGACCAACGACGTCGCCGGCGACGGCACCACCACGGCCACCGTGCTGGCCCAGGCGCTGATCAAGGCCGGCCTGCGCCTCGTTGCGGCCGGCGTCAACCCGATCGAACTCGGTGCGGGAATTTCCAAGGCCGCCGACGCGGTGTCCGAGGCGCTGCTGGCCTCGGCCATCCCGGTCTCCGGCAGGGAAGGGATCGCTCAGGTGGCGACCGTGTCCTCGCGCGACCAGGTCCTGGGTGAGCTGGTCGGCGAGGCGATGACCAAGGTCGGGACCGACGGGGTGGTCAGCGTCGAAGAATCCTCCACGCTGAACACCGAACTCGAGTTCACCGAGGGCGTCGGGTTCGACAAGGGATTTCTGTCGGCG
This sequence comes from Mycobacterium sp., assembly GCF_025933915.1. Lineage (GTDB taxonomy): Bacteria > Actinomycetota > Actinomycetes > Mycobacteriales > Mycobacteriaceae > Mycobacterium. The sequence goes on from NZ_JAICZA010000050.1 coordinate 3,823, forward strand.
TATTTCGTGACCGACTTCGATTCCCAGCAGGCCGTGCTGGACGACCCCGTCATCCTGTTGCACCAGGACAAGATCAGCTCGCTGCCCGACCTGTTGCCCATGCTGGAAAAGGTCGCCGAATCGGGCAAGCCGCTGCTGATCATCGCCGAGGACATCGAGGGTGAGCCGCTGGCGACACTCGTCGTCAACTCCATCCGCAAGACGCTCAAGGCCGTCGCGGTCAAGGCGCCGTTCTTCGGCGACCGCCGCAAGGCGTTCCTCGAGGATCTGGCGATCGTGACGGGCGGCCAGGTGATCAACCCCGACGCCGGCCTGCTGCTGCGCGAGGTCGGCACCGACGTGCTGGGCTCGGCTCGCCGCGTGGTGGTCAGTAAGGACGACACCGTCATCGTCGACGGCGGCGGCACCAAGGACGCGGTGGCCAACCGCATCAAGCAGTTGCGCGCCGAGATCGAGGCGAGCGACTCGGATTGGGACCGTGAGAAGTTGCAGGAGCGGCTGGCCAAGCTGGCCGGCGGCGTCGCCGTCATCCAGGTGGGTGCCGCCACCGAGACGGCGCTCAAAGAACGCAAGGAAAGCGTCGAGGATGCCGTCGCGGCCGCCAAGGCCGCCGTCGAGGAAGGCATCGTCGCGGGCGGTGGCTCGGCCCTGCTGCAGACCCGTAAGGCGCTCGACAAGCTCCGCAAGTCCCTTACCGGCGATCAGGCATTGGGCGTCGGCGTCTTCTCCGAGGCGTTGGCGGCGCCGTTGTACTGGATCGCCACCAACGCCGGGCTCGACGGTGCGGTCGCGGTGCACAAGGTGACGGAGTTGCCCAACGGGCACGGGCTGAACGCGGACAAGCTGACCTATGGTGACTTGGTCGCCGACGGCGTCATCGACCCGGTCAAGGTCACCCGCTCGGCGGTGCTCAATGCGGCGTCGGTGGCTCGGATGGTCCTCACCACTGAGACGGCCATCGTCGAGAAGCCGGCCGACGACCAGGATGACCACGGCCACGGCCACCATCACCACCACTAGAAGCACTGTGTAACGAAGCACCCCCGGTCGATTGGCCGGGGGTGCTTCGTTTGTTGGGCGTTGGAGCGGGCCAGCGGCCAGCGAGGTCAGTGAGCCGGCCTGTCGGGGTTGACGCGCCGCCGCGCGCGGTGCAATGTGATACGTGTCATATGACCACTGGTCACACCGGGTGGAAAGGCAGCAGCTCATGACCACGAGGGACAAATACACCGTCGTGCCCGCGCCCTATTCGTGGGAGGTCCCGAGCGCCGGCGACGCGCGCTTCACCTGGGAGTACGACGAGGGGCGGGCGCGGCTCCTTTCGCTGTACCAAAAGGGAAAAGACAAGCAGTGGGATGCCCAGTCGCGCATCGACTGGGCGCAAGACGTCGACCCGATGAACCCGGTCGGTCTGCCCGACGAGTTCCATCCGCTGTTCGGCAGCCCGATGTGGGACGCCGCGGACGACGCACGTCGCGCCGAGATGCGCCAGCACTTCCAGGCCTGGCAGTTCTCGCAGTTCCTGCACGGCGAGCAGGGCGCGATGGTGTGCGCGGCCAAGATCGTCGAGGTCGTCCCGGACCTGGACGCGAAGTTCTACGCGGCAACCCAGACCATGGACGAGGCCCGGCACGTCGAGGCGTTCTCGCGGTTCCTGCAGGAGAAGGTCGACCTGGTCTACCCGATCAACAAGAACCTGACCGCGCTACTGGACGACACCCTGCGCGACTCGCGCTGGGACATGCCCTACCTCGGCATGCAGGTCCTCATCGAAGGGCTCGCGCTCGCCGCGTTCGGCGTGCTGCGTGACATGGCGGCACCGGACTCGCTGGCCAAGCAGGTGCTGGCCTACGTCATGCAGGACGAGGCCCGGCACGTCGCCTTCGGCCGAATCTCATTGAAGGACTACTACTCCGCGCTGACCGAGGCCGAGCGGGACGAGCGTGAAGAATTCGTCGTGGACGCCTGCTACCTGATGCGCGACCGGTTCCGCGGCGAGGAGGTTTTCGAGACCCTCGGCCTGGACGTCCAAGCGTGCGCCGAGTGGGTCGACACGTCGCCGCTGATGATCCAGTTCCGCTCGCACCTGTTCAGCCGCATCGTGCCGATCGTCAAGGACATCGGGCTGTGGGGCGACAAGGTGCAGAAGGCCTTCAGGGACATGGGTGTCCTCGACATGGCCGGCTCCGACATCGAGGCGCTGATGAAGGCCGATGAAGATCAGGCCGAAGCGCTGGACAGGGCGCACGCCGAGATGGCCGGCCGGGCGCTCGAGGTGGACCAGGTGATCGCGGCGGGCGCGAGCTGACCCAACGTCGTCCGCATCGACTGCGGTGCTCCGCCAACGTTTTTCACGCAGAGGCCGCCGGTCGGCGCCACTTCGATCAGAACTTGGAACCCAACCCTGCGATCAGGTTGACTGTGACCGCCAAGACGACCGCGCCGAGTAGGTAGGACAGCAGAGCATGGCGCAACACGGTCGCCCGGATGGACGTCAATCCGATTTCGGTGTCTGACACCTGATAGGTCATGCCTACGGTGAAGGCCACATACGCGAAGTCGCGAAAGCGGGGCCGTTCCGGGTCGTGGAAGTTGATTCCCCCCGGCTCGTCCGAGTAGTAGAGCCGCGCGTAGTGCACGGTGAACAGTGTGTGCACGGCAAACCAGGATGCCGCGACGGTCAGGATGCCGACGATGGCGGCTTCGACGGCTCCGGGGCCCGAGCGTGACGCGGCGGCCACCACGTAACCGACCCCGCCCAGGCTCGCCACACTTGCCGACACGATGACCGCGTCGGCAACCCACCGGGTGGGGTCCTCCTTCGTCACGTATTTGCAGGTCTGATCGGCATCCATTCCGCCCAGGAGGAGCCGTGTCCACACCACGTAGACACCGGCGGTGACGATCCAGCCGGCAAGCGCGAATCGCCAGCCGACCGTGTTGCCGACCACGAGAGCGACGGCGACTCCGATCACGGCGGCAACCGCTATCCGAGCCGCCACCGTTTCGCGAAACAACTTGACGAGGGATTCCACAATCCCGACCTAAGCACGAGCACATGCCATCCGGTACCGCGAATCGGTGGGCGTCGTCAGCGCCCGACGATGACCCCGACGATGACGATGCCCACGCCGACCAAGATCGGCAGCGAGAGCGACACCAGCAGAAAGCTGACAACCCGTTCCTTTGGCGCCGAGGCCTCGTAGTCGCCCGTCGCGATGGGCGCGAATCTGTGCCCGGCACCCCACGCCGCCGCGAGCAGCGTCGCCAACCAATTCGCGTAGGCGGAATAGACGATGAGCGCGACTGCCGTGATTCCCCACGCGTCGGGCAGGTGGATGTGCGGCCAGAGCAGACCGAGCAACAGGAGGAACATGCCGTTGAGCAATCCCTCGAGGTGGCTCGCCAGCGCCATGCGCGCATTCTTCAGTGCGGGCACCGCGATCCCGCTGAGCAAACCGAGCAGGAAAAGGACCAGGCCAAGGGTGAACAGCACGGTCTGCATCTGAGAACAGTAGGTCGCCACCGCAGGGACGGCGGTGTTTTTCTTTGCGGCCCAGCGCGCCTTTGCGGCCTAGCGCGTCAGCGGGTGCCCGGCGGCAGGCTGGGCGGAGTCGTCACGGTCGTGGTCGGTGTGGACGTCGTGGTCGGGGTGCTGGTGACCGTGACGGTGCTCGTACTTGTGCTCGTCGACGGCGGTGGCACGACGACGGTGCTGGTGCTGGTGCTGACGCTGGTGGTCGACGAAGTCGTGGTCGCCGACGCCGCCGCAAGCACACCGCAGGCGATCCGCTTGTTCGACTCGGCGGTGGGGCCGTTGCCCAGGTTGTCGACGGTCTGGTGCAGGATCAGCGCGCTGCCCGAGCTGTTTTTCAGGTCAGCGGCGGTGAACGAATTACTCGTGGTGACGAGCTTCGCCGAGCCGTCGGAGCGCACCTGCAACGCGGTCAGGTCGCCGCTGGCGGGATAGCCGGTGTGATTCGCCGCCTGATAGACGCTTCCCGCGGAGTCGAAATCGCCCTCGCAGGTGCCGACCGAGTGGATTTGCAGCCCGTGGAAACCGGGGCTCAGCACCTGGTTGGGGCCGGCTTCCACGGTCACCGTCGCATAGCCGTTCGCGAATTCGACGGTGGCGTTGGCGACCGGGCTCCCGTCGGAGGTCTTCAGCTGGGTGGTCAGCCTCTCCGCGCCCGGGGCCGAGCTGGTCAGCGGTGACGTATTGGGTTGGCTGCTCTGCTGGTTCGCGCAGGCGGCCAGCGGTGCGATGGTCGCGGTGAGGGCCGCGACCGCGAGCAATGCGCGCTTGTTCATGGGCGGTGCCTACCCAATTCGCCGATTTCAAAACGAGTAGGACTCGCGGTAGCGCCCGAGACCCGGGCGGCTCACAGCGAACTCAGCAGGGCCGCGCGGCCACGGACGCGGAGCGTGTTGAGCGTCGACTGACGCAACCGGGAGATGCGCTCGATCATTCGGTTTCCGAGGCGCTCGAGCATGTCCTCGCTCAAATCTATTGGGGCCGGACATAAGTCGCGTTCCTCTTCGTTGGCGTGGGCGTCGAGGACCGTGACGAACGAGTGCCATTCGTCTTCGTATTCCGGCGCGGTCGGCGTCGTCCGCAGGAGCACCGCAAGCTGATCGGAGACTTGCCGGTGCTCCGCATGGGCGATTGCGACGAGTGTGCTCGCCGCCGATACGGCCGGATAGAAGAGGTCGTCTTCGATGCGCATGTGGATGTCTAGCTCAACCAACAGCTCGTCGAGGGCAACTTGGCGCTCGCGGGCGGCCGGCGGTATGGCGGTGATCTTCTCGCAGAGCCCGCGTAAGACTTTGTGGTGCTCGAACAGCACGTCGTAGGCATTCATAGGGCGATTCCGCGCACCTCGATCAGTCCGTCGCGGATCCGCACCGGATAACTCGGCAGCGCCGCTGTCGCCGGTCCGCGCAGCACTTCCCCTTGTCGGAGCTCGACAACGGGGTGGGTCGCCGTTGTCCGGTTCGGGCAAGCGCCAATACGGCCTGCCGCGCGACCATGGAATCAGCAACCGACGAAGCCTTCGCCCACCTCAGGGCGCACCGAGTCGTCAGGGGCGGTGACACCGGCCCGCCCGCCCCTGGCGACAACCCCCTCGACACGAAAGGACGTCACAGCGCCATGACGACCATTCAACGCATCCGCATGACGCCACACGACTACACCCGATTGCACGACGAACTCACCGGGCTGCGTTCGCGCCGCGGCGTCGAAGTTCCCGACGACCTCATGGACTACAACCCGAAACGCCGTGGGCGCCACTCGGTGCAACAAGCGCGCATCCACCAGATCGAGGGGTTGCTGACCAACGCGGTCGTGGTCGGCGAAGCGGCCGCCTTTGACCCGGTCGCCGCAGCGGGCATGGTGTTGACCATTCGCTACGACGACACCGGCGAAACCGAAACGTTTCTGCTCGGCAGGCCTTGCCCCGAGCGCGCCGACCTCCGGGCGTACTCGATGGCGTCCCCGCTGGGCCGCGTGATCGCCGGCGCCCGTCCCGGCGATCAGCGCTTCTACGCAATCCCCGATGGGACAGGGCGGTTCGTGACGCTGCTGAAGGCCCTGCCCTACGGGATGCACGTGGCGAAAAGCGCTGGGCCACAGGTGGTCTTACGGTGATGCAAACGTGCGAAGCAACCACCGCAACGTCGTTAGAGAGGATCCGTCCCATGATGTCGAGCACTGCCCGGCGCAGCGTCCCGAAACGGGGTGCACTCACCGACAAAGTGAAATCGATGCTCATGCAGCATGATTCGGCACACGTTCCGGACAAACAGATCCACCGCTGGGAAGGCGAGGGCGGCGCGAAATATCTGCCCGGGCCCCAGCGACAGTACGCGAACTAGGTCGGGCCCGCGTGTTCACGCGTGGCTGTGCGGAGGTTGCGGCCCAACAGAATCGGTCGGTCAGGCGCTGCGGCGGATGCCGCGGCCGATATCGCCCTTGAGGAGCAGGTCGCGTTCGGATTCCGACAGGCCGCCCCAAACCCCGTAGGGCTCGCCGACTTCGAGGGCGTGCGAACGGCATTCCTGGATCACCGGGCACTGCCGGCACATTTCCTTGGCGCGTTGCTCGCGTTGCATGCGGGCGCGCCCGCGTTCCCCGTCGGGGTGGAAGAACACCGCTGAGTCAACGCCGCGGCACGCGCCCTGCAGTTGCCAATTCCAGATGTCGGCGTTGGGTCCAGGTAGCTGCTCCGGCTGTGGCATTGGTTCGTTCCCTCTCTGCACGACCCGCCAGGTGAGGTCAGGTTCGCGAAAGCGATTGCGTGCAACTTAAATTAAGTGGAGTGGAGTCACCGATGACTACCCGTCATGTGTAGACGTTAGGGGGGACGATGAATTGCCGTCAATAGCCACTTAGCCCGACAAAGTATGTGCCCATTGGCCCAAAATTAACTTTGCGTTCACCTCCCATGAAATAGGGGCACCGACGCCGTGCTACCAGGCAGTTAGCCGAAAGGAGATTTCCCAGCTCAGCGCCAACCGGAGGCGTCAGCGGAATTTATCCATGGGATATAGTGATTAACCGTTCGGTAACAGAAAGACCACAAGCTGTTTACTACATCATTGTGATTGAAACTCGTCACACTTCCCTGATTGAGCGGCAGCTGGCCGACGCCGCGTTCGGAGACCGGCCCGGCAGCTGGCCACTGCCGTCGGCGACGACACCGGCACAACTGTGGCTGCGCGCCGTGGCGGCCGGGGGTCAGGGCCGCTACGGCGCCGCCCAGCGCGACCTCGCGGTGCTGCGGCGCAGCGCTGCGGCCGGACGCCTGGCCTCGTTGGCCCACAGCACCCAGGGGTCGTTCCTGCGCCAGCTCGGCTGGCACACCGTGGCGCGCGGCTGGGACGGGCGCGCGCTGGCGCTGGCCGGCACCGATCCCGAGGCGGGCGCCGACGCCCTGATCGGGCTGGCGGCCGACGCGCTGGGCGTCGGGCGCTTCGCGGCGGCGGCGACGCTGCTGGCGCGCGCCGACATGCTGCTGTCATCCCCGGACTCCGAAGCGACGGTGCCCGACCGGCTCCCGGTGCGCCGCCGATGGGTCGCCGCCGAACTCGCGATGGCCCGCGGTGCGGGCGATGCCGCCGTCCGCCATGCCGGCGAGGCGGTAGAGCTGGCGGCAAGGATGGCATCTGGTCCGACCGGAGCGTCGGCGCGGCACCAAGCCAAAAGCGACGTGGTACTGGCCGCCGCGCTGTGCAGCGCGGGACATATCGATCGCGCCCGCGCGGTCGCGGAGGCCGCGCTGCAGACCACCGGCCGGCTGGGTCTACTCCCGCTCCGATGGGCGTTGGCGTGCTTGCTGATCGATATCGAAAGCGTCACTTTTTCGGCACATCAACTGCGCGAAATCCGCGATATCTGCGCAGGCCAGGTGCGGCACGCCGGTGGGACGTGGCGTTCCGCTTGAAACGGGGTCCCGCCCGTTATTGTCATTTCGTTAGTTAGCCCAGTTCGCCCGCGATGTGTCCGGTTCGTAACGTTAGGGATATCACCGTCGATGACAATTCCAGCAGGGGAACGTCTCGACGCTGTGGTCGCCAAGGCCGTCACCGGAGACCACGGCGCATTGAGGGAGGTGCTGGAGACCATCCGCCCGATCGTCGTGCGATATTGCCGGGCGCGCGTCGGCACGGTCGAGCGGGGTGGCATGTCAGCGGATGACGTGGCACAGGAGGTGTGCTTGGCGACGATCACGGCGCTGCCCCGCTATCGCGATCGCGGACGCCCATTCCTGGCCTTCCTGTACGGCATCGCGGCCCACAAGGTCGCCGACGCGCATCGGGCGGCCGGTCGTGACCTGGCCTACCCCACCGAATCGATTCCCGAGCGTTGGTCGCCCGACGCGGGGCCCGAACAGCTTGCGATCGAAGCCGATTCGGTGAGCCGGATGAGCGAACTGCTCGAAATCCTGCCCGCCAAGCAACGCGAGATCCTGATCCTGCGCGTCGTCGTCGGCCTGTCCGCCGAGGAGACCGCGGCCGCGGTCGGCAGTACCACCGGGGCGGTCCGAGTTGCCCAGCACCGCGCGCTGTCGCGGTTGAAGTCCGAGATGATCGCGGCAGGTGACTGTGCCTGAATCCCTGAATGAATTCGCTCGCACCGATCTGCTCCTCGATGCGCTCGCCCACCGTCGGCCGGTGGACGTCGAGGACCCCGAGGTCGACGTGCTGACCACGATGCTGGAGGACTGGCGCGACAACCTGAGGTGGCCCCCGGCCAGCGCGCTCGTGACGCCCGAAGAGGCGGTCAACGCGCTGCGCACCGGGCTGGCTGAGCGCGGGCGAGGCCGTCGTGGCCTGACCGCCATCGGATCGGTCGCCGCAGCGCTGATCGCGCTCAGTGGTTTCGGCGCCATGGTGGTCGAGGCCCGCCCCGGCACCCCCCTGCACGGGCTGCACGCGATGTTCTTCGACCAACCGCGGGTCAACGAAAAGCAGGAGATGCTGGCCGCCAAGGCCGATTTGGCGAAGGTGCAGGAATCGATCGACCGTGGTGAGTGGGACCAGGCCAAGAATCAACTGACCGAGGTGAGCAGCTTGGTGCAGTCGATTGACGACCCGGCCGCCAAACAGGACCTGATGAACCAGCTGAAGCTGTTGAACGTCAAGGTCGAATCGCGCAATCCCGATGCCACACTGCCGGCCCCTGCCGCCTCACCGAGTGCCGCGGCCGTGCCGAAGGCGGCTACTCCGTGACGGAGGAATCAGTGACGGCGGTGAAAACCGTCGGCGTCTGACGTCGCTTCGTTGAGCGAGGCGTCCGCGTAGCCCCGGCAGTAATCCCACGTGACGTAGGCATCCGGCTCGGGATCATAGGCGGGCTCGTGCGGGCGCACGGTGCCGTCGATTAACAGCTGCAGCAGGTTGGCCCGCAGCATGTCCCAGTCGTGATAGTGATCCTGCTGACACTCGTCGCAGCACACCACCAGTCCGCGAATGCCTTTGTGCGCCAGCAACGCTTCGTACACCGCCAGATCCGCGAGGTCGGCCTCGACGGCCATCCGCTCTTGGGAATCCAGCGGCTGACCCGGCTCGACGGCTTCCAGCGCCGCCGACGGATCGCAGGGGTCGTCGGCGAAAGGATCGGGCGGCAAACCCGGTGGGAGGTGGTCGCGCACGCCCCTAGCCTACGCAGCCCGGTCGCGATAACGCCAGCAGGGAGCCACCCGCCCCGCCCGCACCGATTCGCGCGCGGCGCGCCCCCGAGCAAGCGAACTCCAGGGGGAGGCGAGCCGATAGGATGGGTTCCTCACGCCGCATCGTATGGAGGGCCCCACTGATGACCCGTGGCACGTCCCACCTGGAAGACAGCTCTGACCTCGTCGGCAGTCCGTATGTGCGGGTGGGCGGCCTGGTCGATGACCCGGTACCCACAGGTGGCGACAATCCGCACAAGATCGCGATGCTGGGGCTGACGTTCGACGACGTCCTGTTGCTGCCCGCCGCGTCCGACGTGGTTCCCGCCACCGCCGACACGTCCAGCCAGCTCACCAAGAAGATCAGACTCAAGGTGCCGCTGGTGAGTTCGGCGATGGACACCGTCACCGAGTCGCGGATGGCCATAGCTATGGCGCGCGCCGGCGGTATGGGTGTGCTGCACCGCAACCTGCCGGTCGCCGAGCAAGCCGGCCAGGTCGAGATGGTGAAGCGCTCCGAAGCGGGCATGGTCACCGATCCGGTCACCTGCCGCCCGGACAACACGCTGGCTCAGGTCGATGCGCTGTGCGCGAAGTTCCGGATTTCCGGGCTGCCAGTCGTCGACGACTCCGGTGCGTTGGTGGGCATCATCACCAACCGCGACATGCGTTTCGAGGTGGATCAGACCAAGCAGGTGGCCGAGGTGATGACCAAGGCCCCGCTGATCACCGCGCAGGAGGGGGTGTCCGCCGACGCGGCGCTGGGCCTGTTGCGGCGCCACAAGATCGAGAAGCTGCCCATCGTCGACGGCCACGGCCGGCTGACCGGGCTGATCACCGTCAAAGACTTCGTCAAGACCGAACAGCACCCGCTGGCCACCAAGGACAGCGACGGCAGGCTGCTGGTCGGCGCCGCCGTCGGCGTCGGCGGTGATGCCTGGGTGCGCGCCATGATGCTGGTCGACGCCGGCGTGGACGTGCTGATCGTGGACACCGCGCACGCGCACAACCGGCTGGTGCTCGAGATGGTCGGCAAACTCAAGGCCGAGGCGGGCGACCGCGTCGAGGTGATCGGCGGCAACGTCGCCACCCGGTCGGCCGCCGCCGCCCTCGTCGCCGCCGGCGCCGACGCGGTGAAGGTGGGCGTGGGACCGGGGTCGATCTGCACCACCCGGGTGGTGGCCGGCGTCGGCGCGCCACAGATCACCGCGATCCTGGAAGCCGTCGCCGCCTGCGGGCCGGCCGGGGTGCCGGTGATCGCCGACGGCGGACTGCAGTACTCCGGCGACATCGCCAAGGCGCTGGCCGCCGGGGCGTCGACGGCCATGCTGGGCTCGTTGCTGGCGGGCACCGCCGAGGCGCCCGGCGAGCTCATCTTCGTCAATGGCAAGCAGTTCAAGAGCTACCGCGGAATGGGATCGCTAGGGGCCATGGCGGGCCGGGGTTCCGGGAGCGGAAAGTCGTACTCCAAGGACCGCTACTTCGCCGACGACGCGCTCTCGGAGGACAAGTTGGTGCCGGAGGGCATCGAGGGTCGCGTACCGTTCCGCGGCCCGCTGTCCTCGGTGATTCACCAGCTGACCGGCGGTCTGCGCGCGGCGATGGGGTACACCGGCTCGTCGACCATCGAGGCGCTGCAACAGGCCCAGTTCGTCCGGATCACGGCGGCCGGGCTGCGGGAAAGCCACCCGCACGACGTCGCCATGACGGTCGAAGCCCCCAACTACTACGCGCGCTGAGGCCCAGATGGTCGAGATCGGGATGGGCCGCATCGCCCGTCGCAGCTATGAACTGAGCGAAGTCAGCATCGTGGCCTCCCGGCGCACCCGCTCGTCGCAGGACGTGTCGACCGCCTGGCAGCTGGACGCCTACCGGTTCGAGATCCCGGTGCTGGCGCATCCGACCGATGCGCTGGTGTCACCGGAGTTCGCGATCGAGCTGGGCCGCCTCGGCGGTCTGGGCGTGCTCAACGGCGAGGGATTGATCGGGCGGCACGCCGATGTCGAGGCCAAGATCGCGCAGCTGCTCGAGGCCGCCAGCAAGGAGCCCGAACCCTCGGCGGCGATCCGGCTGCTGCAGGAATTCCACGCGGCGCCGCTGAACCCGGACCTGCTGGGCTCCGCCGTCGCCCGCATCCGGGAGGCCGGCGTCACCACCGCGGTGCGGGTCAGCCCGCAAAACGCCCAGGCGCTCACCCCGGTGTTGCTGCAGGCCGGCATCGATCTGCTGGTCATCCAGGGCACCATCGTCTCGGCCGAACGGGTGGTCCGGGACAGGGATGGGGCCGGGGAACCGCTGAACCTCAAGACCTTCATCTCCGAGCTCGACGTGCCGGTGGTCGCCGGCGGCGTGCAAGACCACCGCACCGCGCTGCACCTGATGCGCACCGGCGCCGCCGGCGTCATCGTCGGCTACGGCTCCACCAGGGGGGTGACCACCAGCGACGAGGTGCTGGGCATCAGCGTGCCGATGGCCACCGCGATCGCCGACGCCGCCGCCGCGCGCCGCGAATACCTCGACGAGACCGGCGGCCGCTACGTGCACGTGCTGGCCGACGGTGACATCCACACCTCGGGCGAGCTGGCGAAAGCGATCGCCTGCGGCGCCGACGCGGTGGTGCTGGGCACCCCGCTCGCCGAGTCCGACGAGGCGCTCGGCGAAGGATGGTTCTGGCCGGCCGCGGCCGCGCACCCGTCGTTGCCGCGCGGGGCGCTGCTGCAGATCGCCGTCGGTGAGCGCCCGCCGCTGCGACAGGTACTGGGCGGGCCGTCCGACGACCCGTTCGGCAGCCTCAACCTGGTCGGTGGTCTGCGCCGGTCGATGGCCAAGGCGGGGTATTGCGACCTCAAGGAGTTCCAGAAGGTCGGCCTGATCGTCGGTAGCTAGTTACCGTTGCCACGCTCGGGTCGTCGGCGCGGTGCCAGGCCGTCCAGAAGCGACTTCACCACGTCGAAGATCAGTTCGTCCTCGAGCGGATCGATCATCTTGTTGTTGGCCATGGTCGCGATGCCGTGCAGGGCGGCAAAGAGTACCGTCCCGATTTTCTGCAGGTCGCCGGCGACCAGCTCACCGGCCGCCTGGCCGGTCTCGACGAGGCGCGCCACGGGCGCGAAGCCGGCATCCCGTGCCTGCCTGAGCTCGTGGGAGGCATTCGCGAGGTATCTGCTGGCCGACATCAGGTCGACCAACGCGGGATTGTCCGTGGCAAATCGGATGTAAGCCACGGCGACGTCACCCAGGATGGCGACGAAGTCACGGCCATCGGGCGCGGCTGCTGTGGCCAGGGCGTCGCCGAGATGGTGGAAACCATCGACGACGAGTGCGTCCAATAACGCTGCCTTGTCGTCGAAATGCCGGCGCGGGGCGCTGTGACTGACGCCTACCGCGCGGGCCAGTTCCCGCAACGACAGGCCGTCCGCGCCGGAGACCCGCAGCGATTTTTCGGCCTCGGCCAGCAGTGCTGCTCGCAGGGTGCCGTGGTGGTAGCGGCGGTCGTCCACAACGCGCACCCTACCAAGATGTAGTCATTGACATCATTGTTGGCACTGTCTACATTTTGGGCGTGGCCTGGACCACAAGGAGGGCGCGGTGACTGCCGAGGGTGTGCGCACGATACGTAGCTTCTGCCGAATCTGCACGACGGTTTGCGGGATTCTGGTCGACGTCGACGGTGACACCGTGGTCGACGTCCGCGGCGATCGGGAACATCCGCGATCGAAGGGTTACACCTGCCCGAAGGGGCGTGCACTGGCGAAGATGCACCATCACCCGAATCGCCTCGACCGCCCGATGATGCGGGTTGACGGCGTCTTGGTGCCCACCACCTGGCCGGAGTGCCTCGATGACCTGAGCGAGCGGTTGCGCCGGGTCATCGACCGCCACGGGCCCGGTTCGGTCGGCATCTTCTTCGGCAGCGGTCTGGGCATGGATACGACCGGATATCGGATGGCGCAGGGATTACACGCCGCCATCGGTACTCCGGCGAAATTCAGTCCGATGACCATCGACGGCACCGCCAAGGTGTTGATCGCGGATCTGATGGGCGGCACGTCGGCGCTGTCCGGACGTCCCGACTACGACAACGCCAATCTGCTTCTGCTGGTCGGTACCAATCCCGTTGTCTCGCATGGCCATAACATCGCGATGCCGAACCCGAGGGGGTATTTGCGCGGGCTGACCGGTCGGGGGCAGTTGTGGGTTGTCGACCCGCGCCATACCGAGACGGCGCGGATGGCGACCGGTCACCTGGCGCCGCGCCCGGGTACCGACTATGCGGTGTTGGCGTTTTTGGTGCGTGAACTGCTGTCCGCGGGCGCCGATCGCGAGTTTCTGCGCCGCCACACCGCGGACAGCGACGCGCTGGCGGCGGCGGTGGCACCGTTCACCCTGGATCGAACCGTCGGGCTGACCGACGCCGACCCGGTCGGACTGGCGGAGCTGCTTGCGGCGGTGCGTCACACCGGGCGGATAGCCGTAGAGACCGGAACAGGCGTAACCATGTCGGCCACCGCGAACGTCACTCAGTGGCTTGCCTGCGCGTTGTTGGCGGTGACCGGGTCGCTGAACCGGCCGGGTGGCTGCTGGTTTCACCCCGGCTATTGGTACCAGCTGGAAACGTTTGAGTTACCGATCTCCGGGCCCGAGGGATCGTTCGGGCCGGGCCCCCGCAGCCGCCCCGAATTGCGCTCGCTGCTCGATGAATGGCCCTGTGCGGCACTGCCCGACGAGATCGATGCCGGCAATATCCGCGCCGTGCTGAATCTGGGCGGCAGCATGGTCACCGGCTTCCCCAACGCCGGTGCGCTGACGTCGTCGCTGCGCAAGCTCGACGTGTTGGCCACCCTAGAGATCATCGGGAACGAGACGACGGAGCTGTCCACTCATGTGTTGGCCACCAAAGACCAGCTGGAGCGGCCCGACGTGACTCTGTGGGACGTGCTGTTGACGCAGGTTGGCGCGCAATACACTCCGGCCGTCGTCGATCCGATAGGAGATCGCCGCTCGACGTGGTGGGTGCTGGCCGAACTCGGACAACGTCTCGGCCACGTGCTCGCCGACACCAGCGGGCCGATCACCGACGATGCGATGCTGGCGGGCGTGACCGCAGGTGCGCGCCTGCCGATGGAACAGCTCGTCGCGCAACGCTGCGTGCAGGTGGGCCATGAGTTGCCGGCACCCTGGGTCGACCGACACATCGAGCGGCTGGGTGGGTGGCGGCTAGCGCCGGCGATACTCGTCGATCAGCTGGCCACGCTGGCGCAGCCCGCCCCGCTGGTTCTAGTGCCTCGCCGCCAGCGCGGCATGTTGAACTCGCAGCTGGAGTACCTGGGCGAGCCGTCCGAAGTCCTCATGCACCCGGACGACGCTGCGGCGGCCGGCGTCCTCGATAACCAAAGGGTGACCGTACGCAGTGCCAGCGGGGAGCTGATCGGGGTGGCCAAAGTCGATCCGGCGATCCGGCGCGGAGCGGTGTCGATACCCCACGGACATGCGCACCGAGCCAACGTGAACCGGCTCACCAGCAAGGACGACATCGATCCCGTCACCGGGATGACGCACTATTCCGGTGTCGCGGTCAGCGTGCAGGCCGCCCCCTAGTGCGCAGGTACGGGGTCGCTCAGTGGGCCACCGGCGTCCGATCGACCGCGCACTTGACGCAGCTCATCGCGACGCTCGGGGAGAACCCCTCGCTGGCTTGTTACCGGCCGGTAAGGCCATACTGGTGCGATGAAGCCGGATTACGACGTGCTGATCATCGGTTCGGGTTTCGGGGGCAGCGTCAGCGCGTTGCGGCTGACGGAAAAGGGCTACCGCGTCGGCGTTCTGGAGGCCGGACGCCGGTTCGCCGACGAGGATTTCGCCGAGACGTCCTGGGATCTGCGTAAGTTCTTGTGGGCACCGAAGCTGGGTTGTTACGGCATTCAGCGCATCCACCCGCTGAAAAACGTGATGATCCTGGCCGGCGCCGGAGTGGGTGGCGGCTCGCTGAACTACGCCAACACGCTCTACGTGCCGCCGGAGCCGTTCTTCAAAGACCAGCAGTGGTCGCATATCACCGACTGGCGCGACGAGCTGATGCCGCACTACGACCAGGCGCGGCGGATGCTGGGCGTGGTGGAGAACCCGACGTTCACCGACGCCGACCGCATCGTCAAACAGGTCGCTGACGAGATGGGCTGTGGCGACACGTTCGTGCCGACGCCGGTCGGGGTGTTCTTCGGTCCCGACGGCACCAAGGCCCCGGGCAAAACCGTGCCGGACCCCTACTTCGGCGGTGCGGGGCCCGAGCGCACCGGCTGCCTGGAGTGCGGATGCTGCATGACCGGCTGCCGCTACGGCGCCAAGAACACCCTGCTGAAGAACTACCTCTTCCTCGCGGAATCGGGTGGGGCGCAAGTTATTCCGATGACAACGGTGAAACAATTCCAGCAGCGTCCCGACGGGCTGTGGGAGGTCCGCACGGTGCGCACCGGAAGTTGGCTGCGCCGCGACCGGCGCAGCTACACCGCCAAGCACGTGATCCTGGCCGCCGGGACGTGGGGCACCCAGCATCTGCTGTTCAAGATGCGCGACGAGGGCCGGTTGCCCCGGCTCTCGAAGCGCCTCGGCGTGCTGACCCGCACCAACTCCGAGTCCATCGTCGGCGCCGGGCGCCTCGAGGTCTCCCCGGATCTGGACCTGACCCACGGTGTGGCGATCACATCGTCGATCCATCCGACGCCGGACACCCACATCGAGCCGGTCCGGTACGGCAAGGGTTCCAACGCGATGGGGCTGCTGCAGACGTTGATGACCGACGGCCCCGGGCCCGAAGGCACTGATGTGCCCCGTTGGAAGCAGTTGCTCGAGGCCGCCCGGGAGGACCCGCGCAGCATGCTGCGGTTGCTCAACCCCCGCCAGTGGAGCGAGCGCACGATGATCGCGCTGGTGATGCAGCACCTGGACAACTCGATCACCACCTTCACCAAACGCGGGAAGCTGGGTATCCGCTGGTACACCAGCAAGCAGGGCCACGGCGAGCCGAACCCGACGTGGATTCCGGTGGGCAATGAGGTCACCCGGCGCATCGCCGCCAAGATCGACGGCGTGGCCGGCGGCACCTGGGGGGAGCTGTTCAACATCCCGCTGACCGCCCACTTCCTCGGCGGTGCGGTGATCGGCGACGACGCCGACCACGGGGTCATCGACCCCTACCACCGGGTCTACGGCTACCCGACGTTGTTCGTGGTGGACGGCGCAGCCATCTCGGCGAACCTGGGCGTCAATCCCTCGTTGTCCATCACCGCCCAGGCCGAGCGGGCCGCCTCGTTGTGGCCGAACAACGGCGAGAACGACCAGCGTCCGGTCCAGGGTGAGCCGTATCGCCGGCTGGATCCGATAGCGCCAGCGCACCCGCGGGTGCCCCTCTCCGCCCCGGGTGCGCTGCGCTGGTCACCGGTCGATCCGGTCAGCTCGGTCAGCTAGCGTGACGATCGCGAGCGCGGCGTAGCCGGGCGCTGCGGGTCGTCACCATCAGCTGGCCAGCACTTCGAGCGGTGTGCCGCTGACCACCCGGCTGCACTCGCCGCGCACATTGACCGGCACGTCGCCCATCAACGTGATCCGGTGCATGAGCCGGGGCTGGTCGTCGTAGTCGTCGATCGCCCGATGCTGGGTCGCGCGGTTGTCCCACATGGCCACGTCGCCCGGAGCCCAGCTCCACCGAATAGTGTTCTCCGGCATGGTGATTCGTCGTTGCAGCAACTCCAGCAGCGTGCTCGATTCGTGGCTGTCCAGCCCGACGAAGCCGCGCACGAAATCGCCGGCCAGCAGGGCGCGTTCACCGGTCTCGGGGTGCACCCGCACCACCGGGTGTTCGGTGCGGAAGTCCGGCTTCTCGAAGGCTTGCCGAAACGCCCGCTGCGTGTCGCTCATCGACATGACCGCTTCGGCGCTCACGTAGTCGTACCGGTTGGTGTGCAGCGCCCAGAGGTTTTCCACCAGGTGCTTCAGCGGCTCGGGCAGATCCTGGTAGGCCGCCGCGGTCGAGGCCCACAGCGTCGAGCCACCATAGGTGGGCAGGGTGACCGCGCGCAGGATCGAGGCCGCCGGGTAGTTGGCGGCGAAGGTCACGTCGGTGTGCCAGCGGGTCGCCTTGCCGTACTCGGAGTCGATCGGCGTGATCACCGGCATGTGTTTGGCGGCCAGGGCGGACGCGGCCGGGTGGCCGATCGGAGTGCCCAGCAGGCGGGCGAAGTCGAGCTGCTGCGCGTCGTCGAGCTGGTGCTGGTGGCGGAAGAAGATGACCTTGTGGGTCAACAGCGCCCGGCGGATCGTGTCGACCGCGGCCTCGTCCAGGTGGCCGCCGAGGTGCACCCCGTCGACCCGGGCGCCGATGCGGCTTCCCAGCTTGGTGACGGTTATCTGACCTGTCATGTCGTCTTCCTTGAGTCAAAACGGGTGTAGTCAATTGACTACATTTGGTAGTGTAGTCAGATGACTACAACTTCCGCAACAGGCCACGGGAAAGTGCCCAAGGGGCGCGCGGAAGTGGCCGCGGCGATCCTGGAGGCGGCCACCGACTTGTTCGCCGAGCGCGGTCCGGCCGCGACCTCCATCCGCGACATCGCCACGCGGGCAGGCGTCAATCACGGCCTGGTGTTCCGGCACTTCGGCACCAAGGAACAACTCGTCGGCGCCGTGCTCGATCACCTGGGTGCCCACCTGAGCGCCCTGCTGGAGACCGACACGCCCGCGGAGGTGGTGCAGCGCTCTCTGGATCGCCAGATGCGGGTGATGGCCCGCACGGTGCTCGACGGGTATCCGGCGGGGCAGCTGCAGAAGCGGTTTCCCAACATCGCGACCCTGCTCGACGGGGTGCGGCCGCTCTACGACGACGAGGTCAAGGCGCGGCTCGCGGTCGCCAATGCCCTTGCGCTGCAGTTCGGTTGGCGGTTGTTCGCGCCGGTCCTGCGCTCGGCGACCGGGATCGAAGAGCTGACGGACGACGAATTACGCCAGGCGGCGGGCGCCGAGGTGCAGCGGATTCTCGGGCCCGCCGACGCTCAGTGAGGCCGGGACAGGGCCCGCCGGTGCATGGGCTCGCGGCCCGGAGGCTGGCGCGGTGGCGGGAGGTGTGGCTTGCGGGGACGCACGGCGACGGTCGTCGGGGATTCGGTGCTGAGCACCAGCTCGTCGCCGGCATGCCGGATGCTGAGCTCGCCACCGGGCCCATCGCGGATCGTGTACGTGACATCGGAATGGTTCACGTCGACGGTGAGCCGGAAATCGCGCCACCGCAGCCGGAATCGTAGCCGCGAAATCCCGTCGGGCAGTTGAGGATCCAGCGATAGCACGCCCTCGTCGTCGCGCAGGCCGCCGAAGCCGGACACCAGCGCGGTCCAGGCGCCGGCGAGCGAGGCCATATGCAAGCCGTCACGGGTGTTGTGGTGCAGGTCGCGCAGGTCGATCAGGGCGGCCTCATACGCGTAGTCATGGGCCAGGTCCAAATGCCCGACCTCGGCGCACATCACCGCCTGGGTGCAGGCCGACAGCGACGAGTCACGCACCATGCGCGGCTCGTAATAGTCGACGTTGCGGGCCTTCTGTTCGGGCGTGAACGCGTGGCTTCGCCAATGCATCGCCAGCACCAGGTCGGCCTGCTTGATCACCTGCGCGGGGTAGAGCCGCACGTAGGCCTCGTGCAGCAGCAGCGGATAGGTGGTGTTCTTGTCGAAGTCCCATTCCGCGAAGGTGGTGAACCCCTGGCACTGCTGATGGACCTCCAGGCCGGCGTCGTAGGGAAGGTTGGCCGCGTCGGCGGCATCGCGCCAGGCGGCCGCCTCCTCGGTGGTGACCCCCAGCGCCTTGGCCGCCTCGGGATGGCGGTTACAGGCGTCGGCGGCGGTATGCAGATTGTGCGCGGCCATCAGGTTGGTGAAGGCGTTGTCGCGCACGATCGCCGTGTACTCGTCGGGGCCGGTGACACCGTCGAGGTGCCAGACCCCGTGCCGGTCGTGATGGCCCAGCGAGAGCCAGAGCCGGGCGGTCTCCACCAGCACCTGCAGGCCGCAATCGGCTTCCAGGTCGTTGTCCCCGGTGACGACGCGGTAGCGCTCGAAGGCCATTGCGATGTCGGCGTTGATGTGCCAGGCCGCCGTGCCGGCCGGCCAGTAGGCCGAGCACTCCTGCCCGCGGATGGTCCGCCAGGGGAAGGAGGCGCCCTCCAGGCCCAACTCGGCGGCCCGCTCCTTGGCCAAATCCAGGGTTGAGGCCCGCCATCGCAGCGCGTCGGCCACCGTGTGCGGCGCGGTGTAGGTCAACACCGGCAGCACGTAACCCTCGGTGTCCCAAAAGGCGTGTCCGTCATAGCCGGTTCCGGTGAGCCCCTTGGCGGCGATCGCGCGGCGTTCGGCGCGAGCGCTGGCCTGCAACAGGTGGAAAAGCCCGAAGCGCACGGCCTGCTGGGATTCGGGGTCGCCGTCGACCTCGACGTCCGCGCAATCCCAGAAGTCGTCCAGATACTCCCGCTGCGAGTCCAGCAGCCCCTGCCATCCGCTGTAGCGGCCGCCGTGCAGCGCGGCGGCGACCTGGTCGCGCAGCGCCGGACGCGAGCGCATGCTCGACCAGCCGTACGCGAGGTACTTGACGATGCGCAACTTCTGCCCCTCGCGCAGCCCACAGATCACGGTGGTCCGGGCCAGATCGGCGCGCGCATCCGTGCTGACCTCCACGCGCCCGGGAACCTCGACCTCGTGGTCCATGCCGGCGGCCATCATCAGCGCGCTGCTGCGGGTGCGGTGCATGAGAACTGCTCCGGTATCGGTGTATTCGTGGTCGACCTCTTCGAGAGGGTTCTCCAGGATGGCCGACACCCGCGGGTCGCCGGAGGTCTGCGGCTGGTCCTCGTTGGCGACCAGTTCGGACTGTACGGTGACCCGCACGAAATCGCCGACCGCTTCCACGACGTACTCGATGGCGGCGAGGCCGCGGTGGGGCAGGGAGACCAGTCGGGTGGAGACCACCTTGACCTCTTTGCCCGCGGGCGAGCGCCAGTGCGCGGTTCTCGTCAGGGTTCCGGCGCGCAGATCGAGATTGCGCACGTGGGAGATCAATTCGCCGTAGCGGACGTCGAAGGGCTCGTCCTCGACCAGCAGCCGGATGATCTTGCCGTTGGTGACGTCGATGAGCGTCTGGCCGGCTTCCGGGTAGCCGTAGCCCGCCTCGGCATACGGCAGCGGCCGGATCTCGTAGAAGGAGTTCAGGTAGGTGCCCGGCAGGCCGTACGGCTCGCCCTCGTCGAGGTTGCCGCGCAGCCCGATGTGCCCGTTGGACAAGGTGAACAGGGATTCCGACTGGGCCAGCAGGTTGAGGTCAAGCTGGGTTTCGCGAACGTGCCATGGGTCAACGGGAAACGATGCATCGGTGATCATGACTGCAGCAACTCGGCGAGGTCGCTCACCACCACATCGGCGCCGTTGCGGCGTAAGTCCTCGGCTTGGCCCACCCGGTCGACACCTATCACGAAACCGAAGTTACCGGCCCGGCCCGCGGCAACCCCGGACAAGGCGTCTTCGAACACGGCCGCCGCGTCGGCGGGGACGTCGAGCAGCTGCGCCCCGCGGAGGTAGGAGTCGGGCGCGGGCTTGCCGGCGATGTGCTCCCGGCGCAGGGTGATGCCGTCCACCCGCTGCTGCACGAACCGGTCCAGGCCGGTGATCTCGAGGACGTCGCGGGTGTTGGCGCTCGACGACACCACCGCGATACCCAGGCCGGCGTCCGACGCGGCCTCGAGGTAGCGCCGCGACCCGTCGAACACCTTGACGCCGTCTTCCTTCAGGACCTTCTGGAACATGTCGTTCTTGCGATTGCCCAGGCCGTAGACCGTCTCGGCGTCGTCGGGATCGTCGGGGTTACCGTCGGGCAGCTCGATGCCGCGGCTTTCCAGAAACGAGCGGACCCCGTCCTCGCGCTTCTTGCCGTCCACGTATTCGCGGTAGTCCGCGGCCGCGTCGAAGGGGACGAATTCGTCGCCGGTGCGCTTGGCCCGCTCGGACAGGTAGGCGTCGAACATGGCCTTCCAGGCTTTGGTGTGCACACTGGCGGTGTCGGTGAGCACGCCGTCGAGGTCGAAGAGGCAGGCGCGCACTTTTTCTGGCAGACCCAGCACGGGTACTCACTCTCGGCTATCGGGGTTGGGCGCTATCCACTCCACCATGCCGACGTGCATGTCGCCAACGATCACCGGGTATTGCGACGGCGCGCCGGACGCCGGCATGTGCCGCGCTACCGGCCTCAATCGTCGTTGCCGCGTACTCCTTTGCCGTCCTCCGGGTCCCAGGTGCCCGGGATCATCGGCATGCCGGGTCCGCCGCCGAATGCATCACGGGCCAGGGTGGTCAGGCCCGCCGCGGCAACGGGTTCCCTGCGTCCCGTGCCGGCGAAGCCCAGGTTTCCGGCGCCGCGCTGCGACGCCGTCGTCGGCTCGTCCCAGTCCGGATCGACGTCGACGTTCATGTCCATGAACTCGTCGCCGCTGCCGCGTTGCCTCGCCCGCCGGCGCCGCCGGGTCCGCGCCGCCTCCCGCGCGGCCGACGCGGCGACAACCGCGGCCGAATCGGGCTCGGGCGCCTTCTTTTTCGCACCGGCGGCAGCGCTCGCACTCATTCCCGAACCACATCCGATGCCGGGAGGCGCAAGGGCATAAGGGGGCATGAACGGGACCGCACCCGGGGCCGGCGGCGCGGGCGGTGCCGGGCCGGCCGCCACGCTGGCCACCGCGCCGGCCGCGGGCGCGGGTGCCGACGCGGGTGCCGCGGCGGGTGCGGTGATCGGGGTCGTGCCGATCACCGCCGGCAGGCCGGACGGTGCCGCGGCGGGCGGGGCTGCCGGCGCCGCGACCGGCACGGGTGGGGGCGCAAGCCCGGCGAGGCCCGCGAAACCGGCCAGCGCCCCGAGGGGGGCCACGGCGATGAGCATGGGTATCAACAGCAATTGCGGCTGCGTCGGGAGCCAGCTCGCGAGCTGGGCCAGGTGGGTCGGCCAGTCGAGCAGCACGAGGTTGGTGATGAACTGGAAAGCCGCCGCCGGGTTTTCCTGCAGCAGGGACCCGAACTGTTGAAAATCCGAAAACAGTTCGAGGGCTCGAACCACCCACCAGAGCAGGTCTCCGGGGTTGGTGTAGGCCTCGTAGGGCAATCCGTTGAGGGTTCCCTCGACCGGGTCCCAGTCGAGTCCGAACAGCCGCAGGATCTGGGCGACGAACTGATTGAGCGGACTGTCGAATCCGTGCTCATGGTCGTGGTGGTCGTCGCCTTCCTCGTGGTCGGGCTGCGCGGCGGTGTCGGATTTCAGGATTGGCGGCGCCGGGTCGGTCTGCGGTATGGCCACCACCGCCGCCGTGGAGACGGCTTGATAGGTGGCCATCGTGCTGGCTGCCTGAACCCACATCCGCGCATAGTCGGCCTCGTTGACCGCGATCGGAATGGTATTGATCCCAAAGAAATTCGTCGCCACCAGGGCGCCGTGCACGACGTGGTTGGTGGTCAGCTCGGGCATGGTCGGCATCGCCGCCAACGCGGCGGTGTAGGCGGTGCCCGCCGTCTCATGCTGTGCGGCCGCCGCGGCGCTGTGCGCGCTGGCCTGCGTCAACCACGCCAGATACGGTGCATGCGCGGCAACGTAGGATTCGGCGCTCGGCCCCTGCCAGGCGCCGGCCTGCGCCGTTGCCAGCAACCCGCTGAGTTCTGCTGCCGCCGAGGCGTATTCGGCTCCCATCGAGCTCCACGCCGCTGCCGCGGCGAACAGGGACGCCGGCCCCGGGCCGCTGCTCAGCGACGTTGAGTGAACCTCCGGTGGGGCGGCCATCCACATCGGTGCGGTCATCGTCGGGCGCCCCGGCTGCGGTCGGCGATCAGCGGGGGGATTGCGGGAGGCAAGGCCATCACGGCAACTCCTGGCTGGGCGAGCGGTCAGAATCACCGAAACCGTAATTGAAAATGATTGTCGTTATCAATCGGCACCCACAACCTCATAGCAAAGGCATAAATTTGGCCGCGCACCGCGTTTCGCTGCAGGCCTCTCGGGCGGCGGCGACGCGGGTGGCCACTAGACTCGCTCGCGTGGCCGACCCCACTGAAATCTCTGCAGCCGAGGCAACCGATGCGTCCGGACTGCCGGCTCGTCCGGTGCTCGTCGTGGACTTCGGCGCGCAGTACGCGCAGTTGATCGCCCGCCGCGTCCGGGAGGCGCGGGTTTTCTCCGAGGTCATTCCGCACACCGCCACGGTCGAGGACATCAAGGCCCGGGACCCGCTGGCGCTGGTGCTCTCCGGTGGGCCGTCCAGTGTCTACGCCGACGGGGCCCCTCAGCTCGATCCGGCGCTGTTCGATCTCGGGGTGCCGGTGTTCGGCATCTGTTACGGGTTTCAGGCGATGGCCCAGGCGCTGGGCGGGACCGTCGCCCGCACCGGCACCAGCGAATACGGCCGGACCGAACTGAAAGTCCTTGGCGGAGAATTGCATTCGGGATTGCCAAGCGTTCAGCCGGTGTGGATGAGCCACGGCGATGCGGTCACCGCCGCCCCGGATGGGTTCGAGGTGGTGGCCAGCAGCGCGGGCGCGGCGGTGGCCGGCTTCGAGAACCGGGCCCGGCGGCTGGCCGGTGTGCAGTACCACCCGGAGGTGATGCACAGCCCGCACGGGCAGCAGGTGCTCAGCCGCTTCCTGCACAACTTCGCCGGGCTCGGCGCCCGGTGGACGGCCGCCAACATCGCCGAGGCGCTGGTCGAGCAGGTGCGTGCCCAGATCGGTGACGGCCAGGCGATTTGCGGGCTGTCGGGCGGCGTGGATTCCGCGGTGGCCGCCGCGCTGGTGCAGCGCGCCATCGGCGACCGCTTGACCTGTGTCTTCGTCGACCACGGGTTGTTGCGTGCGGGGGAGCGCGCGCAGGTGCAGCGCGACTTCGTGGCCGCCACCGGCGCCAACCTGGTGACCGTCGACGCGGCCGACACCTTCCTCGATGCGCTCGCGGGCGTGACCGATCCCGAAGGCAAACGCAAGATCATCGGGCGGCAGTTCATCCGGGCCTTCGAGGGCGCGGTGCGAGATGTGGTGGGGGATAACGGTTCCGGTGTGGACTTCCTGGTCCAGGGCACGCTCTATCCCGACGTGGTGGAGTCCGGGGGCGGCAGCGGCACCGCTAACATCAAGAGCCATCACAACGTGGGCGGCCTGCCCGACGACCTGAAGTTCACACTCGTCGAGCCGCTGCGGCTGCTGTTCAAGGACGAGGTGCGCGCGGTCGGGCGCGAGCTGGGATTGCCGGAGGAAATGGTTGCGCGCCAACCCTTTCCGGGCCCCGGTCTGGGCATCCGGATCGTCGGCGAGGTCACCGCACAGCGGTTGGACACGCTGCGGCGCGCGGACTCGATCGCGCGCGAGGAGCTGACCTCCGCCGGTTTGGACAACCTGATCTGGCAGTGCCCGGTGGTACTGCTGGGCGACGTCCGCTCGGTGGGCGTGCAGGGCGACAACCGCACCTACGGGCACCCGATCGTGCTGCGGCCGGTGACCAGTGAGGACGCCATGACCGCCGACTGGACCCGAGTTCCCTACGAGGTGCTCGAGCGCATCTCCACGCGTATCACCAACGAGGTCTCCGAGGTCAACCGCGTGGTGCTGGACATCACCAGCAAGCCGCCGGGCACCATCGAATGGGAGTAGGCGGCGCCCGCGAGACTGCAACTACCGACGCCTCTTCTCGGGAAATGCGTTGGCAATTGCAGTCTCGCGGCAGACAAAAACACCATTAGCCACAGCCGCCCCTCGCGTTTCTTGACGGTGTCAGAGGGTCGGTGTTTACTTCGAAATGTATCGAAC
>NZ_JAICZA010000158.1 GCF_025933915.1 Mycobacterium sp.
GTCTGGGTGGGAGTCTGGGTGGAACCCTGGGCGGCGGCCCGGTGTCGTCTGTGTCGGCGGGCCTGGGCAGGGCGGCCACGGTGGGCCACTTGTCGGTGCCGCAGAGTTGGGCCGCTGCGGCCCCGGCGACGAGCGGGGAAAGCACGCTGTCGGCTCTCAGCAGCGCGACCGTCGGCCCCGAAGCCAAGGGAGGGGGCCTGCTCCGCGGCATACCGCTGACGGGCACGGGCACGGGCCGGGCCGCCGGAGGGAAGGTGGTCGGTCAACGGTATGGGTTCCGCCACGCAGTCATGGCGCGGTCGGTAGTCGGCGGATAAACGCCTAGATCGGCAAGACGCGCTGATCGCGGACGTCGACGCCCGCGGGTGGACTATTTGCCGGAAGTGAACCAGGCCACCTTGGCCTGCCAAGATCGGGCAGAACCGTAGGCGAAGCCGATTGCGCTCAGACAGGCGCACAACCAGACGGGCAAGACGATATCGGAGCCCGCCCAGGAGGTGCCCATCTGGATCGCGGTAGCTGCCACGCCGAATGCGGCCGAGATCAGATAGAGGTCGACAGTCGTCGTTGAGCGGGGATCCGTCCGCAGTATCAGGAGTACTCGTCCGGCATAGACGAGTAGGTAGATCATCAGGCCGCCCAATACCAACCAGTAAGCCGCGAGCCAGATGTCGCTGGCCGGGGCGGCGAAGAAGTCGAGGTGATGGCCTTCGTCGGCGATGATGAACAGGGCCACCAGCAGCGGAACCGCCAGCCGTAGCGGGCGCGTGACGTGCTTGCGTAATAGGTCGCGCTCGTGGGTTTCGTCGACGAGACGGACGAGTCCATGCCGGATGATGGCCGTCACCGCGAAGATCCAGCAGATGTGGCCGAGGAGGTGTTGTACGTTCCACAGCCCGAAGACGCGGTGCAGGGATGGGCCGAGCGCGACCGCCGCCCAGTGCGACATCAGCAGCACGGCGCAGCCATGCAGCGCGATGTTGCGGGTGGCGCCGGCCTCCCATCGGGAGCGCCAAGTGTCGCGCCGGATCCACAGGCTGCACAGGAGGGCAATCAGGGTGGCGACGATGAGTGCGGTTTTGATCATTGAAAGGGTCCCGGCAGCGCCGCTCAGAGGGGCGGACTGTTGGGATCGGGGCGAAGGTCACGCAATCTGGGCTGGCCGGGCTGGGACTCCAGGTACTCGGTGACCGAGTCGGGGTCGATCAGACCGTAGCGGACCTGCAGGTCAACCGGGTTCAACCCTAAAAACTTGGCCGCCCTGATCAGGTTGTCTGCGGTGATCAGCCTGCCCTCGCGAGCCGCCTTGTAGTACGCGGACTTGCGGTAACCGAATGCTTCGTAGACCTCGGTAGCCGCCAACGGCCTACCCACCAGGTACGGCAGAACCACGGCTGGGTCCTTCGCACTGTCGTCCACAATTACGGACGATATCGCCATGGGACGGACCTGGCAAAAGGAAACGCGAGTCAGCGTGAATGCCCGTAGCCTACGCGATCGCCGTGCCCGGCGGTTAATCGAACAAAGTTGCGCAGCTGTGGGTCTTTTCCAGGTCCAACAGGGTGCGTTTGCGCTGCAGGCCGCCGCCGTAGCCGGTGAGGCTGCCGTTCGCGCCGATCACCCGATGGCACGGGACGACGATGGAGATCGGGTTGTGTCCGTTGGCCAATCCCACAGCGCGTGCGGACCCCGGGGCGCCGATCTGCTCGGCGATACGACCGTATGACCTCGTCTCTCCGTACGGGATTGTCAACAACGCCCGCCAAACGCGCCGCTGGAATTCGGACCCGTGTAGATCGAACGCGAAATCGAAGTCGGTGCGCTCACCGGCGAAGTAGGCGGCCAGTTGCTCGACGGCATCGTCGAACGCCCGTGGGTTCGGCGACCAGCCGGTGCGGTTCGGTTCATAGGTCTGGTCGACCATCCGTAGGTGTGTCAGCACCGAGTCGCGCCCGGCCAGGGTTAGCAATCCGATGGGGCTGTCGATGGTGCGGTACTCGATCATGCGACCTCCTGTGGCGGCCAATGGTTTACCGGATGTTCAAGGGTGGTCCAAAGATATTGCGTTGCATAGGAACGCCAGGGGCGCCAGCGGGAGCTGTGTTCGACGAGGGGGCGTTCGTCGAAAGGCAACCCCAGCCGCTTTGCGGCCAGACGCAGACCCAGATCGCTGGCGGGGAAGGCATCCGGGTCGCCGAGGCCGCGCATCGCAATCACTTCCGCGGTCCAGGGGCCCACCCCGGGCAACGCGAGCAATTGTTTGCGGGCGCTTTCCCAGTCGCACCCGGTGTCCAGGACGATGCTGCCGTCGGCGAGGCCGGCGACCAATGCGCTCAGCGTGCGCTGGCGGGCCCTGGGCACCGCTAGATGGCTGGGGTCGATCTCGGCGAGCTCGTCCACGGAGGGGAAGGTGTGGGTCAGTGCTCCTCCGGGATCGTTGACCGGCTGTCCGTAGGCGCCGACCAAGCGGCCCGCATGGGTGCTCGCGGCCTTGGTGGACACCTGCTGTCCGAGTACCGCGCGCACCGCGAGTTCGGCTTCGTCGACCGTGCGGGGAATGCGCTGTCCGGGTGCCTTGGCCACGATGGGGCGCAGCCCTGCGTCTCCGCCCAGTGCTTCGTCCACCGCTTCCGGGTCCGCATCGAGGTCCAGCAGCCGCCGGCAACGGGCGATCGCCGTTGTCAGGTCGCGGAAATCGTCGAGCATGAGGACGCAACTGACGTGGTCGACGACAGGAGTCAAGCTCACGATGGCGTTGCCGACGGGAAGGCGCAGGCTGCGTCGGTACGCGCCGTCGCGGACCTCCTCGCAACCGGGAACGGTGCCGGCCGCGAGATGGCCGAAGACACCCTCGTAGGCGAAGGGTGTGCGCACCGGCAGCCGAAGGCACACGGTGCCAGGCGAATTGGCCCCGGATGCGGAGCGCGCTGCCGCGCGCCGGCGCAGCGCACTCGGTGTGCCTTCGAACACCGAACGCACGGTGTCATTGAACTGACGGATGCTGGAAAACCCTGCGGCGAATGCGACGTCGCCGAACGGCAGGTCCGTCGTTTCGATCAGCACACGCGCCGTCTGCGCGCGTTGCGCACGGGCCAGTGCGAGGGGGCCGGCACCGACTTCGGCCTGCAGGAGCCGTTCGAGCTGTCGAGTGGTGTAGCCGAGGCGGGCGGCCAGGCCGCCAACGCCGTCGCGGTCCACCGTGCCGTCGGCGATGAGCCGCATCGTCCGCGCCACCACGTCACCGCGCACGTTCCATTCCGGGGACCCCGGAGAGGCGTCGGGACGGCACCGCTTGCATGCCCGGAAGCCGGCGCGCTGAGCGGCCGCCGCCGTCGGGTAAAACCGCACGTTACGGGCGAATGGCGGCCGCACCGGGCAGCTGGGTCGGCAGTAGATCCGGGTGGTCAGCACCGCGGTGACGAACCAACCGTCGAACCGGGCGTCCTTGGACTGGACGGCGCGGTAGCAGCGGTCGAAATCGTCGTGCATGCTTCCAGACTTACACCCGTCCACCGACAAAACTAGCGGGAAAGCGACATCGTTGTGAGCGGGTATGCCGGGGTGACGCATCGGCGTTGGTCGGCCTCGGCATCCAACCGGCATTCTTGTCGATTCGAGCTACTCACAGCACGCGATGGTATTTACTGTGAGCCAACTCGCCGGCTGTGGCGGCATGACCCGACGGGGTGAGTGGGTTCGGGGAAGGGCGAACTGATGAAATGGCTGGCGGTGTGGTGGGAGCAGGATGACCACTTCGATTGGCTGACAGGCTATTTGCAGGCGCATGGGCTGAGCACTAATACCCGCCGGGTCTTGGCCGTCGTGGCGGCCTCACTGGTGCTGGTGCCCGTCAACGTGTGCTGGGGCCCCGAGCCGCTGTATCCCCGTGTGGCGCTGACGGTTTCCATCCTGGCCGCCGTGATTGGGGTGGCCATGACGGTACTGTGGTTGAGCGGGTGGCCCACTCGGCGCCAGTCCATTTTTTACATCATGACGGGCTGCGTATCCATCGGCGGCGGCTGCCTGTGGCAGCCCCAGCCGCTTATCGGACTGATGGCGTGCTCGGCGTTGTCGGTGACGGGCGGCTACATCGCGTTCTTCCACACCGCCAAGCTGATGACGTTGAACTTCTGCGTGGCCAGCGCGATCGGGGCCTGGCAAGCGGTGCGTCTGGCCGCTACCGGGCAGGCTGTGCTGGCGTTCACCGGCTACTTTCTGGTCCTGGAACTCAACGTCGTCGTTCCGCTTGCCATCCAGGTCGTGGTGCGCGCGCTGTGGATGGATCTCTTGCGCGCCAACCGCGACCCGCTGACCGGCTTGCTGAATCGGCGTGCCTGCGACCGGGCGATAGTCGGCCGGATGCTCGCCGGCGCCCATCACAAGTTTCTGGCGGTGGCGATGGTTGACCTGGATCGCTTCAAGGAGCTCAACGACACGCGCGGGCACGCCGCCGGTGATGAGGCGCTCATCGAGGTAGCGGGCACCTTGACCACTGCATGCGGTGAGACGGCCGTCGTCGGCCGCGTCGGCGGGGAGGAATTCTTGGTCGCTGACATCGTGACAACAGAACAGCTGCCGGAGTGGGGCCGGCAGCTCTGTGATGCCGTGGCCGCGATGAATGCCTCGGTGACCGCCAGCGTCGGAATCGCCACGCTGCCGTTGAGCGGTGTCGTCTCGGAATATGCCGAGCACGCGTTCCACCAGTTGGTTGCCGAGGCCGATACCGCGATGTATGAAGCCAAGCGGTGCGGCGGCAACCAAAGTCGCCACCGCCAGGTGGCAGCCTGAGCCCGCCGAGAACTATTGAACGGGTCGAGCGACGTCGACGAGTGACGCCAGCCGAGTGGGGCGCTCGTGTCCGCGAAGGGTCACGGTGTCGCCCAACGACCAACGGGCCCGCTCATTTTCGCTCGCACCCTCGATGGCGTCGGCCGTGGCAAGCAGTCGGTTGGTGTGCGACTTGGCGAGCTCGCACAGCCGGGCCGCCTCGTTGACCGGCTCACCGATGACGGTGTATTCGAATCGTTCTTTGGCGCCGACATTCCCCGCGACGACCTGTCCCGCGGCCACGCCGATGCCGGCCTCGAGGTCGGGCACCTCGTCGGCCAGCCGCTCGGCGATACACCGCGCGGCGGCCAGGGCCGCGTCTTCAGGGCTATCCAGGCGGTTCGGTGCTCCGAAGATGGCCAGCGACGCATCGCCTTCGAATTTGTTGACCAGTCCGCAGTGGCGGTCCACCTCCTCGACGACGACCGCGAAGAAACGGTTCAGCACCGCAACAACTTTGGCCGGAGGCTGACTCGTCACCAGTTTTGTCGACCCGACGATGTCGATGAACACGACGGCCACATGGCGTTCCTCCCCGCCCAGTTGCGGTCGTTCGCGTTCTGCGGCCAGCGCGACCTCGCGCCCGACGTGGCGGCCGAACAGGTCGCGGACGCGTTCGCGCTCCCGCAGGCCGTCGACCATCGTATTGAAGCCACGTTGCAGCTCACCGAGTTCGGTGCCGTCGAATACCACGAGGTCACCGCGCAGATCGCCCCGTTCGACGCGCCGTAGGGCGGCCCGCACCACCCGCACCGGTGTCGCGGTGAGCCAGGCCAGGATCCACATCAGGACGCACCCAAAGATCAGCGGGGCCATCGACACGATCAGCACGGCCACCGCGAACTGGGTCTGGGTCAGATTCCGCAGTACGAGCTCAAATAAAGCGAGCAGCATGATGCCGATGACGGGCACGGCCGAACCGAGGAACCAGACCACCATCGTCCGGCCCATGATGCCTGCCGAAAATCGGCGCGGCGGTGGCCCCGCCTCGAGCGCTTGCGCGGCGACCGGTCGCAGCGCGAACTCGGCGAGCAGATAGCTCCCGGTGGAAACCAGCACTCCGCAGAAGCTCACGACGAGAAGAAACCGCGGAATGAACAAGGAGTTGACCATGCCGAACAACGTGGTCAGCACCACCGTCCCGGTGCCCCACAAGACGAGGTCGACGAGGGCGATTCGCCACGGGGCCATAAAGGCGTTGCGCCCGTCCTCTTGAGTCGGCGTGCGCCCCTCGATCGCCCAGCGCAGCGCGATCACGGTACGGCGGGTGATCCAATAGGTGCCCCACGTGAGAGCCAGCGCGATGAAGGCCGGTACGGCCCCGAAGGTGAGCCACGCCGGCGCATCGTCGAACACGCTCGGCGCCGGAATGGCGACGGTCACCAAGAACACCGCGACGCCGATACCGATCAGGTTTGCCCCCAGCACCAGCACCGTCATGATGATCTGGATGCGCACCCGGCGCGGGCCCTGGCTTTCCGATACCCGGCCGAGCAGCAGGGAGCCGTACGCCGGCGTCTCTGGCAGACGGCCGCTCTGGCGGGTGACGCGCTCGAGCACCCGGCCTATTCGTTGTGCCATGGACTTGTTGGCCGACATGGTGGCGTCAGCCTAATTTGTCGGCCACGCTCTAAGGTGAGTCGGGTGCGTCTAGTGATCGCTCAATGCACCGTGGACTACGTCGGCCGGCTCACCGCGCACCTGCCATCCGCGCGCAGGCTGTTGCTGTTCAAGGCCGATGGATCGGTCAGCGTGCACGCCGACGACCGCGCCTACAAGCCCCTGAACTGGATGAGCCCGCCGTGCTGGGTGAGCGAGCAGGCTGGTGACCAGGCGCCGGTGTGGGTCGTCGAGAACAAGGCGGGCGAGCAACTGCGCATCACCGTCGAGCAGATCGAACACGACTCCAGCCACGAGCTCGGCGTCGATCCGGGGCTGGTCAAGGATGGCGTCGAAGCGCACCTGCAGGCGCTGCTCGCGGAGCACGTGCAGCTGCTGGGCGACGGGTACACCCTGGTGCGTCGCGAGTACATGACCGCCATCGGGCCCGTCGATCTACTGTGCCGTGATGAACGCGGCGGCTCGGTGGCGGTGGAAATCAAGCGACGCGGCGAGATCGACGGTGTTGAGCAGCTCACCCGGTACCTCGAGCTGCTCAACCGGGACAGCGTGCTGGCGCCGGTGCAGGGAATTTTCGCGGCTCAGCAAATCAAGCCGCAGGCACGCACCCTGGCGGTCGATCGCGGGATCCGTTGTGTGACATTGGATTACGATAAAATGCGCGGCATGGACAGCGACGAGTACCGGCTGTTCTGAAGGCTGGTCACTAGACTGATCGAATGCCTCGGCGCCGCACACCGCCCCGTCGGCGGCGGCCCTCAGCGCCGCCGCCGGCATTGCCCCGAGTAGAGGTCGGGCCCGACGGCCACGAGTACGAAGTCCGTCCCGTCGCGGCGGCCCGTGCGGTCAAGACCTACCGATGCCCCGGCTGTGATCACGAAATCCGCTCCGGCTCAGCACATTTGGTCGTGTGGCCGATCGATTCGACGCTGACGGGAGGCTCGGGTCAAGTCGACGACCGACGGCATTGGCACACGCCGTGCTGGGCGCACCGCGCGACCCGCGGTCCAACCAGGAAGTGGTCGTGAATATCGAGTCTCAGGCGGCCGGTTCGACGAGCTCGATCAGAACTCCGCCGCCGTCCTTGGGGTGGATGAAGTTGATCCGGGAGTTTGCCGTGCCGCGACGGGGTGCTTCGTAGATCAGTCGCACGCCTTGCTCGTGGAGCCGCTCGACAAGGGCGTCGAGGTCGCTGACCCGGACGGCCATCTGCTGGATGCCCGGCCCGCGCTTGTCCAGGAACTTCGCGATGGTCGAGGAGTCGTCGATCGGGGCCATCAACTGGATCTGCGCGGTGCCTGCCGGGGCACCTCGCACTGCCAGCATGGCCTCGCGGATTCCCTGCTCCTCGTTGACTTCCTCGTGCACCAGGATCATGCCGAGGTGGTCGTGGTACCAGGTGATGGCGGCGTCCAGGTCGGCGACTGCGATGCCGACGTGATCGATCGCCGTCACCAGCGAGGTGGCCAGGATCTGACGGGCGTCAACTTGATCGGTCGTCATCACATAACGGTAACCTGGCGGCAAAGATTGCGCTTCTCCGGGAGGCCGAAACGGCCATCGAGGGGGCGCCTAGCAGGCCTTAGGAGATAGTCATGACGACGTCGGTGATCGTTGCTGGAGCGCGGACACCCATCGGCAAGTTGATGGGTTCGCTGAAGGATTTTTCGGGCAGCGATCTGGGTGCCATCGCGATCGCCGGCGCACTGGAAAAGGCGAATGTCCCGGCGTCGGCGGTCGACTACGTGATCATGGGCCAGGTGTTGACGGCTGGGGCCGGCCAGATGCCGGCACGCCAGGCCGCCGTGGCGGCCGGCATCGGCTGGGATGTTCCCTCGCTGACCATCAATAAGATGTGCCTGTCCGGTATCGACTCCATCGCGCTGGCTGACCAGCTCATTCGCGCGGGGGAGTTCGACGTGGTGGTGGCGGGCGGTCAGGAGTCCATGTCGAAGGCGCCCCACCTGCTCATGGATAGCCGCTCGGGCTACAAGTACGGCGACGTCACGGTCTTGGACCACATGGCCTACGACGGCCTGCACGACGTGTTCACCGACCAGCCGATGGGCGCGCTCACTGAGCAGCGCAACGACGTCGACAAATTCACCCGCCAGGAGCAGGACGAGTTTGCTGCGGGTTCGCATCAGAAGGCGGCCGCGGCGTGGAAGGACGGTGTCTTCAGCGACGAGGTGGTGCCGGTCAACGTCCCGCAGCGCAAGGGTGATCCGCTGCAGTTCGCCGAGGACGAGGGGATCCGGGCCAACACCACCGCCGAGTCGCTGGCCGGCCTCAAGCCGGCATTTCGCCGGGATGGCACCATCACCGCCGGTTCGGCATCACAGATCTCCGATGGCGCGGCGGCGGTGGTGGTGATGAGCAAGGCCAAAGCGCAGGAGCTGGGGCTGAGCTGGCTGGCCGAGATCGGTGCGCACGGTGTGGTGGCCGGACCGGACTCCACCCTGCAGTCGCAGCCGGCCAACGCGATCAAGAAGGCGATCAGCCGCGAGGGCATCTCCGTCGACCAGCTCGATGTCGTCGAGATCAACGAGGCGTTTGCGGCGGTTGCGCTGGCCTCGACGCGTGAACTCGGCATGAATCCCGACATCGTCAATGTCAACGGCGGCGCGATCGCCGTCGGGCATCCCATCGGAATGTCGGGGGCGCGAATCACGCTGCACGCCGCCCTGGAACTGGCCCGGCGCGGCTCCGGTTACGCGGTCGCGGCGCTGTGCGGGGCCGGCGGCCAGGGCGACGCGCTGATTCTGCGAGCAAGTTAGTCCGAGATCGGGCCTCCCCGCGACGTTGCTGGCGCGGGTAGGTGGGCGAAGAATTGTGATCTTCGTCATACGCGCCGATCGCGCCGCTTTTTTGGGGTGATCTGTGCCCCTGCCGCGCCCGCGGTTGGGCACCCCCGCCACCGGGTGGATCGGTAGCCCACGCGCATGACAAACTTGACGGCGTGACGCGTCCGCGACCTTCCATCGGCCCCGCACTGACCGGCGCGGTCGATCTCTCCGGTCTCAAGCAGCGCGCCCAGCCGGCAAGCACTGCTCCCGGGGGGTCCGCGCCGACGCCCCCCGACGGCGGCTCTGCAGGCATCACTACGGTCACCGAGGCCAACTTTGAGGCCGAGGTCTTGCTCCGGTCCGAGGAAGTGCCCGTGGTTGTGCTGCTGTGGTCCCCGCGCAGCGACGCGTGCGTCCAACTGCTGGACACGCTGTCCGGCTTCACCGGCCAGGACAATGGCAAGTGGTCGCTGGCGACGGTCAATGTCGATGTCGCGCCCAGGGTCGCCCAGATATTCGGTGTCGACGCCGTCCCGACCGTTGTGGCGTTGGCGGCCGGGCAGCCGATCTCGAGCTTCCAAGGCGTGCAGCCGGCCGAGCAATTGCGCGGCTGGCTGGACCAAATCCTTTCCGCGACGGCCGGAAAGCTCAAGGGAGCAACGGGTTCCGCGGAGTCCGAGGTGGTCGACCCCGAGCTGGACGCGGCCCGTCAACAGCTGGAGGACGGCGACTTCGAGGCCGCCAAGGCGTCGTATCAGTCGATCCTGGATGCCAATCCGGCCAGCGTGGAAGCCAAGGGCGCGATCCGGCAAATCGACTTCCTCACCCGCGCAACCGCGCAACGCCCGGACGCCGTTGCTATCGCCGATGCCGCGCCGGGTGACATCGAAGCCGCGCTCGCTGCCGCCGACGTGCAGATCCTCAACCAGGAGGTCACTGCCGCGTTTGAGCGCTTGATTACCTTGGTGCGCAGCACATCCGGTGATGACCGCGCCCAGGTGCGAACTCGATTGGTGGAGCTGTTCGAACTCTTCGACCCAGCCGATCCAGAGGTCATCGTGGGACGACGCAGCCTCGCCAACGCGCTGTACTAGCGCTGATTCGGCTCCACGAACGTCGAGTTGTTGGGGCAAACCCCGTGGCGGATTCAGGCGGTGTTTGCAACAGCGGGCGGTTTTGATGGGTTGGAGAGTAGTTCGTCGAGAGCTTCGGCGGGTGTTTTCCAGCCCAGGGTTTGGCGGGGCCGGTTGTTGAGTTTTGCGGCGACGTAGTCGAGGTA